>NZ_CP087176.1:1927264-2228891 GCF_024748695.1 Pseudomonas sp. B21-040
CCCAAATGGAGTTAATATTAGATTGTTCATAGAAATGTTGGTCTAGTTCGTCATGGCCATTTTCGAATCCTAGCCTATCAAGTGCACGAATGATATGTATAGGTGTTGTGTTTAGCTGCTGAGAGATTTCACTAACTAAAATATAAGAGTTGTTGAAGGTCTCTATTGAGCTTTTGCTAATTAATGACACTGTTCGTTTTCCTGATTTGCTGATTGATCGCTTTAAGTATCCTAGCGTGGCTAGTTCTAGAACTGTGTGACTGCTACAGTGAAGTAGTAGAGCAGCGTGTTGTGTAGATAACCAAATAAAATCAATTGGTTCTTCTGGTGGTTCTTCTAATGGTTCTTTGTTAGAGTGTCGCGAAGGATTTTGTACTTCGTCTATCAATTCATCAATTATGGAAAAAATTTTAGATTTTTTATAGAAATAGGGAGCTGGCTCGTCGTGGTCATTTTCGAAACCTAGCCTATCAAGTGCGCGAATGATATGTATAGGTGTCGTGTTTAGCTGCTGTGAGATTTCCCTAATTAAGATATAAGTGTTATTGAAATGTTCTATTGATTTCCTAGTGATTAGCACGGATTTTCCCTTTCCTGACTTAGTCGGTGCGAGTTTCAAGTATCCTAGCTTGGTTAGCATTAAGGTTGTACGTCTGCTGCAGTGAAGTAGCAAGGCGGCGTATTGTGTGGAAAGATTAATAATTTCAATTTTTTCTTCCGGTGTATTTTTCTCAATTTTGAGTGGCGGTAGTTGCTTGTTTGTAACTCTTATTAGATGGCAAATAGGGGTGTTGCAATGATAATACGGCATGCTTTTTCCGTATCGGTTTATTGTAAAGTTGCTGGAAATGAAAGTGCCTTCTTTTGATAGTTGTTTTCGATTGTTGAATGGATATATTGCCTGAGATAATGTCAGTTCGAGATCCGCACAGCAAAGTCCGGTCTTGCATTTTTCATTGAAAGTATCTGGTTCTTGAGGGATTTCATTTGAAAGTGCTACCAGCAGGGGGTGGCTAGACCGCCAGGGTGAAAGATGCATCAATCGCGTGAATCCGGGGTATTTTACAAGCTGTGCTCTAATCATTTTTATCGCATGCTTTCGAATGGCGTCTTCAAGCAAGCATGAGTTTTTATCTTCGGTGGATTTTCTTGAGGTCCAAATTTTTTCACAAATTTGTGCAACGTATGTCATGTATGAAAGGTCGCGGATGTCAGCGTCTGGACCGAATATTTCTAGCCGTTCCTCTTCAAATACTGCGCCGCTTTCACATTTAGTATTTCGTCTATCAGAGCCGCATTTGCAAAAAAATAGATTGGCCTTGGTCCAATGTTCTCGCATATGACATTGAGGGCAGTGCGTAATTATCCGTGTTGCATGAAGCGGGCAAACAGGTAAATCCCGTATGTCTTGGAAAACCGTAATGAGTTTGTTGCGTAAACATTCTGGGCAGTACATGAAGTGGCGTGAAAACTGCGAGCGATGAAGAGTGACCGCATCGATGATCCAGAGCGAAGCATCCGGATTATTCACCGTATAACTGTTTGCCAAGAGCAACTGTGCGATATCCGGCGCTTCCATGGTTAAGCTAGTGAGCAGTGATGATTGCTCCGTTAATATTTCAAGCGCATCTCCATAAAGAGGAACGTTTAGGGCCGCGCACATAGCGGCAACAGTGGAATAACCATTGTAAAATGCAGTTCGCATCATAACCCCTTTAGGACTTTCCCATTTTTGTGGGATACCTACATAACAAATAGCGTTCATTTCTTCGCAGTCTCACTAGATTTGTTGGTTTGAAACTTCAATGCAAAGTTCAGCTGAGAATGCGACATGAGGAAGTAGTTTGGGCAACAACAGAATGCCAAGTCTGCAGCAGCCTCTGCGAAATCGCTGATTTTCAGGGTGTAGTCCCCTCTTAGGAGCGCGATTTCGAAACTATCATGCAGCAAATCGCTTAATCGCCTAAAATTCCCTCGAGTGGCGAGGTAAATGGCCTTGTAAGGAGTGGGGTCAGTTAAGTGAGCGTATTCTTTCAAGTGCCCAAGTTTTATCATCTCTTTTTCTAAGCTCGCCAATACACCCAGAAGCACAGACGTCGATGCCTTATCAGCCATTGGGAGTGGCTGCAGTTTGGCGCGATAGGGAAATCGGTCGCTTAACTCCTCAACTAAATCTATTGTTTCTTCTGCGCTGGACGACCCCGATATCAAAAAAGCAACTCCCGATCTGTTTAAAAGTTTAATGATCCAGTTGCACAGTGAGCTTTTGGTTTTTGTTAAACCCTTCTCAGCTACATGGTGAAAGTCATCCAAAATCACAAGTTTTGCCTCTATCGTAACAAGTCTTTGGATGATAAAATCTTCTAAAATAACAACACTTTGATTGTCGGTTGGTTTTCCGCCGAGTACTTGCGCCATGACCACGGATAAGTTTCTTATTGTGGCGGATTCCGGCAGCTCTATATAAACACAAGGCCATGTTTTTTTGTCGCATTCGGAGTTCCGAGCCTGTTGAGTCGGGCCTAGATCCTTTTCAATCATGCGACACAGTCTGGTTTTACCAACCCCCGTCGGGCCGATTAACATGGCTGACGAGGGGTCTTTGCGGTGGCGCGTAGTGTTTATGCATTTAGTAATGATTCGCATTGCCTCCCGATAATCTGGATACCAGACCGTACAGGCCGCCAGAGCTTCTAACGCTTCATCAATGTTGATACCATTAGGGGATATATTCATAATTGGTCTACCATGAAAGTAGGGATCTCGCCGTCGACAATCGGCTTGTCCTCCGATATCGCGGTATTGGTTTCGTTATCGAAAAAGGGATCGAGTTTGGTTTTATTATTCGGCTTGGTTGTGCGTAAATGTCGAGACGCTTCGTATTCTTGAACCATACGCTGTCGAAGCCGCCATAGGGCGACATTGGCCTCGCTGTTGTCGAATTTTCGCCCCGCGTCAAGATACTGTTGATGTAATAACTTATGCTCTGTCAGGGTGAGTCCGTTTTGGTACTGGGGGTTGGTACCAGACGCACGCACAGGGTTACGCGTGTCATTTGGGTGGGCGACCCATATTTCACCTAAATCCAAGGGGTTGTAATAGCAAATTGCCGGTTGCCCTTTTTTCAGTCGTGAGCGAATTTCTTGTAGATCTGGACCGTACCAACTTAAGCATAGGAAATTGATTCGTCCTGCAGCGCTGATCATTCCTGGTTGGATAACTCGACACAGTTTATCTAGGTCCTCTTCGGAAAATTTTTCTGGTGGTAGCCCATTTTTCATTGCCCGCTCCCAAGCTATCGCTGGCGGCATATTTAATGCGCTATGTTTCCTTTGATGATATATCTTCTCTACCCAATCCTCGACGTGCCGATTCATACTCTCTTCGGTAAATGCCGCTTCGCTTTCCGAGTTATAGTATTGACATTCGGCAGGAGTAGACATCGTGCTACCAGCCTGTTCATGTAGCCACAGCTCAAACGTTCTGAAAAGGCGCTCAATATCCGGACGTGCATTGGGGGTATAAGGTGGAGGTCTGTCATACGTAATATTCAATCGATCCAAAAAGTATCTAATTATCGCATTTACGAATTCAGAGCCGTTGTCACTGCGTAAACGGATGGGCTTACCGCGAAGATATTCCTCTCCGGGTACAGCCCTTAATGCATTTTTTAATGCACGAATAGTTTTTTCCGCGCAAGGATACGTTGTTGAAAGTTCCCAGCCGATGATCATTCGAGTCTTAATCTCAAGAATGACTGTCCACCATAGGATTTTTCCTAATGATTTTCCCTGATTGTCGATGATAACAATGTCAACGAGGTGAGAATCGATCTCGGCAAGATCCAACACCTCATCAGGGTCCATGCTTAGTTTACTTGAGTGATGCTTTTTCTTAGCATAGTCTGAGCCGTAACGCTTAGTATCGCTAGTGAACTGACAAAGTTTTTTTAGCCTTCTCTGGATTGTTGAAAGCGAGGGGGCCTTGAGCAACAGAGTCGAGTAACCTGCGCGGAGACGATTCATCAATGTGATCTGACCATCAATAAGTCTATGTATCGTTATCGGTCGGGTAGGTGGTGTAGTTTGTTTGTATTCTTGATCGATTATTTCGCGGGTGATGGCTTCAACATCTGCAGCCAGTCGTTTCCCGCGCGGCGCAACACTTTTGTCCTTCAGTAAGCAAAATCGGTCGAAGTTGTGCTCTCTGTAGTATTTGAGCCATTTGTACAGAGAGTTGTAGGAGGGCGGTGAGGAGTCGCTCATCTCAGCGCTGAGGCGATCAATCAGTGCTTTAGTTGCTTCCACAGGTAGGGGGCCACCAAATTGCTTAAATGCGGCATCGACGTAACGATACTTTCGTTGCGCTGCAATCACCTGGGGATCGTCTGGGAAAAGGAAAGCCAATGCTTTGGAGCCCGCACCCGGCGGGCGGGCAAATGGCACGATGGTGTGATGAGACAACTCGGACATCATGGCATCGACTGCTAGGGCGCGAGTGTACGTTCGCTCCAAGTCCCTTAGCGTCACCAGCTCCTCATCCACATGAATGACCTCCATGGTTCGGCCATGGACGATGTATTGGCTCCCGACGGTAGGTGCTTCCGGTTGCTCACTCATGAGGCGCCTTCCAATCAACTATGAGGTGCAACGTCAAAGGTTGGCTCAAATCGGCGCTCAATTGTCCTGTGAACAGGTTGTAGCAAATCGTGCCGATGGTTGGTGCGGCACTGTCTTGGACCAGATCGCCGAGCGTCGTCGGCCAATGACGGTGTTGCACGTAATGGTAGAAATGCATTTGCCGCTGCTCGTTCCAAGTACTTGATCGACTGTAAAGCACCTGTAAGTTATGAAAACTGGGTGGCCCGGTGAGACTCCGCTGGTCGTGGCATGTCAAGGTCCACCCTTCCTGAAAACAGAGTGCCCGGAAGCTCTCCAGCGTCGCCAGTCGACTCGTCCTTTGTTTGGTGAAATCGAGCTTGACCTCAGAGAAGTAACTATCCCCGTTCGTCAGCACCACAAGGAAATCCGGGGTATAGCGATAGCGTTGAGTTTCGTCTGTCCAGGTGAACGTGTGAGGTTGCGCGTAGTACTTTGCTACCGTTGGGTCATGCTCTAACCAAATGCAGTACGCGGATTCAAGTATCGAATCACACTCCACTGAATGGCGATTTTTGAGGGAAGGAAAGTCCACGATGAAATTTTGACGGCGCCGCCGGGGGGAACACCGCGCGGGACCATTCTCGAGGTTCATTTCCTTGGACGTGATGATCATCTTGCGACACTCCTCTAATGTTCTGACGGCGCCACCCCTGCGACAACGGATGGCATACAGATCGGAGTTTTTATTGGTCGAGGCGCTTTGTATGTCCACAAGGGCATTAGTGCTTCCGGCTATATCCGACCTGCCATGTAGTAATCACCTTTGTCCGCCGAAGACGAGCTCGATATTTATTGAGCTTCGGGTTATCTGGCCTTTTAGTCATCGATCAGTTGACCACTCAAAAACGTGAAATCGACTGCGTACATATGATTTTACGCCTGTACCCTTTATCAATTTTAGTTCGCGACGTACGGAATTATGTAATAAATACAATTAGTTAAGACTGCTGTATAGAAAGTAATTAACTGTTGCTGGTAAATTGACATGGTTTTGATACGTACGCCCTCGAGCTCCTAAGTGTTGACACTTCGGGGGCGAGTGATGGCACGAGTTGATAGGGCCTCGATGCAGGGTGAGATGCAGGTCAATACCACTCGACTTTTGAACCCAACCTGGTTCGTCTCATTTTCCGGTGGTGACTAGGCGGTTATGAGGCCATTCCTATGTCGATGCAGTCGCTATCTCTTGAAAGTAAAGCCCTGAGGGGAAGGGCACGTTCCCGGGGAAGAAATCGTCATGGCCAAGAGGCATTGCGCTAAAGGGGAGGCTGTTGGTTGCCCGTCTGCTGAATAACTTCAGCAACGGCCGGAACATAGTCGAATGAAAATTACCAAACTTTACTGATGGCTTAGCCAGCTTGCCAAGTTGCTTGAACTGCAGTTATAGGCAGGCCGCGGTTATTGCTCATTCATTAAATTTTTGCCGAGTGCCGAGTGCCGAATGCCGAGTGCTGAGTTGCTGCAGGAGTCGAGCATTCTCGCGATGCAGCTCAATCAGCTCTTTTTGCGTAATCGAGAGTTTCTCGAAATTGTGGTGTAGTTCTTCAGACAGCTGGGTCACCTGTTGTGCGTGTTGCAGTAACAGGGTGTCGTGTTCCTCCTGGCGTACTTGACGAAACTGTTTAAAAATTTCATCGGCATGCTGCCGTTCATTGTTAAGTATCGCGATCTGCGTGTGTTGTTCCTGCAGCTGTCTGGTTAATTCTTCAATTCGTTGTTGTGCGAGAGCTAAATCGGAAGTCTGTTTGGTAACTTTGGCCGTGGCTTCTTGTCGTTGTTGTTGCTCGTTGAGCAGGCGTGCCTCCAAGTTCTCCTTGTGGTCTTGCTGTTCCTCTAATTGTTTCTGCGTTCTTTGAAACTGTGATTCCAACTGGGTTTTATCCAGGGCAAGTTGCGCTTGAGCCCTAGTCAATTGCTCCTCGCTTTCAGCTTGCAGTTGTTCACTCAAACCCAAAACCAGCTGCGCCAGCGGCTCGCTGAGACGCTCAAGCGTGGGTTTGGGTTTTTCTTCGAGTTCTTTGAGGTAGTGGGAAATCGTGGTTTTGGATCCGGTATTGCCCAGCGCGATGCGCACTGCGTCGATGGTCGGGCGCTTGCCTTGGGCCAGCAGCGCCGTTTTGGCTTGTTGCACCAATTGCTTGGTGATGCCTTCGCGAGCCATGTGATCCCCTACTTTTACGCCCTGTATTACGTTGCATGTAATTACAGTGTACAAGGTCCCTGATCGAACGCTTGTTTATGGAGCTTATTAACACGGGATAATTGAGCGTTATCACGGGTGATGACCGTTCATCGGGTTAAGTGGCGCGTTTTGGGTATCATTGAGGGGGCGCCAGCGATTGTTTGGGGCTATAGACGGTTCGCCTTACTGCTTTCAGCCGCGATACCTCAATCTGCTTTTTCACGATTTGTCGGGCGGCCATGTATCGCGCCTGTTCCCACAGCAGCCGGCGGCACTTGCTACGTACAATAATACGATACGAAGAAAAAGTATGCCGGTGTCTTTTCGGTATAGGGCAAGGGGTTGGTTGGCCGGTACTGAGTTAGTCGTCCACGCCTCGATGCGAGGCCAGTAAGCGGGCGATACTCTGCAGTTTGCTTTGTGTCGGTGATCTGGACGGCTGTGGGGTTTTGAGTTAAACGGGCACCCCGTGAGGTGCTCAAAGGGTGTTGATGGGGCTCAAGCAAGGGGGGCGTCGAGCGGATGGGCATTGCAGAGAAAAATGTCGAAGCCTGTGATGTATCGAACGCGATAAGTCGCGGCTGGCGGCGGGATTACTTAGCGATACCGCTGAATGTTTTCACCCCCTACTGTTTCTGCGGGTGCCAGACAGGGTGCATCGAGCTTTCCTTTGCTCAGGTGGGTACTGGCCGTGCTCGGAGCACGACCCCCATCGCACGCATTACCTTCACTACGGTGTGAAAACTGGGCTTGGCACCTGGCGCTAATGCTTTGTACAAGCGGGCGCGACTGATGCCTGAGTCCTTTGCAATCCGAGTCATTCCGCGAACCTTCACCACATGATTGAGGGCGCGTATCAGTTCGTCGGTATTACCGTCAGCCAGGATTGGAGACAGGTATTCGCTGATTGCTTGCTCAGTGTCGAGATTCTCCGTTATTTCGAACGGGGTTCGGGGGACAGGCATGTTGAGCCACCTTCCTGCAGGTCTGGCGTGCATGATATCAACGGCTGTATAGATTTGTTGGCGCCAGCAGATCGGGGGGAGGCGCCGACGCCGATTTAAGACTGAGCACCTCAAAATCGGCAATTTAGAACAGGAAACCGTTCGCGAGGAGTCGGACCGGGACAGCCATCTCGGCAGCTGGGTCAACACCGCGTCGGCGTCAACACAGCAGAACCTTAAGTAAAGAATGTTTGTCCTTACCACTGCTTTGAGCTCTTAAAGAAAAGTTTTCTTTTCCTTGCTGCCGGTAGCTAAAGGGGGGGGTAAAACGGAATTCGTCGCCAAGAAACGTCGCTCATTAAGATTTTCTACCGGCTAGAAGCTATTATTGTATTTCATCCGGTAGCGGCAGGGACGGTAGTTACCTGCCGCACCCCGCACAGATCTGTACCTGCGGAATGACCGAATACGGCTCCTGCCTCGGGTATTGAAGATAAATCGACAGCTGCAGAAACTTCTTTAGCAGGACTAGACTTGCGAAAATAGGCGACTGAATCTGGCCGCCTTGTCTTGGACTAACGATCTCAACGCGTGGAGGCTTAAATGACGATGCCATTTGAACGGACCAGGTCCGTCGCACAAACTCACGCTTTCCTGACGGAACTTGCCCTCGACACAGAAGTGCCCGAACGCGTTAGAAAAAACGCTCACTTCCTTTTACGCCACTTTCCGACTAAGCACGATGTCCTACAGGCTGGCCGTATTGAAGAGCAAGCAAAAAAAATGGGGATAGGTACATTTAGCCCCGTTTTTTGCTCCTCAACTGATGACTGGTAGGAGTGCAATACGGCGGGCAGCTTCCGACCCAGCTTGAGTGAAAACGTCCGCGATTTCCCAATCCTCTGGTCGTCCAGATCATGGAGGGACGATCATAAGGGATTTCATTTAAGGGGAGGCTTGGACGCAAGTCACGTTGCTGCCGGGCCTGGACGATTACGTTGCCGAAGAAAATCCAGTGCGGGCGGTCGACGTTTTCGCCGATGAACTCGATCTGGCGTCGGCGCCAACATCAAAGGCTACCTCGTTGATCGAGCGGTGTATTTAGGTGTCGAGAGCTGTGGTGGACCATCCCCCACCACTCTGGCGTCCAGCACCCACAAAAAAGCCCACCGGGGTGTGGGCTTGGATGACGGTGCCATTTAACGAAACAGCGTTATCTGCACCTGTGTGGTTTTCTGAAAAAGCTCGCAAAAATTCCACGGTGGAACTTGAGGACAGCTGAAATTGAGGTAGCCCTTCAACTGGCAGAAAGAGGACTTTATAGTCGATTATAGAGCGATTATAGAGCGATTATAGAGCGATTATAGAATGGCGCTCTCAGCGAGTCTCGTCAGCACAAACCTCTACTTCTAAGCCTCGCATCATGCACGCTATGTGTAAATCCGGCGCCGTGAGTTCGCGATTATCCAGGCGCCTGATTCGGCCATTCCGCCAGCGGCGCTAACATAACGTTCCTCACATTATGCGAACCTTCTTATAGAGACCTGAGAGTCTCCGGTGATCGGATTTGCAGCCAGGCATTGCCTCACTACAATTCTATTGATCACGCCAAGTATCCGAAGTTGAAAATCAACAGCACCGTCAAAGGCGAGGCCCAAGCCAAACTTGTGCGTCTGCAGAAGTGCTCCAGGTACCATAGCTTTTTTAACGTCGTTTGCTATCGATGCCTTTGCCAAGGTTGAGGGCTCAGCCATTGGCGGTAAGTCTTGCCGCTCCGTACAAGAAATTCCGGTCCCCTAAATGTTGGGCGTCAGACTGGTCAGGCCGAATTTCTTGCATGCGAGAAAAACGCCTTCACGAATATGACGATGGATTCTGTACTTCTTCAGCGGCATCGATACGAATTTTGGCGCGGGTAACAATGGCCATCGCCTCGGCAATCCATGCATCGTCCCCGGTGCCTTACGCATCAGCCATAAAGAACGCCACGACTTTTGCATTATCCAAGTAGTCCGCAGGGTCAAAATCAGAATTGAGCTATGTCATTTGATCAGCAGGGGAAAAAAATGAACCCAACACCACTCTCTGAAAATGGCAGATGGATTGTTACCTGCCAAGACACTGAAGATGGAACTGGCGACCTGATCATACCTTTGCCTGACGATCTGCTGGCGGCTATCGGGTTAACCAGCGGCGACAAGCTGAACATGGAAAAACAGCCTGACGGCACGATAACCCTGACACCAGTTCGTTATCAGCATGATGTTGAAACATTACTCGGCGTATTGGCTGATCTTTACCACGTCTGCGGAATGCTTGACGCCAAGGTTGAGGTTCTGGACCAAATCATGGCTGCGCTAAATGGAGAACCATTGCCTCACGAGTCTCTGGGTCCATATGCAGCCCCCGATCCTGATTGATGGATGTCAGTCGATGAAAGTGACTAAAATAACTGCACAGAATAACGAAATAAAGTGAATATTTAGTTTGGTTATAAGAGGCTGAGTGTAATTTAGCAACACTACATGGCTTGAGTGTTAAGACCGATGCTGAATTGACCAGTTTCTGTCGAGCTGTAAGTCCGATCGTGAGCATCAGGGTCGCACCGTCAGCGGGTCGGCTGTTGGCACTGACGTCGAATTGACCCAGTTGCCGAGATGTCACTGACCCAGTCTGATTCCTCGAACAACATTGCCCGTGCAGGGTTTGTGCCGATATAGAGGTGGGGCAGTCTTACGTCGGCATGTGGGTCAATTCGGCATCGGCCTCAACAATCCAGGAGGTACTCAAGAGGTACTGTAAGACGGCGTTGCTAGCAGGGTTTTGGCAACACCGTGACCACAGTATTATTGGCACTATGGGCACTTAACCAGGCAGCGTTTCGCGACGGGGCACAGTGGCGTCAGATCACCCGCGATGACGACCGCGGAAGTAATTGATCAGGCCTTGAGTGGACGGATCTTCAGCTTCGGTTTCCTCGATGCCAACCAGGCGGTTGTAGACGCCTTTGCCCAACTCCTTGCCCAACTCCACGCCCCACTGATCGAAGGCGTTGATGCCCCAGATCACGCTTTGCACGAAAACCTTGTGTTCGTACATCGCAACCAGCGCGCCGAGACGACGAGCGCTAATGCGTTCGACCACCAGCGTGTTGCTCGGACGGTTGCCCGGAATCACCTTGTGCGGTGCAAGTTTCTGCACATCGGCTTCGCTCATGCCTTTGTCGCGCAGTTCTGTTTTAGCCTCGGCAAGGGTCTTGCCGAGCATTAATGCCTGGCTTTGCGACAGACAGTTGGCGTAAAGCCATTGGTGGTGGTCGGACACCGGGTTGAAGCTGACGATCGGCACGATGAAGTCGGCCGGGATCAGTTGGGTGCCCTGGTGCAGCAACTGGTGATAGGCGTGTTGACCGTTGCAACCCACGCCGCCCCAGATGACCGGGCCGGTGTCAGTGGACACCGGGGTGCCGTCCTGACGCACGCTCTTGCCGTTGGATTCCATGTCCAGCTGTTGCAAGTGCTTGGTGATGTTTCGCAGATAGTGGTCGTACGGCAGGATCGCGTGACTTTGCGCGCCCCAGAAGTTGCCATACCACACGCCGAGCAGGGCCAGCAGCACCGGCATGTTCTGTTCGAACGGCGCACTCTGGAAGTGCTGGTCCATGGCGTAGGCACCGGACAGCAGTTCCTTGAAGTTCGACATGCCGATGGCCAGTGCGATTGGCAGGCCGATGGCCGACCACAGCGAGTAACGACCGCCAACCCAGTCCCACATCGGGAAGATGTTTTCTTCGCGGATACCGAACGCCACTGCGGCGGCGTTGTTGCTGGAAACGGCGATGAAGTGACGATACAGCTCGGCTTCCGAACCACCTTGGGCCAAGTACCATGCACGGGCGGCCTGAGCGTTTTTCATGGTTTCGAGGGTGTTGAAGGATTTCGACGAGACGATGAACAGCGTGGTCTCGGCGCGCAGTTTGATGGTCAGTTCGTGGAACTCGCTGCCGTCGATGTTCGCCAGGTAGTGGCAACGAACACCTTTCTGGGCGTAGGACAACAGCGCTTCGGAGACCAGTTCCGGGCCGAGGAACGAGCCACCGATGCCGATGTTCACCACGTCGGTGATCGGCTTCTCGGTGTAACCGCGCCACAGCCCGTCGTGGATGCGGCCAACCAGGTCAGTGATCTGGTTCAGCACCTTGTGCACTTCAGGCATCACGTTGACGCCATTGACCGACAGTTTGTCGCCGACCGGACGGCGCAGGGCCGTGTGCAGGGCCGGACGACCTTCGGAAGAGTTGACGATTTCGCCATCGAACAGCGACTTGATCGCGCCTTTGAGATCGACTTCGTTGGCCAGGTCCACCAGCAGGTTGCGGGTCTCGGCGTTGATCAGGTTTTTCGAATAGTCGAGAAACAGGCCGCAGCTGCTGAGGGTGAATTGAGTAAAGCGCTGCGGATCGGCATTGAAGGCCTCGCGCATGCTGAAATCCTGCATGGATTGGCGGTGGTCATTCAAGGCTTGCCAGGCGGGCAGAGCGGTCACATCGTGAGGAGTGCGGTAGTACGCCATCGCTGCGGTTTTCCTTATGCAAATGTCGCGAGGTATCGCCAATAAGCCCGGCCGCGATTTTCACGTAGCGGCTGGGCAGGGCCGCTCTTTTAGCGGGCGCACATTGCGGCGGCAATTTTCTCCGCCACCATGATGATCGGTGCATTGATATTGGCCGTCGGCACGCGTGGAAGGATGGAGCCATCGACCACTCGTAGGCGACTCACGCCATGCACGCAACCCTGGCTGTCGGTGACGGCCATATCGTCCACACCCATGCGGCACGTACTGGTAGGATGGTGCTCGGTGTTGGCCACCTGGCGTAACCACGCGGCCAGTTCGCTGTCCGTCGCGTTAAGCCCTGGCGTGTCCACCGATTCGCCGCGATAACGCGACCAGGCCGGCTGTTCGACCATTTGCAGGGTTTTGCGAATGCCGTCGACCATCTGCGTAACGTCCCGCTGATCGGTCAGGTAGTTGAAGCGAATCACCGGCTTGTGGCGTGGGTCGGCCGAGCGCAGCGTGATGTTGCCGCGACTGTGCGGGCGCATCTGGCTGACGAAGTACTGGAAACCGTCGGCGATGTGCACCTTGCCGGATTGGAAGTCCGCCAGGAAGGGCAAGAATTCATGCTGCATATTGAAGTAGTCGACATCGTCGCTGCTCTTGAAGAATGAGCCCACTTCGAAGAAAGGCGTTGCTCCCAGTCCTGTCTTGAACAACGACCATTGCACCCCAAGCTTCAATCGACCGAAGGTATTCAACTCTTTGCAAATGGATACGCCCGAGGGTGACTTGAAGCGCAACGGCGCGACCACATGATCCTGCAAGTCGGAACCGACACCGGGCAAGTGCACGCGGGATATCACGCCATGGGCGGCCAGATCGTCGCGGTTGCCGATACCCGACAGCATCAGTAGATGAGGCGAGCCGATGGTGCCGGCGCAAAGCACGACTTCCCGGGCAGCGTGGATGATTTTCTGCTCGCCCTTGTGCTGCACAGTGACACCGCTGGCGACATTGCCTTCCAGGTTCACCCGCTTGACTAGGCAGTTGGTCAGAACGGTCAAGTTAGGCCGGCGGATCGCCGGTTTCAAATAGCCCAGGCTGGTACTGCAACGCACGCCATCGCGAATGGTGGTTTGGGTGACGTGCACCCCTTCCTGATTGCCGCTGTTGTAGTCGCCGGCGTCGTCCAGGCCGAATTGCTGGCCGGCGTCCAGAAACGATTGATACAGCGGGTGGTCAGCCTTGCTGCGCACCACGGTGATCGGGCCGTCCGCACCACGCGCAGGGTCTGCGCCATTTTCGAAACTTTCCATCTTGCGGAAGAAAGGCAGGCAATCGGCAAAGTCCCAACCGTCGACACCCAGCGTGCGCCAGTGGTCATAGTCCTTTTCGCAGCCCCGGACATAGACCATGCCATTGATGGATGAACTGCCGCCCAGACAGCGGCCGCGTGCCTGGCCGATCACCCGATCATGCAGTTCGGGCTCGGGTTCGCTCTCGAACTTCCAGTTGAATACATCGCTTTCAATGGGAAAGGTCAGGGCGGCGGGCATCTTGATAAAAATGCTTTTATCGCTGGGCCCGGCCTCGATCAAGCAGACCGTGACGCTGGAGTCTTCGGTCAGGCGGTTGGCGAGGACACAGCCTGCCGATCCTGCACCGACGATGACGTAATCAAATTCGTTAACCTTATTGACCATCTTGAGTAACCCGGTAAGACATGTTTGGCTGAAACAGCCCCGTGAATCCGGGGCTGCCTTAAATCGAGGCTTTAGGCTTTGCGTGTCGCAGAAACAGGACTCGCAGTGGGGGACGTATGTTCCGATCCCGCGGCGGGGCGACTGTCGCTCTCCACCACGTATTTGGACAGCGTCTTCCAGGTGTTGCTACCGCTGCGTTTGAGGTGCATCAAACGCCACAAACCGAGGATCATCAGAGCGACGAAAGCAATCGGTGCATAACCCACCGGAGGCCCCGGCAGCGGCACGAGGGAGTAGTAAAGAACGGTGAACAGCGCGATGGTCGAGATGATCGGGAAGATAATATGCACGATGACATTCAAGTCCTTGCGCATGACGGTGGTGAAGAAACGCGCGACACCAATGTTGCCCATGAAGTAGACGAACACGTAAATAATGGTCGCCAGTGTCGCCAGCATGAAGAAGGCCTGGTCGGGTTGCATGAAACTGCCGCCAACCAGCCCGACTATCAACGCCAGTACTGTTTGAGTCAGGATCGCCGTGTGCGGAGTGCGGTGCACGGGGTGAACCTTTTTCAGCCAACCAGGAATCGCTTCCGCGCGGGCCATGGCGTACCAGTTACGCGTCGAGTCCACGGTGCAGGCAATGCATACCGCGATCCCGGAGTTGAGTAGCGCCAGCAGAATCAGAATCCAGCCGTTGCCCCACAGTCGGTGAGCGACGGCGAATGCAGGGCTGTCCTTGGAGTCGGCCAGCGTATCAAGGTGCGCAATGCCCCAGCCGGTCTGAATGCCCCAAGCGCAGAACACATAATAGATGCCCAACAGAATCAGCGAGCCAATGATGGCCTGCGGGATCACCTTGCGAGGATTGCGCGCTTCTTCGGCCACTGCAGCGGCGCCTTCCCAACCTGTGAACGCGAATATCGACAACACCACCGCCAGGAAAAAGCCATGGGAACTGGTGCTATTGGCCGGGTTGAACCCCTCTAGAGAAACCCCACCTTCACCTGGAGAAATCAAGCCGCCGACTGCCAGTGCCGCAATGATCAGCATCTCCACCACTGACAGCACGGTCAGCATCTTTCCGGAGGTCTTGATGCCTTTGTAGGCGATGAAACCCACGAGCAAGAGGATGACGCCGGCAATGTACTGCCATGGAATGTCTATTCCATAGTTTTTGCTGATTTCAGTTTGCAGCACGTACCCGGTAAACGCGGCCAGGCCACCTGGAATCAGGGCCACAATCCAGGAATAGAGCCAGCCGACCATGAACCCGGCGCTCGGACCGACCGTGGCGCTGACGTAGGTGTAGAAACCGCCAGCGGAGGGAAAGTGCTTGCCCAATTGCGCCAGGGACACGGCAACGATCAAACCAATGATAAAGGCCGCGATATACGCAGAAGGTGCACCGAGACCGGCTTGCTGGGTATTGAACGCAATGGTCGTGAGCACGCCGACAGCGGGGGCGATCTGGGCAATACTTTGCATCAGCACGGTGACCAGGCCGACAGAGTTACTTTGCAAGCCGGTGGCCGGCACCGAGTGGGGGTGATCGTCGTTCATCGATATCTCCTCATCTTATTGTGGTACGAGGAGCGGTAGTGCGCACCGGGCCTCTGAGGTTGCGAGTATTGATGCGCGAAATCGTGCAGTCAATACCCCTTATCGTGTATTTGCTCAGTGGTATCGGGTATATCGTTCGGATTTGTGGTGGTATATGTGCATTGACTGCACGATATCGTGCATATAGCATTGAAAAACACGCACATCGATCTTGGAGTTTCCTGATGCCTTTTTCTGCCAGTCCTTATGAACTCGATATTAACGATCAGATTGCCGCGCTGGATGACCAGCTGGCTTATGAGCTGCCGGTAGCGTTGGCTGAGCTGGACCTGACGGCCTATGACCGCATCATTCTCACCGGCATGGGGTCTTCCGATTACACCGCGCTGCCGATCGAGCGCGATCTGGCTGCCCGTGGCTATCCGGTGTGGCGCATCGATGCGGGACGCTTGCTGGATTTCCCGCAACTGATCACCTCCAGCACCTTGCTGTGGGCAACTTCGCAGTCAGGCATGAGCGGGGAAATCGTCTCCCTGCTGGGGCAGTTGACCGGGACGAAACGGCCCAAAACGATAATCGGGGTCACCAACGCAGAAAACAGCACGCTGGCGCAGGCTTGCGATATTTTGGTGGCACTCAAGTCCGGGGACGAGGCGACGGTCAGCTCCAAAAGCTACATCAACACCCTGGTCGCGCAATACCGCATCGCTCTGGCGCTGCGGGGCGAAAGTGAAGCACCGCTGCTGGCGACACTGAACGATTTTCGGGAGCACATGGCGAGCCTGATCAACGACCGGCAGCATGTTCAACAGCTGACCGACAATGCGTTCGATAACGCCGAGCCACGACTGACATTGGTAGGCATTGGCGCCGACGGTGCCACTGCGATGACAGGGTCATTGATACTCAAGGAAGCCTGCAAGGTCATGGCCGAAGGGTATTTGGGTGGAGAGTTTCGCCACGGCCCGCTGGAAACCTCAGGCCCGGGAATGATTGCCGTGTTGATCGGCGACGGCACTGACAGCACGCTTGAAACCCTCGCCCAAGACTTGCTCGCCAATGGCACGACGGTGGTGACCATCGGGCCAAAGGCTTACGCTCAGAGCCAACTGTTGCCCACCCCCGGGCATGATGAATTAACCCGCCTGATCGCCGGGATTCTGTATGTTCAGCACTTTACAGTGACCTTTGCGCGAGCCCGGGGCCTGGTGCCGGGCGAATTCCTCTATGGCAATAAAATCACGGTGAAACTATGAGTGGGGCAGCTGAGGGTGGCGTTCGGGCCGGTGTCGATATCGGCGGCACCGGCATTCGCGTGGTCATCCTCGAGGATCGCCGTGAAATCGCCGCTGTCACGCTGCCCACATCGTCTTTCGAACGCTTCGAGCGCCACCAGCGCTCGATGGCGCTGGCTCGCCACATCCGCGCACTGGTGCCGAATGACAAGACACTGATGTCGTTGGGGATTGGTGCCAGCGGGCCGGTGGATACGGTGGCCGGTGTCATCGAAAACCCTAGCACGCTGCCGACCTTTTCCTCATTTCCGCTGGTGGCGGAATTGTCGACGCATCTGCAGGTGCCGGTGCGTATCGATAATGATGCGGTGACAGCGGCCCTGGGCGAGTTTCATCTGGGGGCTGGGATCGATAGCCGCAGAATGCTCGCCGTTACTCTCGGAACCGGTGTCGGCGTTGCCTTGCTGATCGGCGGGCAGCCGTTGCGCACTGCAAACGGCGCGCACTCTGAAGGCGGGCATATTCCCATCGGTGACTCGGACACGCCTTGCTACTGTGGTGTGTCCGGTTGCTGGGAAACCCTGGCATCACGCACCTGGTTGCAGGCCGAGCTGGCAAGGTTGTTGCCCGGGATCGTTTATGAGCGGCACGACCTGGGTTTCTATCGAGACCTTTATCAGAACGATTCCCGGATCGCCCGGCTGTTTCAGCAGTACGGGAATCAGGTCGGTCGGGGCCTGGGTTCGTTGATGTCGCTCTACGGGCCCGATCTGACCGTACTGAGCGGCAGTGCGGCGCAGCTTTTCCCGCTATACGAAGACGCGGTCCAGGCTTCGTTGGTACGTTCGAAAGGCTTTGAGTTAAACACGCGCATTGTGATGTCCACTTTGGGTGACGGGGCGGGGGCCATGGGCGCTGCGCTGCTGTTTTGACGGTGGGCTCTTTTGCGTTCAAGGGGTTAAATGGCTACTCTTTGCACGCAATCGTGCAATCCCTTTCAGTAAATGAGCAGAAAATGACAGCGTCCGAACGGCGGCTCCAGATTGTGGAACTCATAAAAGAGCGTGGCTACGTCAATGCCGCCGAGTTGTCCGAAATGTTCTCGGTCGACAGTTCCACTATCCGCCGGGACCTGTCATCCCTGGAGAACAGCGGCAAACTGATTCGTACCCACGGCGGTGTGCTGCCCTCGCAGGATGCCGACCAAGGCGATACGCCGTATAACGTACGACGCAACATGCATGAGCAGGGCAAAGCCGCCATTGCCCGGGCCGCGCTGGACTACATCGAGGACGGTCAATCGATCATCTTGGATAACGGCTCGACGGTGTTTCAGTTGGCGCTGGCCTTGAAAGCCCGCAAGAACATCACGGTCATTACCAATGACCTGATGATCGCGATGCAGCTCTCCCAGCACCCGAGCATTACACTGCATGTCGCCGGCGGAATGATGCTCAACAATGTTTTCACCCTGGTCGGGCCCGACACCGTGCAAAAATTCGAGAACATCCACACGGACTGGGCGTTTCTGGGGGCTGAAGGCGTGCATCCGGAAAGTGGCATCACCAATATCAACACGGTGGAAATTCCGATCAAGCAAGCGATGATCGCCTCGGCGAATCAGACCATCGTCCTGGCGGATAGCTCCAAGCTCGGATACAAGGCCTTTTCGCATGTTTGTAGCCTCGACGCGATTACTAAAGTCATTACCGATGATCAGCAAACCATCAAGCATCGCCATACTTACGCCGACAAGCTTGAGGTTGTACCGGTCCGTTAGGTTGCAGGTGGAATGAATTCGTAGCGAAACACCTAGGGCTGCAGCCGCCTTGGGTTGCGCTGCAATCGTGTAAGCCACGACCTTTCCCCCATCTCACTACGTTGGGAATCAACGGTAGGAACATTAAAACCTGGGTGGTTTGACACTACTTCCACTGATGAACGCATCGTTATTGAAACGCCCGTCAGCCTTAGCTCGAGAGGTCATCGGCTTGGGCACGTAGGCGGTGATGCCGGGACAAGCCAGGTTTGTTCGCTTTTGAAGTAACCTCGGTCAGCCACTACCGACAACGTTTCTGACGCCATCGCCTCGCGGGCCTGCTTGGCCATTGAGCTGAGTTGATCGCGGTCGTAACCGATGTTGGAAACCTCATGTGCAACAATCAAATGGTGCTGCGTATCGACCGCTGTCTGCACGCTGTAGCCGACGATTCCCGAACCGCGCGTCATCATGGAGCGGGCGTCTGGATCGGTCAGTGAGACCTGTTTATCCGGCGATTCATTGAGCTGGATTTCGATCGCCTGAAGCTCCTTCATTTGAGTTTTGAGTTTTGAGTTTTGAGTTTTGAGTTTTGAGTTTTGAGTTTTGAGTTTTGAGTTTTGAGCTTGGCGATTTTCACTGCCAGCCGCATGGCACTGGGCTCTGAAGCTGTGGGTTCTTGCCGATCGGCTGCATCGAGTGCCGTCAGGTAACGGTTGATACTCGATTCGATTTCTTCCATTCGCCGCTTCAGTTTGGCGCTGGTGAAATTGCGGTCGCGATTGTTGACTGCCTTGAACTTACTGCCGTCGATGGCAACCAGATTTTCTCCGAATAGTCCCAACTGTTGACACAGCACGACGAACTGGCGACATCCGCCTCGGATGGCCTTGCTGTTGTCTTTTCGGAAGTTGGCGATGGTCTTGAAATCTGGCATCAACCGCCCGGTCAGCCACATCAGCTCGACGTTGCGTTGGGCTTCTCGCTCCAAACGTCGGCTCGACTGGATGCGGTTGAGGTAGCCGTAAATGTAAATCTTAAGCGGGATCGCTGGGTGGTAAGCAGGCCGGCCTGTGTCGGCTGGGATAGCACCGTCAAAAACCAAGGAGACCAGGTCGAGTTCATCGACAAAGACGTCGACTACGCGCACCGGGTTGGTATCGCTGATGTAGTCGTCGAGACTCTCGGGAAGTAAGGTGCCTTGGCCTCGATGTTCACCTTGGATAAAACGCTTCATGGGCGATCCCTGCCATGAAATCCTCAGAAATCATAGCAAGAGTTCGCGAAGGCGTTTTTACACACTCTGGGCCGTTTGTTGCCTGTCCGGAAAGATTGAATAAAGCTCCAGGTAGGCAATGTCCAACACCTGATTTTTTATCTTGTCTAATGGGGCGAGGAGTGTTCTCCAAGGTCAATGCAACGAATTCCACGCCCGGGCCTCATACATAAACGAACCGAGCCATTGTTGCTGGTAATGGATGCAAGGGTCGGTTGCAGGCTCCCCCCCAACTAGAGGCAATGGATTTCATGACGACTGCTGAAAATAACCATGTGGCGTGGTTGGTCGAACAATCCATGCTACATGCCGCAAGGCAACGGACCCTACTTTATTCGGGACAAGGACGCTTGTGGCAACAGCCCTATGCCCATACCCGACCTCGCGACGCTTCGGCCCTGGCTTCGGTTTGGTTTACTGCCTATCCGTCTTCCATTGTTACCCGGGAAAACGGCACCGTACTTGAGGCCTTGGGCGATGAAACCTTGTGGCATGCGCTGTCGAGGATCGGCATCCAGGGCATCCACAATGGGCCGCTGAAAAAGTCCGGGGGTCTGAGGGGGACGGAGCACACGCCGACCATCGATGGAAATTTTGACCGCATCAGTTTCGACATCGACCCGCAACTGGGCACGGAGGCGCAGCTTCAGGCGTTGACCCGCATGGCCGCCGCGCACAACGCCGTCATCATCGATGATGTCATCCCGTCTCATACCGGAAAGGGCGCGGATTTCCGTCTGGCCGAGATGGCCTATGAAGATTATCCGGGGCTCTATCACATGGTGGAAATCCGCGATGAAGACTGGCCGCTGCTCCCTGACGTTGCAAAAGGGCGCGACGCGCAGAACCTCAACCCGCAGCAGGTTGATGCGCTGCGAGACAAGCATTACATCGTCGGCCAGTTGCAGCGGGTGATTTTCTTCGAACCGGGTGTGAAGGAAACCGACTGGAGTGCGACGCCGATCATATTGGGCGTCGATGGCAAGCCACGGCGCTGGGTGTACTTGCATTACTTCAAGGAAGGCCAGCCCTCGTTGAACTGGCTGGACCCAACCTTTGCCGCGCAACAGATGATCATCGGCGACGCGCTGCACGCCATAGACGTCATGGGGGCGAAAATCCTGCGTCTCGATGCCAACGGATTTCTCGGTGTGGAACGCAAGCTCGATGGCACGGCCTGGTCGGAAAGCCATCCTCTGTCCATCACCGGTAACCAGTTGCTGGGCGGGGCGATTCGCAAGGCCGGCGGCTTCAGTTTTCAGGAACTAAACCTGACCGTTGACGATATCGCCGCGATGTCCCACGGTGGTGCTGATCTCTCGTACGATTTCATCACCCGGCCGGCCTACCAGCACGCGTTGCTGATGGGGGATACGGAATTTTTGCGACTGATGCTGCGCCAGATGCGTTCGCTAGGTATCGACCCCGGCTCGCTGATCCATGCCTTGCAGAATCATGACGAGCTGACGCTGGAGTTGGTGCATTTCTGGACACTGCATGCCCACGACACCTTTTTGTTCCAGGGCCAGACATTCCCCGGCAACATCTTGCGCGAACACATCCGCGAGCAGATGTATGAACGCCTGGCCGGAGAACACGCGCCCTACAACCTGAAGTTCGTCACCAACGGCGTGTCGTGTACCACCGCCAGCATCATCACGGCCGCGCTCGGGATTCGCGATCTCGATGCAATTACTGCTGCCGATATCCAACAGATCCGCCAGATTCATTTGCTGCTGGTGATGTACAACGCGATGCAACCCGGTGTGTTCGCGTTATCGGGATGGGACCTCGTGGGTGCACTGCCGCTGCCGGCGGACCAGGTCGAACACCTGATGAGCGATGGCGATACCCGCTGGATTCACCGTGGCGCCTACGATCTGGTGGACTTGAACCCGGATGCATTGTTGTCAGCGGGCCTGATGCCCCGTCCGAAAACCCTGTACGACAGCCTGCCCACGCAATTGAAAGACCCGGATTCGTTTGCCTCGCAACTGAAGCGAATCCTGGCGGCTCGCCGAGCCTACGATATTGCCGCCAGTCGGCAGATCCTGGTTCCGGATGTCCAGCACCCAGGGCTATTGATCATGGTCCACGAATTGCCGGCGGGCAAAGGCACACAAATCACCGCGCTGAACTTTGGCGCGACACCGATCACCGAAACCCTGCACTTGCCCAACATTGCACCGGGGCCGGTGGTCGACATCATCAATGAGCGGGTCGAGGGCGACCTCACGCCCGAGGGCGAATTCACCATCACCCTCGATGCCTATGAAGGCCTGGCTCTGCGTATCGTCAGCAGTTCGCCGATGATCTAGGCGCGGGTGTTGCTTACGGCGGTCTGTTTGACGCCCTTCGCGGTTTTTGGCGCTCTCATCAGCAGCGGGCCAAATGTTGCGAGCAGGCCAAGCATGATCAACGGGAAAAACATCAGTGACTCCAGGCCGAACTGGCTGACGATCACGGTGATGGCGGCGGGTCCCACGAGCATGCCGGAGAAGCCGATGCAATTGACGATGCCGATGTTGCGACCGGCATGTCGCGGGTCCCGGCGTCCGGCAGCGGAAATCATCAGCGGCGCGATGCAGGAAAGTCCAAGGCCGAACAACGCAAAGCCGAGAATTCCGGTAACGACCGTGCCGCCGACGATGGTGAGGGTCATGCCCAGCACACAGACTGTGCCGCAGGCGAACACCACTTGAGCGTTACCAAAGGCCGCCGCCAGCCGGTCGCCGAACAGACGCCCGATGAACGCCGCACCGACGAATATCGACACTGCCATGCCGGCGGTGGACGTCGAGGTCGAGAACTCGCGGCGAATGTATTCCTGGCCCCAGTCGGCAATCGCGTTTTCCCCCATCATGCTGCCCAACAACAGTGCACCAAGTGCAATCATCACCAGCAGCGTTTTGGTCGATGGAGGCTTGCCGATTTCATCCGCGGACTGAGCGTCTGTTTGCCAGTCGCCTGAAGCCGCGTCGGGAACGTCATGCTTGCCCAGCAGCCAGCGGCTGAACACACAGCCGACGATCAGCATGGCAATGCCCAGCACGGTAAACGGCACTTTGACGCTGTCGGTGTAGAAACCCGTCAGCCAACTGCAGGCCATCCCGAGCAGAAAACCACCCAGCGAATAGAACGCGTGGAAGCCGGACATGATCGAGCGCCGATAAAACCGCTCGACTTGCACACCATGGGCATTCAACGCGGTATCCAGCGCGCCGCGCAGCAAACCCAGCACCACGCCAAAACTCATTGCAAACCAGAAACCGCTGACGAAACCCAACGGAATGATGGATAGCGGATAGGCAAGGGCGCAGACGGTGATCACCGGTTTTGCACCGAAGCTGTCCAGCAGACGGCCGACCAGCAGGGCTCCCGCCGCTGAGCCGACGCCGACCCCGAGCGCGATCAGGCCGAAGTTCGCATCACCCAGCTCGCCGGTGAAACCCAGTTGTGTCCTGAAGACACTCACCCCGGTCGACCAGATGTACATCATTGCGCCGATCATCATGAAGCCGAGGAAGGTCGCGATACGCGCCTTGCGGATGCGTGTGGGGATCGGTGTTTTTTGAACGTTATTCATCACGCTGCATTTGTCCCTGTTGTTTTTGTGGGGGTGTTCATGCAAAAGCTGAGTCACACAAGAGTTATACGTATAACCCGTTCAAAAATAATATCGGTGACGGCATTGATGTCAACTGTTTCTGGGAGGCGATTGCCATTCAGGTGACATATGGCATGCAGATATGCTCGGCAAGGCGATCAGTTTTTAACGTGGCCTGTGGTCGAACAGGGTAATTTGAGTTATACGTATAACTTGCATTGATCCGAGCGCAGGGGTTTTCGTGTCGTCTCAAGAATTGCTACTGCCGTGCACCACGCCTCATATGTTGGCCTATCGATCGACGTTCCTGTTGTCAGGGCTGTGTATGGGTGCCTGGGCGCCCCTAGTGCCCTATGCACGCACCCGGGCCGGGGTTGACGACGCGGCCCTGGGGCTGCTGTTGCTGTGCCTGGGCTTGGGCTCATTGGTGATGATGCCACTGGCCGGCATTCTCAACGCGCGCCGGGGCTGTCGTTTTACGATGCACGTGGGCATTGCGCTGGTACTGCTGACCTTGCCTTTGTTGGCGACGACTCATTCCTTTATCGGTTTGATGTTCGCCTTGGTGGTATTTGGGGCAGGGTGCGGGTCGGTCGACGTGACCATGAACGTTCAGGGCGTGATGGTCGAGCGCGCGACGGGACGTTCACTCATGTCCGGTTTCCATGGCCTGTTCAGCCTCGGCGCGATTATCAGTGCGGCAGGTATTACCGCGTTGTTATGGCTGGGCGCCACGCCGTTGATGGCCAGCAGTGCGGTCATGGCAATCCTGGTCGCCTTCGTCCTGACCCATGGCCGCCAGTTGTTGGGGCGCAGCGGTGACGAAGGCAGCCCGATTTTTGTCCGGCCTACCCGAAAGGTTTTACTGCTGGGCATGCTGTGTCTGTTCGCCTTCCTGGCCGAAGGGGCGATTCTCGACTGGAGCGCGGTGTTCCTGGCTGACGAACGAGGTGTCCAGCATTCCCTTGCCGGCCTGGGGTACGCCGTGTTTGCGGTGATGATGGCGCTGGGGCGATTGAACGGTGACCGGATACTGCTGAAGCTGGGGGCACGGGTGGTGTTGATCGGCGGTGGACTCGTGGTCATGTTGGGATTCGCGATGGTCGTGTTGGCCAATGACTGGCTGTTGAACCTGGTTGGGTTTGCGGTGATTGGCGCCGGTCTGGCCAACATCGCTCCGGTTTATTTGTCGCTGGCAGGTGCGCAAAAGACCATGCCTGGCGAACTGGCCATTGCCGCTGCCACCAGCCTGGGTTACCTAGGGATTTTAATGGGCCCGGCCGCCATCGGGTTTGTCGCCCATGCCAGCAGCCTGCCCCTGGCGCTGCTCGTGGTTGCCGCGCTAATGATCGCGGTCATTGTCACTGCCACTCGGCTGGTTCCGAAGTTTTCGCCTCAACAGTTACACTGAGCGCGTGGCGTTTTTTATCACTGACCTCGCACGGGGTTTTCACAAAGGTTGGGAAGCAAGCGATGGCATCCGTTTCAATGAAAGATGTAGCACTGGCGGCGGGGGTGTCTCAGCCTGCGGTGTCTTACGCTTACAATCGCCCATCCAAGCTGTCCGAGGCCCAACGTGAGCATATCCTTGCCGTAGCCGCGTCGCTGGGCTACCCGGGACCCAATGTGCTTGGCCGGAGCCTTCGCTCGGGCAAGATCGGGGCGATCGGGTTGATGATGATGGACAAGTTGTCCCTGGCGTTCGCCGACCCTTGCACCGTTGCCTTGCTGCGCGGGATCAGCGAGGTGGGCGAACTGGAGAACGTTGCGCTGACGTTGTTCCCTCTCAACAACAACCGGTTGGTCGGTCGGACACCGGCAGCCAATCACGGCAGCCTGGCGCTGCGAGGGTTGGTTGATGGCTTGATCATCTCGACCCTGCCCGATGACCACCCTGCGGTACTGGCGGTGGTGAAACAGAACATTCCGTTTGTGGTGATCGATTCGCCGCTGGTGGAAGGTGCTTTTTTTGTCGG
This sequence comes from Pseudomonas sp. B21-040, assembly GCF_024748695.1. Taxonomy (NCBI): domain Bacteria; kingdom Pseudomonadati; phylum Pseudomonadota; class Gammaproteobacteria; order Pseudomonadales; family Pseudomonadaceae; genus Pseudomonas; species Pseudomonas sp. B21-040. The sequence goes on from NZ_CP087176.1 coordinate 1,952,730, forward strand.
GATCGATGACCGGGGGGCCGCCCGCACGCAGGTGCAGCACTTGCTGGATCTGGGGCATCGCAAAATAGGGATCATCATTGACCGTCTGAACCCTGACGGTTATCGCGGTCCGATCGATCCGCAGCGTTTCAAGCATGCCAGTGAGCGCATTGTCAGGGAGCGGCTGACCGGCTACGTCGAGGCGGCGAATGCGGCTGGCCTGGCATTCGAGGACCTGAGCATTATCGAAGCTGGTGGACTGGATTCGACGTCCGGGCAAGCGGCCGCGTTTACCCTGCTGACGTCCAGCGACGTCACGGCGGTGGTTGCCTGTTCCGATGTGATGGCGATCGCTTGCATGAAAACGGCTCACGCGCTCAATCGCAAGGTTCCGCAAGACCTGTCGGTGATCGGTTTCGACGACATTCCCGAAGCGGTGCAATTGGGCCTGACTACTATTGGTCAACCCATGGTGGAGAAGGGCGTCTACGCCGCGAGGCTTTTGACCGAGCAACTCAATGCACCGGCCGACACCCGGCTTGAGCCTGAGCAGAAGATTTTCGCCACCAAACTGATCGTGCGTGGTTCAACCCAGAAGGTGCCGGGCGTTTAACCGCGCTCATGGCATCAGGCTGCGGTGTAATCACTACACCGCAGCGCTTGCCGCTCAGGACACTTCGTGTTTGAAGTTCGCCGCGACCCGCAGGGCGTTGGCAGCGATGGTGAGTGCCGGATTGACCGCGGCCGAGGACGGGAAGAACGAACTGTCGACCACCCAGACATTGTCCAGGTCGTGCATCTTGCAGTTGAGGTCCAGCACGCTCGACGCCGGGTCCTTGCCCATGACCGCCGTACCGCATTGATGCGAGTTGGTGGCAATGCCCATGCGCGCCTTGAGGATCAGCGGATAGCCCGCGGCCCGCATGACACGGCTGGTCTTGTTCACCAGGCCTTCATGGGCTTTGAGGTTGTTGGGTGTCCAATGGACCTTGATCGCACCCCGTTGCGCGTCATACGTGATCCGGTTTTCCTGGGTGGGCAGGTCTTCCGACGTCAGGTACAGGTCGACGCTGTGATCGGTGATGTATCGCGAGGCGAACTTCGGCAGCCACGGACGCATGGAGCTGATCATGGGTTCGCGAATTTTCCCCAGCATCTGCACGTTACCCAGAGGAAACGCGTTGTTCGCACCGGCGCTGTACCAGTCGTTGAGGGCCAGGGTCTTCTGGAATACCACCTTGTTCTTGCGTCGAGGGTCTACCGCCAGCATGAAGGTGCTGTTGTGCACCATGTAATTGCGACCCACTTGCCCTGAGCTGTTGCCCAGGCCTTCGGGGTGCTGTTCGTTTGCCGACTTGAGCAGCAGCGCAGCGCTGTTCACGGCTCCGCAGGCCAATACGAAGCGCTTGGCACGCAGCGTCACTGCACGACCCTCGATCAGGCCGTGGGCCTCAGTGACCGTCCGCCCGTCTGCCGCTGTCTTCAGTTGGTTGATCGTGGTACGGGTCAACAGCCTGACGGTTGCACTGCGCAAGGCCGGTCTCAACGCGCTGACCTCTGCGTCAGCTTTGGCGTCCAGCAGGCAAGGGTACCCATCACACGTTGAACAGAGTACGCAGTCACCGCCATTGCCATAGTCCACTGCCGCGGGCATCACAAAAGGCTTGAGCCCGGACCGGCGCATGCTCTGCTCCAGGGAGGCCAGGGCAGGGTCATGTTTGAGCGCAGGTCTTGGGTAGGGGCCTGAGCGCCAAGGCTCGCTGGGATCTACGCCTGCTGCGCCATGCACGCGGTAGAGTTTTTCCGCCTCGTCGTACCAGGGCTCCAGGTCCGCATAGCTGATCGGCCAGGCCGGGGAGAGGCCTTCGGCGTGCTGGATTTCGGCAAAGTCGGCTTCGCGAAACCGTGGCAGCATCGCGCCGTAGAATTTGGTGTTGCCGCCGACGTAATAAAAAACGCCTGGCGAAAAGGGTTGGTTGGATTCGTCCAGCCATTGTTCGGCATTGCGATAACGGCCTTGGCCGAAAACCGATTCGGTGCTCCAGTTCTGTATTTCTCGCGGCAGGAAATCACCGCGTTCAACGATGACAATGTCCAGTCCGCTGTCGCGCAGCGCATGGGCAAAGGTCGAACCGCCCATGCCCGAGCCGATAATCACCACATCACAATTGATATTGCCATCTGCATCAGGTGTCACCACGTCGAGGGCGCGCGGTTCGCGCGACGCCCCCGATTGTGGATTCAGCTCTGCATGATGCGTAATCAATGCATCACTCATTTGAGCCGCTCCAGTTCTTATAGGTGTTGTTCGGAGTTGCGCAGTTCCCGGTATTCGTCCTGGCGCTCATCGGTGATGTACTCAGGAATCGGGAAGTCCCACCAACCCGGTACCCAAGGGCCCGCAGCGTCGCGGTCGGTCGGGACCTCGATCAGCACCGGCGCGTTCAAATCCAGGGCTTCCTGCAGGATCGGCTCTAGGTCTTCCGGGCGCTCCACACGGTAGGACTTCAGGCCGAAGGCTTCGCCCACCGCCTTGAAGTCCGGGCTATATGGAGTGCCATCCGGATGGTTGAACTCGGTACCGATATGGCGGCTGGTCTGCTTGCGCTGGCCACCGCGAATCGACATGTACCCGGCATTGTTCTGGATCATGAACACGACTGGAATGTTATTGGTCACGCAGATCGCAATTTCCTGCGAGGTCATCAGGAAGTCACCGTCACCCAGGATGCACACCACCGGCTGGTTCGGCGCAGCCAGCTTGGCGCCGATGGCGGCAGGTACGGCCCAGCCCATGGAGGAGAACCCGCCGGAGGTCAGGTGAGTGCGAGGGGTATAGACCGGGAAGGTCTGCTTGACCGCGCCCTGGGTATTGCCGGAGCCGACCACTACTATGGTGTCCCGCGGGAAAATCTTGCGCAGCGCACCCAGTGGACGTTGAGAAGTGAACGGGAAACGGTCCGAGTCACGACGACCGGCCAGCTTGGTTTCCCATTCATTCTGATAGCCACGCAGATCGCTAAGGTACGATTCGCGATCGACGGTCTGACCCTTTAGGCCTTCGACGATGGCGGCGAGGGCGTACTTGGCGTCGGCGCAAATGCCTACGGTCACCGGGTAGTTCTTGCCGATTTCGTGCGGGTCGATGTCGATGTGAATCAGCTTCGACGGCGGAATCGCAAAGGTCACGCCCTTGGCGTAGCTGGACGATGACCAGTCGGTGAAGCGGCAACCCACGGCGATAATCACATCGGCGGTGGAAGCCACTTTGTTGCCGCACATCGTGCCGGTCTGTCCGACGCTGCCGGCGAACAATTCATGGTCCTCGGGGAAACCGCTTTTGCCGTTCCAGGTGGTGACCACCGGGATTTTCCACGCTTCGGCCAGGGCCAGGATCTCGGCGTGCGCTTCACCGGTAATCACACCGCCACCGATCACGAGCACCGGGCGTTGGCAGGCTTGCAGTTCTTGCACGGCACGGGCGGTGGCCGCCGGGTCAGGGAACGATTTGCCGATCGGGGTGCGCTCTTCGAGGTCATGCAGCGTCACTTCAGCCGCTTCGGCTTGCACGTCCATCGGAATTTCGATGTGCACCGGGCCAGGACGGCCGGTGACCATCGCGCTCCAGGCGCGGTGCATCATGAACGGCAGCTCTTCGACGCGCGTTGCGACCCAATGGCGCTTGGTCACCGCTTCGGCGATTTTCGGGAAATCGTTATCGGTGTAGCGCTCCAGTTCTTGCAGCAAACCGTGGCCGCGCATGTGGGTGGGCGGCCCACCGGTGATCAGCATGAGGCTGGTGGAGTCGGTGAAGGCCGTGGCGAGACCAATGATGGTGTTGGTGGCACCGGCGCCGATGGACGTGACAGCCGCCATCGGCTTGCCGCACACCCGGTAGTAACCGTCTGCCAGGTGCACGGCACTCTGCTCGTGGAAGACCTGGATGAACTTGAGTTTCGAGTCTTCTTCGAGAAAGGCGTCGGTGAGTGTCCAGATACCGTGGCCGGGAATACCGGCGACATACTCGACGCCGTAGTTTTTCAGGGTTTGTGCCACGATCTGGCTGCCGGTCAATTTGCTCATGACAGGACTCCTTGGGTTGATGAAAGCGGGGTGGATGCGGTGGTTTTGCCGTGACCTTCAGCGCGTCCGCGCGTTGCCCAGTTCAGGCCCTGCTTGGTCAGGCGGCGAATGTTCGGGTCGGCCAGGTTGCTGGTGTCGTGGCCGATGGAGTGGTAGAAAACCCGTCCCTGACCCCACTGGCGTACCCAGGCGACCGGGCTGCGATGACCCTTGATCCAGGGGAACGGATTGCCGTCGAACGTGGTTTCGGCGAGCACATGGATGTTCGGGTCCACTTGCATGTAGTACTGCTCGGAACGCACCTCGAAATCCTCGACGCCTTGAGTGACCTCATGGGTGTGGTCGATCACGTTGACCTGGTAAGGATGGGGAAAGCCTTCGCCCATCGGATGCTCGAGAAAGGAGCCACCCAGTACCCAGTGGTACTTGAGGCTTGCACGAAAAGCCGCGCCCGCACCGTGCCAACCCACCAGGCCGGTGCCGCTTTCGATCGCTTCGAGCAGGCGGTTTTCCTGAGATGCGGTCAGCGTTTCAGTGGTAACTGCGTTGTTCCAGCCAATGACGATCAGGTCGTAACCGGTCAAATCCCTGTCCAAGGTGAAGATGTCTGTGGACTCTTCAACGTCGAAATCCAGCTCCTGGAAAACGGTCCGGGCCCAAGCGGCGATTTCATAGGGGAAATGGCCGGGCCAGCCACCGTATAGATACAAGACTCGACTCACGGTTAGTCACCTCTTTGGTTGGTTGTGATTGTTAGGTTATACGTATAACCGCTTATTTAAGCTATCACTCAAAACGGCGCTGTCAATGCCTGGAGTGCATTTTTTAATTGAATGGCCAAGTCGGCCTGGAGATTCGTCAAGATGGCGTGAATGGCCACAAACAACGGAACAGTTTTGTTCGCTGCGCTTTTGATAAGAAAAGGTTATACGAATAATAGAGATGCCCGTGCCAGAGCGGCGGTGCTGTCAACAGTGCTTCAACTTTGCGTCTGTGCTGCGTCAGATCGCGTCAGCAATAAACCCGCTGCGAAATTGCCGGGAGCAGGGGGGTGAGAAAAGATGTTTGCCAAGGCTGAGTGCATGTTGCGTGCATCAAGAACCACCTGGAGCAAATTGATGATTCGTTATCTGAAAAAAAGTAAGCCCGTCGAAGCCCAAGCAGAAATCGCCTCCCAAGTCCGCGATACGGTCGAGCAGATCATTGCCAATGTCGCCAAAAACGGTGATGCAGCCGTTCGGGAGTATTCGAAGAAATTTGATAAGTGGGAGCCTGCTACCTTCCGCTTGACCGACGAAGAAATCGCCGCGTGTGTGGCCAGTCTGTCGGAACAGGAAATCGGCGACATCAAATTTGCGCAGGCACAGGTCCGTCGGTTTGCCGAAGTGCAGAAAGCCTCGATGCACGATGTCGAAGTCGAAACACTCCCGGGTGTGATCCTGGGGCATCGCAATATTCCGGTGAACTCGGTGGGCTGCTACATCCCCGGCGGTAAGTATCCGTTGTTGGCGTCGGCACACATGAGCGTATTGACCGCCAAGGTGGCGGGGGTGAAGCGTGTGGTGGCAGCGGCTCCGCCGTTCGACGGCAAGCCACATCCGGCCATCGTGACGGCCATGTACCTCGCCGGTGCCGATGAAATCTATTGTGTGGGCGGGGTTCAGGCCATTGCCGCGTTGGCATTGGGCACAGATGACTTCAAGCCGGTCGATATGATCGTCGGCCCGGGCAACGCCTTTGTCGCCGAAGCCAAGCGCCAGCTGTTCGGCAAAATCGGCATCGATCTGATTGCCGGCCCGACCGAAACACTGGTGATCGCCGATGACAGTTCCGACGTTGAAATCATTGCCGCAGACTTGCTGGGTCAGGCCGAGCACGGCGTCAACTCGCCAGCGGTGTTTTTGACCAACAGCGCTGAACTGGCAGAAACCCTGCCGGCGGAAATCGAGCGTCAGCTGGCCATTCTGTCGACCGCGCCGGTCGCCTCCGTCGCCTGGCGTGACTATGGCGAGATCATCCTGTGCGACACCGTGGACGAATTGGTCCAGGAAGCCGACCGCATTGCCTCCGAACACGTCCAGGTCATGACCCGTGACCCGCTGTATTTCCTGGAGCACATGACCAACTACGGTGCGCTGTTTCTCGGAGAGCGGACCAACGTTTCCTACGGCGACAAGGTGATCGGCACCAACCACACACTGCCTACCACCGGGACGGCGCGTTACACCGGCGGCCTGTGGGTCGGCAAGTTTATCAAGACCTGCACTTATCAACGTGTCTTGACGGACGAGGCCTCTGTGCTGGTGGGCGAGTACTGCTCGCGCCTGTGCGGCATGGAAGGCTTTGCCGGGCACAAGGAACAGGCGGATATCCGCATTCGGCGTTACAAGCAGCCAGTCTGATGTCTGCCGTTTATAGAGCGCAACGTTTGTCTGGGTGAGAGCGTTCGTTCTCCAACATCGAACCGACGGATCTCACCAGGTCACTGGTTAGTTGCAACACTTGGCAAGTGGGTAGCGGGAAAAAGGGTCGTTTCTCGGTACTACGGGTCACTCTTACCGCTTGCTAAGTGTTTTCAGGCTCCCCAACTGGGGGGCTTTTTTTTTAGTTGAATTTTAGTGAGGCAATGCGATGGGAACCTTGTCGATTAAAACAAAAATAACGCTAGCCGCCGGGAGTTGCCTGTTTGTCATGGTGTTTTGCTTGGTGGGCTTTTCAATTCAGCAGATGCGCGACACGTCAACGGTGGTCAGAGAGTCCGGCACGAACTCGCTGTCACTGGCCTCGATGCAGTACCTTGGGGCGACCGGACACCTGCAGGCCAATGGGATTGAGCAGCGGTTCCTCAGCAGCATGATGTTTACCCGTTCCTTGGCTACCCAGGTCGTAATGATGCGCCGGCAAGCACGACAAAATGGATTGGCTGCCAGGCAACTGCGAGGCGATCTGTATCGCCTGATTCGGGCGCAGGTGGCAACCACGCCGGAGATACTCGGCGTAGGCCTCTCATTTGAGCCCAATGCGTTGGATGGCGCCGACTCGAACAGCGTCAATGCAGCAGAGTTCACCGGCAATGCCAATGGGCGTTTTGCGGTGTACGTCTCTTCCATGCAGAACTTCGCCCTTGAAGAAAAGGAAATGCAGGATGACGGTGACCCGGGAAAAGCGTGGTGGAATTGCCCGAAGAAAACGCGCAAGCCCTGTTTGATCGAGCCCTATTCCTTCTTGTTGAATGGAGCGCCAACACTGACCTCGAGCATTGCGTTACCCCTGATGGACGGCGGAAAGTTCATCGGCGTGGTCAGTATCGACCTGGCGTTGAGTAGCCTGCAAAACATTGCACAGAAAGGCAGTGCTTCCCTGTTCGAGGGGCAAGGAAAGCTCACCTTTGTCAGTGCCGCCGGCGTCATCATGGGGCGCAGTGACGATCCTGCATCGCTGGGAAAATCTATCAGGGACATCTATCCGGGGCAGGCTGCAAAGATGTTTGAGGGATCTAAAACTGGCGAAACCCTATCCATTGATGATCCTGACAACCCGGTCATCATGCTCGTTGTACCGTTTTCCCCTATACCGAACGCCAACCACTGGATGACGGTTATTGAAGTGCCGCGTGCCACGTTGATGGCCTCCGTCGCTACGTTGCAGCAGGTTCTGGATCAATCAAATCAAAAGTCGGTCACCGTGCAGATGGCCACCGGGATTGGTGTCACTCTGGCGGGTACGTTGCTGATGGGATTATTGGCGGCGAGTGTCACCCGGCCTATTCGACGCGTATCGGAAATGCTGGAAAACATCGCCAATGGCGAAGGCGATCTGACCCGCCGACTCAGCGTTGAGCGGAGGGACGAAATTGGCGTGCTGGCAGGTTGGTTCAATCGATTCCTCGATAAGCTGCAGCCGATCATCGCTCAGGTCAGTCAGAGCGTACTGGACACCCGCTCCACGGCTGACCAAGCGTCTTCGATTGCAACGTGCGCCAGCCGCGGTATGCAACAGCAACTGCGGGAGGTTGAGCAAGTGGCGACCGCCGCTCACGAGATGAGTGCGACTTCTCAGGAGGTGGCCCGACATGCTTCCATGGCGGCGACTGCCGCGTGCGATGGCAATGTCGCGGCCCGCTCCTGCAAAGACACCATCGAGACTGCTGCACAGTCCATCCAGTCACTCGCGACGCATATGAATGGCGCCATGACGGGGGTACGCGATCTCGCCCACAGCAGTGAGAAAGTCGGTAGCGTCCTCGATGTTATCCGCACTATTGCCCAGCAGACCAATTTGCTGGCGTTGAATGCTGCGATTGAGGCTGCCAGAGCAGGGGAATCGGGCAGAGGGTTTGCTGTAGTCGCTGACGAGGTTCGTCATCTGGCCCAGCGTACCCAGGACTCCGTGAGTGAGATTCAGGGTGTCATCGAAAGCCTGCAGAACGGGGCGAGCGAAGTGGTCAACGCTATGCAGAGCCAGCACCGCCAGGCCGACACCAGCGCAGCGCAAGTACTTGAGGCTGTACATGCATTGACCCATGTCAGTCGCAGTATCGACATCATCACCGATAGGAACCTGCAAATCGCCAGTGCTGCCGAAGAGCAAAGTGCCGTATCCGAAGAGGTGAGTCGTAACATTTCGGCTATCAGGGATGTGACGGGGGCCTTGGTGGAACAGGCGGATCAATCGGCGCGTATCAGCCTGTCCCTGAACGATTTTGCCAACCGGCAGCAAGTGCTGATGAACAACTTCCGGGTTTGACCCGCCTGTAAGAGGTTGGCCGCGATGGCGTCGAGTTTGTCCATCGCGGCCAGGCCGCTACAGGGCCTGATCAGCACGCAGAATGTGATCAGCCGCTTTCTCGCCGATCATGATTGCCAGTGCATTGGTGTTGCTGGAGCACAAGCTCGGTGCGATGGAGTTGTCGGCGATCCGCAGGCCATTGATGCCGTGTACCCGCAGATCGTTGTTCACCACCGCCATGGCGTCCGTACCCATCTTGCAGGTGCCCACCGGATGCAGCGCGGCGTGGGCGTGTTGGCGCACGAAGCGCCGATAGTCGTCACGTGTGCGTAACGGTTCTGCGGGCACGTGCTCGCGCAGAATGTGGCCGGCCAATGCAGCTTGGGACATGATGTGCCGACCAAACTCAGTGGCCTGTGCCATGCACTCCACGTCGAGCGGGTCGGTCAGGTAATTAGGCTCGATGCGGGGCAAGTTCATGGGGTCTGCGCTGCGCAGTTGCAGGAATCCGCTGGAACGGGGACGGGTCTGACACACGTTCAAGGTGCAGCCGTTGCCACCGGGGACGGAACCTACACCGGCCTCGACGCCGGCCCCGGCCATGAAACAGTACTGGGCGTCCGCGCGGTTCTCGGCCAGAGAAGTACGCCAGAACGCGCCACCTTCGACCACGTTGGAGGTCACCGGGCCTTGCCGGAACAAGGCGTACTGCAAGCCGGCGGCGATCTTCCAGTGCGGCGTCTTGTACTTGTCGTAGCTCAAGGGGCGACGCAGTTCATTGATCAACGACACCTCGATGTGATCCTGCAGGTTTTGACCGACCCCTGGCAGGTCATGGATGCACTTGATGCCCTTGTCGTGCAGGTGAGTGGCGGGACCAATGCCCGACAGCATCAACAGTTTTGGCGTATTGATCGCCCCGGCGCTGACAATCACTTCGCGTTCTGCCCGCAAAACATGACGACGGTTTTTCTCCAGGTATTCAACGCCAGTGGCCCGACCGTTCTCGACCAGGATTCGCAGCACCCGGCAATTGGTCTTCACCGTCAGGTTGGGGCGCCGCCGCGCGGGTTTGAGATAGGCCACCGAAGTGCTCGATCGCAGGCCGTTGCTGGCGTTGATCTGATACAGCCCGCAACCGTCCTGCACCCCGGAGTTGAAATCGGCGTTATAGGCCAGACCTGCCTGCTGGCAGGCCTGTAGCCAGAGTTTGGTCAAGGGGTGGGTGAAATGTTGATCGCAGACGCCGAGCGGGCCGTCGGTGCCATGGGCGTCGTTGCTGAAGCGGTCATTGTTTTCGCATTTCTTGAAGAACGGCAGTACGTCCTTGTAGGCCCAGCCCCAGGCACCGCCATCGGCCCAACTGTCGTAGTCGGCAGGTTGCCCGCGCAAGTAAACCATGGCGTTTACCGAACTCCCGCCGCCGAGCACCCGGGCCTGCACCATGGTCGGATTCGGCGTGCCGATATAATCGGCTGGTGGTTCCCAGGGGTAGCGTTCAACCAGGTTGCCCTGGCTGGTTTTATAGAAACCCACCGGCAGATGAATGAATGGGTGGGTGTCTCTCGGCCCTTCTTCCAGCAGCACGACTGACGCCAGTGAATCTTCGCTCAGGCGCGCGGCGATGACGCACCCGGCTGACCCACCCCCGACCACGATGTATTGGACCATTGTTGTTCACCGTTCAGGTCAAAAAAACGCCGGATCAGACTCTTGGTGAAGAGGTGATCCAGCGTTGGCGTTACTGGCAGACCCTGCGCGAAATGCAGCAGGGATTGTCGTTCAAACGAAAGCTGTTCAGGCGGGTATCACCACGAAGCTGTCCGGTTTGCAGGTCAAGGCGACATCCGCACCCGGCGGCAGAGTGAGGCTGCCGGGGGTGGGCAATTGCTGGCATTTGAGGTCAATGGTTCCGCCGGCTACGGCGACGCGGTAAATGACCCGATTGCCGATGAACGAGGTATCTTTGACCTTTCCGATAAAGGCGCCGTCTGCCAGCGGGTTGCCCTTGGCTGGCTCAAGGCAGATGGTTTCCGGACGGATCGAGACATTGACCGGCCCGGCACTCAGGCTGTTTTTGGCCGTGTGTGCGTAGCGCCCGAACGGAAGCTCGACATAACCACTGGTGGTATCGCCCAGCCCATAGGTGCCGTTGACGATATTGGTGTCGCCGAAAAATTTGGCGGCGAACAACGTACGCGGCGACCAATACATCTCCTGCGGTCCACCAATCTGCTCGATGCCACCCTTGTTCAGCAGGACCACCCGGTCGGACAGGATCATCGCTTCGTCCTGGTCATGGGTGACGTAAACGAAGGTGGTCGAAGTCTCTTCGTGGATCCTTTTTATCTCATTGAGCATGTGGTGGCGAATCTTCAGGTCAAGTGCCGCGAGTGGCTCGTCGAGCAACAGCACGGCGGGGCGATTAACCAAGGCCCGAGCTAGGGCGACCCGTTGCGCCTGGCCGCCACTGAGTTCGGAGATCCAGCGATTCTTGAAGCTTTCCAGTTGCACCAGTTCCAATGCCTTGGTCACTTCACGCTTGATTTCATCCCGCGGTTTCTTCTTCAGGCGCAAGCCGAAAGCCACGTTGTCGAAGACATCGAGATGCGGGAACAGGGCATACTTCTGGAACACCATGTTGACGGGGCGATGTTCCGGCGCCAGTGCCGTGGAGTCCTTGCCATCGATCACCACTTTGCCGGTGGTGGGCTCTTCGAAGCCGGCAATGATGCGCATCAGTGTGGTCTTGCCGCAGCCACTTGGGCCCAGCAACGTCAGGATTTCGTTGCGCTTTACGGTCAGGTCGACTTTGCCCAGGGCAGTCAGATTACCGTAGCTCTTGGATATTCCGGTCAGTTCGATGCTGTTGGTCATGGCGATTACTCTGCAGTTTCTGCGCGTTCAAGTTCGAGGCGGCGACGGCGCAGGGTCATGACCAGGCCGGCGATGACAATGATGGCAATGGTCACGACCAGCATGAATACCGAGGCGGCATTGATGGTTGGGCTGACAGCGCGGCGCATCATCGAAAGAATCATGAGTGGCAACGTGGTGTCGCTGCCGGTGACAAACACGGTGATCAGGAATTCGTCCAGGGACAGTGCGATCGCCAGGATCGCGGCACCGGCAATCGTCGGGCCTATGATGGGCAGTGTGACCAGCCAGAACGCCTTGAGCGGTGAGGCACCCAAGTCGCGAGCGGCTTCTTCGAACGACAGATCGAAGTACTCAAGACGAGAACGTACGGACTCGACAAAGAATGGGAAGGTGAACAACGTATGGCCGATGATCACCGTCAGCAGTGAACGTGGCAGGCCGATCAACGAGAAGAAAATCACCAGCGCAATCCCCAGGAACAAACCGGGCAAGGCGATGGGAGCGAAGTTCATGAAGGCGAAAATGGATTTGAACCGGCCCTTCATGCGCATCAGCGCCAGGGCTGAGAAGGTCCCCAGCAAGGTGGTCAGAATGGTCGAGCCCGCGGCGACGATGGCGCTGTTGGTCAATGCCGTCATGAAATCCAGGCTGCTGAACAGCGCCTCGTACCATTGAGTCGAAAAGCCCTCGAACGGGAACGACAGCGAGGCCGACGAATGAAAGCTGAACAGCGCGATGATCGCGATGGGCGCGTACAGAAAAAGCATGTAGACGTAAGTGAATAGCCTGATCATGGCGAGTTACCTTTTTTATGAGCGGTCATCAGTCGTGGTAACGCTTGCCGGGTGCCAGGTTTGCAGCCCGCAACACACCCAGCAACAGCGCATAGACCAGCATGAAAACCAGCAGCAGCAAGTAGGCCATCGCAGCACCCAGTGGCCAGTTGCCGACCGAGCGAAACTGGTTGGCGATCACCAGGCCCGTGGTCATCGCGTCTCTGCCGCCCAACAGTTGGGGGGTGACATAGTCACTGGCGGCAAGGACGAAGGTGAACATGAAGGAGCTGACGATGCTCTTGTGCGCCATAGGCATGATCACGCGCCACAGGATGGTGGCGCCGCCGGCACCCAGGTCCGCCGCGGCCTCCAGGTAGTCCTTCTTGATATCGCGCAAGCCCGATACCAACAGCAGCAGGGTGAAGGGCAGCATGATGTGCACCAGAGTCAACACCACCGAAAACTTGCTGAACACCAGCCATTCCAGCGGCTGATCGATCAGCCCGAGGTGTAGCAGGGTGGAGTTGATCACGCCGTTGGTACCCAGAATCGAGCGCCAGGCGTAGACCCGTACCAGGTAGCTGGAGAACCAGGAGACCAAGGCCAGGTACAGAACGGCATTGGAGCGCGTCCGATAGACAATGTAGTAGGCCACCGGTGCACTGATGACCGTCGACAGCACGGCGGTCCAGAAACCGTTCTGCAAGGCGATCCACAGCGAGTCGTAAAACCCAGTGGCACTCAAGGCCTTGGCGTAGTTGGCCAGTGTTGCGGCGGGTTCCATGCTGAAGGTTTTGGCGGTCCAGAAACTCGCGACCAATAACAGTAGCGACGGAATGAGGAAGAACACCACCAGAAAGAACAGTGGAGGCGACGCCAACAGATACCCGCTGAGGGTTTTCTTGTCGATTTTCATGTGTTTGCCAGCCTTGGAATCCCTGTCATCGAGGAGGATGGGCTCGCTGTTGTTGACTACGTTCATGATTTTTGTGCCTTTGCTTTTTTATTTCGATAACGAGGGCGCCTTGCCGGGCGCATGCACGTTGTGACCTGTGCTCTGTCTGAGTGGTACGGACAGCATCCGGCATCGAGCAGAGGAGTGTGTGCCCGCAAGCACCCACTCACTCGTACAGTCCTCTCAAGCCGTTCTTTCAGCCCACCGGATTGCCGAGGGGGCTAGAACGAGCCCTTGAAGTTCGCCCACTGATCGATCCATTCAGCATAGGTCACGTACTTGTCGGAGCTCAGGGGCGGTTGGCCGTAGAGCTTCGACTTCTCGAAAAAGCTGTCCAGGTTCGCGTAGTCGAAAGTGTTTCTCAGCTCTTCGGGGAGCAGCGGCACAGCCTTGCTGTTGACCACGCCAGAGAACATCGTGGTTGCCATCTTCGCTTGGGTATCCGCTTCAAGCGTCTTGTTGATGAATTCCAGTGCGAGCGGTACATCCTTGGCTGTCTTCGGAATGAACAGGGCGTCACACCAAAGGGCAGCCCCTTCTTTGGGCACCGACAGTTCTGTGACTACGCCGCGCTTCTTGGTCTCGCTGGGGGTGTTGGCCGACGCCGAAAACACCGCGTCGACTTCGCCCGATACCAACAGCGAAACTGCATCGCCCGAGGAAGCTGCAAAGACTCGGCATTGATCACGATACGGTTTGAGTTTTTCGAAGGCGTCGTCGAATTCGGCGCGGGTCAGGTTAGGAAACTTGTCGCCATAACCGGCAATAATCGCGATGAGTGACCAGTTGGAAGTACCGTCATCGACAAAGGTCAGACGGCCCTTCAATTTCGGGTCAAGCAGGTCTTTGTACTCGGTTGGTTTCTTCACGTTCTTGGGGTTGTAGACGATGGTGTTCATGCCCCACAACAGCGGGATGCCCCACTGCTTGCCATCCCAGTACCAGCGGCTGCCCTTGTAGAACAGCGGGACGGTATTCTCTGCCGAGTAGTTTGGGATCTTCGAGGTATCGATCGCCTTGAGCAGTCCCATTTCCTGATAGATGGTCTCGTAGCCCAACGCATACATGGTCAAGTCAAGCTGCACAGGGTCGGAGCCGGCCAGTCGCGCGGTGATGTCGTCCTGGTTGCTGGCATAGCTTGAACGTACGGTAATGCCCCGCTGTTTGCGCCAGTCGGCCAGCTCCGCATCACCGGTTTCACCTTCCCAGCCAAGAATCTCCAGATGGCCGGAAGATGCGGCGAACGCACTTGGCACGAACGAACTGATGTACAACCCTGCGGCAGATGCTGCAGCCCCCAGCATAAAGGTGCGCCGGTTCAGGCTGATCGAATCCAGGTTGATGCCGGCTGATCCATAACCCGTCTCTTTTTCTTTTTTCATTTTGAGTTCCTGCCTAGGGTGGTTGTTAGCAAACAATTAGCGACCTGCAAGTGGCTTGGGCTCGGCGGGTTTAGCCGGGCACATCCTTATGCATGCAGTCCTGTACATCGGCAGAGTTATGGCCAGCATTGTTTCCATGCTGCTGGGGAGGTTGTGGCGCTTTGCTGCCTGGTAAACAGAGCATTGCGCAGTTGGCCTCCACTGGTCCGATTGACTCTTCCCTAGCTGGTTGCGCGCCGCTTTCCTCAGGTTGCAAGTGGAAGGCTTCACGTGGCGCGCCCAGCGCTTGATAGGCTCGGCTTGTTGTTTTCATGGGTCGAGTATTGGCCTGGCGGGCAGGGCACTCAATTTCGCAGCCCCTTTAAAAGCGACGCACTCTGACGCATCAAAGTGACCTAATCGGCGCAGCAGGCTCCTGATAACCATAGCCCCGCCTGAACGGGAGACGGGCGGTGTTCACCTGCGTCAACGTGCGTCTCTTTTGCGGGGGGTGCGAAATTGAGCCGTGTTTGTTCCAGGCGAATACTCCGATGACGGTCTTGAGACGAAGCAAGGTGCATCCGCCCTCGCGCCAGCGTCTATTCGATGGGAGTTTTTTCTGTGAAGCTCACGGGTGGTCAGATTGTTGCGAAAGCGCTGAAAGCGAACGGTGTCGACTATGTTGCCGGTGTGCCGGGCGACGGTTCGTGGGCCTTGGTGGAAGCATTGCTGAGGACAGGCTCCGACATCCCGTTCATTCATGTCATACAGGAGCAAAGCGCAGTCCATCTTGCCGACGGCTATTTTCGTGCCTGCGGTCGTCCGATGGCTGTTCTCCTGCCGGCGCCGCTGGGCATCTCGAAAGCCTTGGGCGGGATCGCGGTTGCGTTGGCGGATTCCTCGGCCATGCTGGTGATCAGTGGCGGCGACACCGATCGCGGCGATGACTTGCCTGAATTCACCGCCACTGGCATCACCAAAGAGCATGTGCGAGTTTCGTCGATTGAGCAGTTACCGCAGACCCTGCGCCAGGCCTTCGATACGATGTTCAGTGGTCGCATCGGCCCTGTCTGCCTGGATATCTCGACGGCTGTTCAGAAAGCCCGGGTTGACGCCAGTTTGTCACCCTCCACCTTGCGGGCGAACGGCGCCAGCGACATCCTGCCACTGATGGTTCCCAGACCTTTGGCGCAACTGAGCTCGGTCCTGGAAGGCGATGCGCTGCTGATGGTCGGGACGCAGAGTCTCCAGGAGACAGTCGGTGAGATGTTCCCGGATTATCAACACCGAGCACATTTCTGCACCGCTAACGTCGGTACGGTGGGTTGGGCCGTTCCAGCGGCCATTGGTGCGAAGCTCGCCATGCCGGCACGTCAAGTTGTGTGTGCCATCAGTGACGGGGATTTTTTGCAGTCGATGCAGGAGATGGCGGTCTGCGTCATGCACAGTCTTCCCGTGGTGTTCCTGGTGTTTAACAACAGCGGGCCGGAGTCGTTGAGCGATGTGCACGTTTCGCTCGTGGGGCAACATCGGACCGGGGAATTCAATTTGCCGGACGGCAAACCTTACTCGCCTGACTTCGCGGGCATCGCCAGAAATTTTGGTCTTGAAGCGTGGAGAGTCGAACATGCTTCGCAACTCAATCCATCCTTCATCAAGGCGCTGAACAGCAAAGGGCCTTCGTTGGTCGAGATAATTACCGCCCGCGGTTCACGCGTAAATTAATCAAGCCATCAGCAGAGGGATCACAAAATGGGCATTTTGGACTGGAAACACTGGATCGTCATTCTGGTGGTGGTTGTGCTGGTCTTCGGCACCAAAAAACTGAAAAACCTAGGCACCGATGTCGGCGAATCCATCAAGGGTTTTCGCAACGCAATGAATGACGAGGACGCGGACAGCGAACGCCCGCCGGCCTCGGTGCAGCAGGCTGGCACTGCTTTTGATGCGCCGCCGGTCATCGACGGCCAGCATCGCCAGGTCTGAGCAGCGCGCAGGCGGCCTCAGCCGCCTCAGTCCTGACCGCCCCAGACAATAGTGGCGTTGTCGCCGGTCATGTACTCGCGCACTTCCAGCGGTAACGACTGATCGCTGGGAAGCACAGCGGTTGCATTGCGCAGGTGATGTTTACGGATCTTGCCTTTGTCCACCAGCCCCAGCGCCATACGGGTAGAGAAGGGCTGACGGAAAGAGGACGACGCCACACCGGTGACTAACCCATAAAGGAACCGGATCGGTCGGCGATGCTGCGGCGTGAGAATCGAAAACGTCATTTCATTGCGTTGCTTGCCCTCAAAATCGACCATGAACAGGCGATCGCCCAGCAACAGGCAAAAACCGTGATAAGTGAACGAATAGCCGATCTTTCCGCTGCCATCGAGCAAGGGGAAGCGTTCTACGGTGACGTACTGGACCATCGAATCGGTCCGATACAGGCAGGTGACCGAACGCAGGATTCGGCCTTTATAGATAGATGAGTTGTGGTACCGGTAATAGACGCCCAGGTAGTCTTCGAGCAGATCCGCTGACTGCTTCGCCAGGGGCAGGAAATGATTGAATTGCGCCGAGGCACGCAAATCTGTCGGCAATTCGTTTTCGTAGCCTTCATAAAACTTCTTGAACTCGGCGGGCGGCCGGAAAAGATCTTCGGCCTCCATCATGAAATACCGGCCGATTTTCTGGAGGATTTTCTGTGAGGGTACGTGCTGGCCCACCAGGTACTTATTGAACTGCTGGCGATTGACATCAACTTTGCGGCACATGTCTGCAACCGAGCGGCAAGACTCAACCAGCGTACTCAGGTTTTTTTGCACGTTGGCTTGCAAGTCACTGCGAACCTGTTGTCGCTCAGGGTGAGAGGTGGCAGCAGTTAATGACATGGGGGACGAATCTCCTCGGCTGGGCATTTTTTATCTCGATGTTGGCCTGGATGTAAGAGCGGAAGGTTATATAGGTTATATAGGTTATAAATCAGTTATCGAAATAGCTGTTTGTATAGCTCCGTGCCGAGAAACACTTGCGTATTCAATGTTTTGAATAAGCATGTTCCATGCCCAATCATGATATTTAAGTTCAACCTGTCAATATCAGTCAATGCGTCAGATTGTAAGCGCTTTGACGCATGCCCCCGTACTGTCAATGCGGGGGAAGTCACCGCTGAGGGTGACCGGGAACCTGTGTCGGCCCCGTAAGTTGGGTACTGATAAGCCCGGCAAGTAACACTTACCTGGTGTCGGTAACAACTGTTGCCGTCGGTTTTGAACGGGAATTTCCAGATTACGAACATGACCCTTGCTTTCTGGTGCAATTGGCGAGTGCGTCAGTCCGCGTCATGTATCGATAGTGTGCGAAATGGTGCAGAGAAAAGCCGCCGTCGATACTTAACGCTGCGAATTCGAAAGCTGGAGATGAGAGGGGTTCTCAACTCAGAGATCATGCGCGAGTGAGCGTTAACTATTGGAGTCTTTAAGCGATGGCAAGGTTAACCGGCGACATTCCAGGGAAAAGGCGATTCAAGGTAGGCATGGTTGGCGGTGGGCAGGGCGCTTACTTCGCTAGTTATCACCGGGCGGCCATGCGCCTTTCAAATCGCTTCGACATTGTCGCCGGGGCCTTCTCGTCGAACCCTGACAAGTGCCGGGAAGCGGGCGAGGCACTTGGCCTCCAACCAGAGCGGATTTACTTGTCATTCGAGGAAATGGCCGCTGTCGAGTCGCGTCGGTCCGACCCCATAGAGGCGGTCGTCATCGTCACACCCAATCACCTGCACTTTGAACCTTGCCGCTTGTTTCTGCAGGCGGGAATCCCGGTCATTTGCGACAAGCCATTGGTCAACAGCCCACAAGAAGCCATTGAGTTGGCGAGCATTGCCGATCAGAACGACACGTTCTTCACGCTTACCTATACCTATCAAGGCTACCCCATGGTCAAGGATGCTCGCAGCCGTATTCAGGCTGGAGAACTTGGCGACATTCGTTTCATGTATGTCGAGTACTTGCTGGAGTGGTTGGCGCCGGGTGTATCGACGTTGAGCAAAAGCCTTGCCTGGCGCGGTGACTCGCAGAAGGCTGGCCCGACCGGTGTTGTGGGGGATATCGGGACGCATGCCTTCAACATGCTGGAGTTCCTGTGCGGGCGTCGCTGCACAAGCCTGAATGCCAAGTTGACCACGGTCGTACCCGGCTGGGGGCTGGACGATACCTGTGTGGTGCAACTGGAGTTTGAAGGCGGCGTAGACGGTTTGCTGTGGGCCAGTTTCGCAGCGCCTGGTCATCGTAATGGCCTGCGTTTCAAGATCATCGGCAGCAAGGCCTCGCTCGAATGGTGCCAAGAGTCCCCGGAAATACTCCGGTTTACGCCTGTCGACGGCGCCGAACGCCTCTACCGCCGTGGGCAGAGTGATAACGCCGCCCAGACGCTGACCTTCACCAGTTTGCCCGCCGGCAATACCGAGGGCTACCTGGAAGCACTTGCCGTTCTCTATGCCGACTTCGCCGAGGCACTTGATGCCGGCGCAGGTTGGCGCTCGGCGACCTCCATCCCGCTACCTGACATCCACGAAGGCGTGCGCGGCGTCGCCCTGTCCCAGGCGTGTGTCGAGTCCAGCCGACGGCGTGCCTGGGTGCCTTTTCCATACAGCTGACACCCGTATCTCGGCAGCGGGTTATCGACTCGTTTGGCGACACAAGGGTTTTGCACGCAGCAAAAAAAGTGAGCGTTGTGCTCAACACTACGGAACTGAGGACAATCAATGTTTAGCGAACTCTATAGAGCTGCCTATTCGGTACTACTGCCCGCGTTCGGGGATTTGAACCTGGATGACAACGTCCGTCGTTATCTAAGCCGAGGTGGCGTTTCCCTTTTGCTGGGGGAGACACGGGACGAGTACGTCGGCAGAGCCATGAGCGAGGCTCGAAAGGGCGCGGAAACCCCGGCAGACTTTATCAACATCGTGCGGCAAGCAGCCGCTTTGGCGGGTGCGCCTTTGCTGATTGCAGTGGATCAGGAACTCGGCGGCATCGAACGCCTTCATCAACTGGTCCCTGCAATCGCGTCGAGAGAGCAACTCAAGGAATTGAGTTCGCAGGACATCGAACATCGATGCTTCGAGATGGCCAGGGCGGCACGAAGCTTGGGCGTCAATCTTTTTCTGGCGCCGATTGTCGACGTGGTGACCGGCGCCAACCCATGGTTACTCAATCGGCACCTGGGCGCGGAACCGGTTGAGGTCAGCCGAGTTTCCTGTGCTTTTATCCGTGGTGTTCAACGGGCCGGAGTGATTGCGACGGCTAAGCACTTTCCTGGCCATTACGTCACTGAAGAAGATCCGGCGATTGCTGAAGCCACGGTTCCCGGGCCACTGGAATTGCTGCATGACAACCTTGAAGTGTTCAAGAACGTCATTGCCACCGGTGTAAAAGCGGTGATGCCGGGGCCAGCAGTTTTTCCGGCGATCGACCCTGAGCATTCTGCCTCTACCTCGTCAAAAGTCATTGGCATTCTGCGTGACACCCTTGGTTTCGATGGCTTGATCATTTCCGATGACCTCGATGCGGTGTCCATTCTCCGCACAAACTCCATTACGGACACGGCCGTTGCTTCACTGAAGGCAGGCGCGCATCTATTGCTGGTGTCCAGTGAGTCTGGCCTTGATGCCATCGCCGAAGCCATTGTTTCGGCTGTCCATGGAGGTGTACTGGACCGTCAAACTCTGTTGAACGCCTCGTTCAAGGTGCGTGAGTTGGCCAATGCGACGCACGATCAGAACGCTTCAAACCAGGACTGACCATGAGCTCAAATGAAAGCAAGGCATTCAGCGTCCTGTTTCCGGTTTTGCTCGATCTGCACATGAGTGATGACGTGCGCAGATTTCTCGAGTCGGGCGGGTGTAGCCTGCTCTTTGGCGAGACGGTGCAGGAGTACGCCAGCGGGAAAATGAGCGCCGGCCGTCTGGAATCGGAAACCTTGGAACAGTGGCAACGATTCACTGGCACAGCAAAAAAAATGGCCGGACCGCTGATACTGGCGGCCGACGCTGACATCTCCGCCGTTCACCGTTTACAAGGTGTGGCGCCGGCACTTCCTGAACCGGATCTGGCCAGGAGCATGGCGCTCGCTGAACTTGAACAAGCCTGTTTTCAGATGGCGACGGCCGTTCGAAATGCCGGAGTGAATCTGCTGTTGTCGCCGACCGCCGATGTCGTGGGTGGAACCAACATCTGGTTGCAGGGACGCACGCTGTCCGATGATGTGGACCAGGCTGCAGCCATGGTCGGGGCGTATGTCCGTGGTGTGCGACGGGCCGGGGTGGCGAGTACCTTGAAGCATTTTCCGGGGCACCCGGTGTTGCTGCGTCAACCCGCGACAGAGGTGGCGGTAGTGACCGAGTCGCTGGATCAACTACGCGCGTACTGGCCCCCCTTCCAAACCGGAGTGGATGCCGGAGCGGACGCGGTCATGATGGGGCCGGCGATTTTCGCTGCGTGTGAGCCACCGATGGCGGCATCCGTTTCTTCTGAGCTGATCGAGGTGCTGCGGCGTGAATTGGGGTTCAAGGGGTTGGTCATGACCATAGACCTTGACCACCGCTCCATCATCGGTACGTCATCGCTTGGTGACGTGGCGGTCGCCGCGCTGAATGCAGGGGCTGATCTGCTGCTGATATCGGCAAAGGCCATGCCCGAGGTCGCGCAGATTGCTGGTGCGATTGTCGCAGCCGTCGCTCGTGGGGCCTTGCCTCAGGAGCGACTGAACGCAGCTGCCTTGGCGGTATCGACCTTGGCCAACCGACTTGCAGACGCTTGAGAACTCGGGCCATAGGAACCTGACGCAGTGACTGCGTCAGGTTGCGCCGTGTTTTCAGTGACTGCGAAATCTCTACTTGAATCCGATCGCTCTACAATGAATGACAACCGTAGGAGCGTCATATGCAAACCCAAAACAATATCCTGGCCCTGCATTCCACAGTTGCAAAGCACTCGACCCTGGCGATGGATATCGATATCGCAAGAGCCGTGGGTTTCGATGCGCTGGAGATCAACAGTGCAAAACTGGAAGACTGGCTGCAGGCAGGTTATTCCGAACAGGAACTTAAAAATCTGCTCAAGGACGTACAGGTCACAGGCATTGGTTACCTGAGGGATATCGAGCGCCAGGGTGCTGAACGCGATGATTTGCTGAAAGAGGCCGAGCGGCTTTTCCAATTGGCCAATCTGGCAGGCGCAAAAGGTGTGCAGGTGCTCACCGGACCAATCAATGTACAGGCCGTGATCGATTTTCAGAAACACGGCAAAAGCACGTATTACTCGGGTTTGCTGGGTTTTGATGAAGCGACTCAGTATGACTTGACCGCAAAAAACCTCGCCTTGCTGGCTGACCTGGCGAAGCAGTATGACGTTCTACTTTATCTTGAAGCGTTGTCCTGGACCCCGCTGAACAGCCTGGACCATCAACTTCAGCTTATTGATCGCACCGAGCGCGATAACGTTAAGATAGTCATCGATTACTGGCATTGCTTTACCTCCGGCGTGAATCCGCAAGACATTGCCAGGATGAACAAAGACTTGATCTACGGCGTGCATGTTTGTGACTCGCTGCCGTTTGAAGGGGGTATCCCGAACGAAGAGATCCTCAGGGATGTTCCGACGGGAAGCGGGGTTCTGAACCTCGTCGAATGGACGGACGCGGTGAAGGCAAACGGCTACGAGGGCTGGTGGAGTTGCGAACTGTTTTGCAAGAAACAGCAACAACAAAACAGCTACGAAGTCGCCAAAGAGTTGAAGTCACTATTGAGCCGGCTTGTGGGTCAATAAACAGCTCTGTTCAACAAGAACCAAAAATACTTTCAAGTTTGATTTCGGCCTGCTCGTCATTGAGCAGAGGACAAGTCAAAGCTTGCCAACATCTATGGGCTGCCACCGCTCCCGGCAGCCTTATTTTCAATACTAAGAAGATCTGAGGTCGTAATGGTGGATTTCATCGTAATCGGAGGCGGATCGACAGGCTGCACCGTGGCTTCGAGACTGAGCGAAGACGCATCTGCATCCGTCGTCCTTTTCGAAGAGGGGCCTCGCGACCGCAACCCCTATATCCATATTCCCGGCGCCTACTACAAGACGGCGCAGGGCCCGCTACTCAAACGCTATGCATGGGAGCCCACTGAAGATCAACGCCGGACCGAGACGCCAACGATGGTTCAGGCCAGCGTGCTGGGTGGCGGCAGTTCGGTCAATGCGATGATCTATATCCGTGGTGTCCCGGCCGACTACGATGGCTGGGCCGAGCAGGGAGCGAGCGGCTGGTCTTACAACGACGTACTGCCTTACTTCAAAAAGGCCGAAGACAACGAGCGCTTCTGCAACGAAGCCCATGGCGTTGGCGGGCCGTTGGGTGTTTCTGATCCGATCAATGTCCACCCGCTGACCAAAGTGTGGCTTCGCGCATGCCAGCAATACGGCTTGCCATACAACGAAGATTTCAACTCGGGTAAGCCTGAAGGCTGCGGGCTTTATCAAATCACTGCCAAAAACGGCTTTCGCAGCAGTGCGGCCGTGGCCTACCTAGCACCTGCCAAATCGCGCAAGAACCTGACGGTAAAGACCGGGTGTCGCGTCATTCGTATCTTGACGCAGGGCAACAAAGCCATTGGTGTTGAATACATCGAGAAGGGGGTGCGCCATGTAATGCACGCCGAAAAGGAAATCATTTTGTCGTCCGGCGCCATCAACTCGCCGCGATTGTTGATGTTGTCCGGCATTGGTCCGGCCGCACAACTGGATAAGCATGGCATTAAAGTGGTCAAGGACTTGCCCGGCGTCGGCCAGAACCTCCAGGACCATATTGAAGTGTCGCTGGTGTATGAGCTGACGGGGCCGCACAGCTACGACAAATACAAAAAGCCGCTTTGGAAAATGATGGCTGGCTTGCAATACGCGTTGTTCAGGCAGGGCCCGGCGGCGTCGAACCTTATCGAGGGCGGGGCCTTCTGGTGGGGCGATAAGGCGGCTGCCCATCCGGATATCCAGTACTTCATGGTCGTGGGAGCAGGTATTGAAGAGGGCGTTGACTCTGTTCCTGGTGGCAATGGCTGCACGCTGAACCTGGGCCAGATACGTCCAAGGTCCAGAGGCTATGTCGAACTCTATTCAGCCGACCCGATGTCACCTCCGCGGATCGTGCCCAACTACTTCTCGGACCCTTACGACATTGAAAGCCTGGTGGATGGTTGCATGGTGGGTGAGAAGATCATGGCCCAGGCCGCCTTCAAGCCTTTCATTGCCAGGCGCCATGTGCCGGACGCGGTGGTCAGGTCTCGGGAAGAGATGAAAAAATTCTGTCACGAAGAGGCACACGCCGCACTGCACCCATCCGGCACTTGCCGCATGGGGGTAGATGAGCTTTCGGTAGTGGGCCCGGATCTCAAGGTGCATGGTATGGAAGGGTTGCGCGTTGCCGACGCATCGGTCATGCCCACGTTGATTTCAGGGAACCCTAACTCGGTGTGCATCATGATCGGCGAAAAGGCCGCTGACATGATCAAAAACGGGCACTAAGTCGGCACTCCAGAAAGCGTGGCAGTAACGGGGTAATCGTTGACTGCTGCGCTTTATTGGTTCCGGTCTAGATACCTAGTAACCACAACGAGAACGAAATTCCCATTTCGAGGGGCGATGTCTTTGCCGCGCAAGGATTCTCCAGCAAGTCAATAGGGTGACTGACGCGGTGATTGGCCTTCTCGCATATGAATCGTTCCTACTCGGTAGCATAGGAACAGTAAGCGTTCGGCCAAGTCACCTTCTTGATATCAGCGTTGGGGCTACAATCGACCATCAGTGATATTCACGGCCTCGTCGGAGACTCTCAGGTCAGCTTCTCAATCAATTTTTCAACGATCTCTCGGTCGGCTTTCTCGCGCCAATCGGGGTCTTCCATATCGAATTTAAAACGGACGCCAATGATGTCCGCGGGGATTCCCACAAACTTGGTGTCGTCTAAGTAAATGGGGATAACGTGCTCATCGGCGATGCGTGGTGCAAAGTGCTCGCGCTCGAACGTTGGCCAGATTTTATCGGCATGGTGCTTGTCGAGGAGTACGACGACATAGCGGCTTTCGTCCGCGAAAATCTCTTTGAGTTTTTTTGTCCAGGCCTTTCCTAGGAAATTCGCCTCGAAAGCTTCATCGTAGAAAACAGGAACGTCGAAGTCCATCAGCTGATTCGCGACGAGCAGTTCGATATTCCGACTCGTAGACACTCATCATTGAAGCCATCAAATCTGTGGACCAGCCATCTTTCTGGAAGTCTCGAACCAGAATTGCCATCGTCTCGGCAAAGCGAAACCAGCATGCACCTTGCAAATAAGCGACTACCACGTCAGCAGGTAGCTCATGACGCGCTTTAACAGCCAGATCGAAGCATACGCGTACGAGGTTTTGCATGCTTTTGAAGGAGGGTCGACTTGGTTTGAGTTGAACCCAGTTTCTCAGCAACCTGATTTTGGAGCTTTCAGGCATGTCCTCAGCCTCTGCCCAGACCTTACCTAGGTAGGTCACAGGCTTTTGTTTCTTCCCAGACCAACCCGATGCTTTGGCAAGCTTCTCAACCACCTCTGCCGAGGTGTACATGAGATAGCGGTCGTGATGCCGGGAAACGGATCGAGACCTTCCTATATTTCGTTGGCAAGTGCGGCCACTAACCTGTCCACCGATCGCTTTTGGCTGTCTGTCACCACCGTCAGTCTTGGGTCGTCCTCTGTTGGTCAAGCCAGAAAATGTGCTGGTCAGCCCGGTCCAAGAGGTTAGTCAGGTCGAACGAAAACAGGTATTACACGCCTACCCCTAGCCTGTGGTGAGGTGTACTAGGTTCCCTCAACATCACTCAAGGACGATAACCATGTCAGATAACTCAGAAGCCAAGATTGCTACAGCGGACGCACTCACGTTGCTCCTGCACAACCAGCACGCCATATGTGCAGCCATAGAGGAGATCACCGAGTGGCTCTCAGAAAATGGTGTGGGAAGTGTTTCTGCTAACGCATTAGAGGCCATGGAAACGCTGGATACAAACGCTCAAGGCATCACAGACGCCATCATGCGGCTTCGGCAGTTGTAGGCATCATCAAACATTCTGTTCCTCTCGCGTGATCGAGTCCTGATTTGACGCGAGAGAAAATAGGACTCTGTGGCATCGAGACCGGTCGGTTTGGGTCGATTACGGCCAGTGACGTCCAAGACGGGAGTCCTTCCAGCGAGGTCGTTCGTGTTAGCCACCAAATGAAAGCCTTTCAACGACTAGCCCGGTAGCCTCGTGAAAATCCATCTACATCGACTTGATCGAAACTACTTCCACAAATCGGAATTTTTTCCTGGCCACCCTAGCCGTTTCTTGCTCAGCTAGGAGGTGCTCAACGTATCGGCCTCATGGACCATCTCGTACGTTTTGCCTTCAAATTCATTGCCCACCGGAAGCGTGACTTGCAGCCTAGGTGTAAATGCCTTCGCGACCTTCTTTTTCTCTGCCACCTTCGTCGACTGCGCGATCATGATATCCGTGAGAGGCTTTTGCACGGGAGGCGCATCGTCCTGCGCAACCGGCTCGTCAGCACCGAACAGCACCCGGCGCATCTCTTCTTCAGTTAGTTCTGGGTTCATGCCGATTCTCGGAGGGATGTTATGAGTAGCTAGTGTGAACTGACAGTCATCGAGAGAGATATACAGTCCCAGACGAAGCTGATCGACGAATTCCTTAATCCCGCCAACCTGGAAATGGTTATCCAGTTGACCAGCAATCAAAAAATCCGCGCGGAAACGGTGCTCGCCGTGCACCAGCTTCGAAATGAGCCTTGCGGCATGGCTCCTGAGAAATACGTAGCCGAAATCGAACGAATGTTGAAGCTGCGATATTCCGCCGGAGCCATACGAATCTCTGATTGATTCTTCTCGCCCCGGCGTCAAAGCTCGAGTCGCCGATATTGCCTATCGTCCAGCGCGCGCTGGTCCTACGTTGGCGTGGGGGGCGGGTTGGTGTTTTGCTGAGCGATGAGCTGTGCTCGAGAAATTCGCCAAGTCCAGACAATCGTAGTGAGCATGCAAATTACGGCTACGAACATAGCAATCGTAATTCCTGTGATGCTCAGCAGGAAGCTTAATACGCCATCCATTTCTGAGCTTTGACCCATCGTGCGCTGTAGAGCCATGAAACGAATTCTGCCTGCGATGTCGGCCTTCATGGCGCCGAACGCTTCTTTTTCTATATTCTCATCTGTGTCGCCAGGCATTTCCTTGAACGTGAGTTTGTAAAGATCCACTGCCTTACCGCAGTAGTAATTGCGATTCGCATCATTATTTTTTGATGCGTCGATGCATAGCTCAAGGTAATCAAACGTTCGCTTGTCTTGGTTTTCGGCAACCATATAACTGTACTTAGCGTTATGTTCGTTAGAACTCTTCCGATACTCACCGAGCAGATAGGTAAGGTATCCAAGGTAACTACCTAAAATCACGATACCCACGCTGGCCATGAGCAGCACCCTGGTGAGTGCGCGTTTCGAGGCCTGGGACGTAATCCAGTTGGCTAGCCTTCCCAGATAGTTTGCATCATCAAATACATCCTTAATGCCGCCCATATGGCTCCTTGAACAGTTTCGTGCTTATCTTGGGTGGCCAGCATTATGCCTCCGTGCCTTCATAGCCGCGAGAGACGATGGCTCAGGGTTTGGAAATGCCTAGGGAGCATCAGCGAGGCTGCGTCGCATCCACGCTTCGAAGCTGCTCCTTCCAGGAGCGCGAATGTGAAGGAGATACAGTCTGGTGAAAATTAGAAAGCTGGAGATCAGGAACTTCCGTGGCGTCAGCAAGCTGGAATGGAACCTCCCGAAGGCTCACATCTTCTGTCTGATTGGAAAGGGAGACTCGTCTAAATCGACCATACTGGATGCCATTCGGTATACGTTCTATCCCCAGTGGAATCTCACGCTCAGCGACGCCGACTTCCATAACGGCAACATTGAAAATTCGATCACAATCGAAGCAACGATCGGCGAGCTTGTAGACGATTTTTGTTCTCTCGCTAAGTATGGGCATTACCTCCGAGGCTGGGACATCGACGCGTTTCAGATCAACGATGAGCCAGATGACCATCTCGAAAACGTGCTCACCGTGCGTTTCACTGTTGGCAAAGATCTCGAACCCCAATGGGTTGTCGTATGCGACCGACAACCGGAGGGAGTTCCCTTCAAGCAAGCCGACCGGAACAAAGTCAGCGTCGGCTTGATCGGCACATTCAGTGAAAGGCAGCTTTCATGGGCTACGGGTACTGCCTTGTCGAAGCTGACCGCGGCACAGAGCCTGAATGAACTGCTGGCAGATGCCTCTAGAACTGCGCGATCGTCATTAGATGCGAAGCGGGGGGAGACGCTAAAAAATTTCGATGCTGCGGCGTTGAAATCTCAGGAAGTCGCCAAGCTCCTTGGGGTTCCCGTGGTCGATGCCTACAAGGCGCACCTCGATCTTGCCTCCATAAATTTGAAAGCTGGTGGACTAGTCCTGCATGACGGTGAAATTCCGCTGCGCCAGTTGGGGCTAGGATCCAGGCGCATGCTTCTGTGCGGTATTCAGAAGATGGGATTGGATGACGGCCATATCACCCTGTTCGACGAGGTGGAGCTCGGCCTGGAGCCTCACCGGATTACACGGCTGATCAAGCACATCAGGGAAGACAAACGGGGCCAATATTTCCTCACGACCCACTCGCCGACAGTATTGCGTGAGCTGACCATCAATGAGCTCTACGTCGTGCACCGTGAAGGTGGCTTAACTCAGGTTATCCCAGCAGCAAAAAAAGGGCTTGAACAGCATGAACTACAGGGAAAAGTACGTTCAAGCTCCGACGCATTCCTAGCCAAGAAGGTCATCGTGTGTGAAGGCGCAACAGAGGTTGGCTTCCTCCGGGGATTCGATGATTACCAGGTCGAGAATAAGAAAGATCCACTGTCATACCATGGAGTGGCACTGCTGGACGTCATCGGTGGGTCAAAGGTGAAACCGATCGCCAAGGCGTTTAAGGCACTTCACTACAATGTGTCTGCACTCGCCGATGGAGATGCGGACGACCAATTTTCCGAGGCTGATGCGCGTGAGCTTAGGGAGTTGGAGATTCCAGTCTTCATGTGGAGTGACAAGCTGTCATTGGAGGAGCGTGCTTTTCAAGATGTGCCGTGGGAATTTGTCTTGCATAGCCTCTATCTGGCACGGGATACGCTGAATTACTCGGTTAGGGATCAAGTACTCAATAAGTTCGAAGGTAACTTGGAAAAGGAGCTTGGCCACTGGGAAGACAGCCCTGAGCTGCGAAAGGCGATTGGTATTGCGGCCAAAAAATCGAACTGGTTCAAAGACATCACACGTGGCGACCTGTGGTTCAAAACGATCAAACCTGCGTTTGAGGACGCTGAATTCGCTAAAACGGACCTATCCATCCAGTTAACCAAGCTTTGGAGGTGGGTCGAGCATGTCTGAAGAATTAGCCATCAAGCTCAACGACTGCAGGACCAAAGGGTACGTAATCGCCCCAGCAGGCTACGGAAAGACGCATCTCATTGCTTTGGCAACGCGGGTTTCTAACGGTAAGCAGCTGGTTTTGACTCACACCTTCGCCGGCGTAAATTCGATCAGAGCGAAGATGACTTCGCTCGGAGTACCGACTTCAAAATACCAAGTCGACACCATTGCGAGCTGGTCTCTGCGTCTGTGCTTGGCCTATCCGAAGACATCAGGGTGGAATGTAGACAACCCGACAGATGAACAGTGGAACCAGCTTTATGGATGCTGCTCTGTCCTGCTAGCGAAGTCGTTCATTCGGCATGCCATATCAGCTTCATACGCGGGTATTTATGTCGACGAATATCAGGATTGCTCTGATTTGCAGCACTCGTTGGTATGTGCCTTGGCAGACCTCTTACCCTGTCGGCTCTTGGGCGATCCAATGCAGGCTATTTATGATTTTGACGACGCCAAGCCTGTGGATTGGGGGCGTAGCGTTTATCCCAAATTCGAGTGTCTAGGCCTGCTGGAGACACCATGGTGCTGGGCTGATAATCCAGCGTTGGGCGCTTGGCTTAAGGACGTCCGCACCAGAATTCAGGCAGGTCAGCAGGTCGATCTTTTAGGGAAGAGGCCTCCCTGCGTAATTCGGTACCGCACCGAACCTGAAGACCTCGAAAAAAAGCAGCGCTCTGCACTTTGGAGCTTGCTAGGTCACAATGAAAGCGTCATCGCGCTCCACGGTGGAGACCCACGATCCAAGAATATGACGCACAATTTGGCTCAAGGAATGGCGGGCCGGTTCTCTTCAATTGAGGAAATTGAGGGCAGGGCGCTTCACACATTCCTCAAGCAATTGACTGCGGCGAAGACCGCCCAGAAGGGGTTACTACTAGCGCTGGCGTTTGCGAAAAAGTGTTTCACTGGCGTTGGCAGCGTAGTGACGGCCGGTACCAGTCGCGGAGAGTCTGCGATCCTCCGGAAAACTACCAAATACCCAGGCCTGCTTTTGGCCGCAAATGTTTACCTCGGAGACCCTACAAGCCGTCACCTGATAGCATTCTTCCTAGAGCTCAAAGCAAACCCGGAGACGGGTGCTTATCGCCGTGACTTGTTGTTTCGCCTGCTCCATGTACTCAAAATGCATAGCGAGAGTGAAGGGTTGACCCTAATAGAGGTGGGCAAGATCTACCAACGCGATATGAG
The DNA here is from genome assembly GCF_024748695.1 of Pseudomonas sp. B21-040. Lineage (NCBI taxonomy): Bacteria > Pseudomonadati > Pseudomonadota > Gammaproteobacteria > Pseudomonadales > Pseudomonadaceae > Pseudomonas > Pseudomonas sp. B21-040. The sequence goes on from NZ_CP087176.1 coordinate 1,983,234, forward strand.
GCATACGGGGCGCCCCATCTCTCACCGCAAACTCATCGGCACCACCTTGTTGGTTAAAGGTCTTGAATTCGATCATGCAGTGATCCTGGATGCGGATTCTCTCGATGCCAAGCATCTGTATGTTGCGATGACTCGCGGATCCAAGTCTCTGACGATTATCGGCAATGGCAGGCGTGTGCCTGTGAGTAGAGAATTATGAGCACGCCGATCACTTTGGCTGTGGGCGATATCGACCTCACGTACAACACGGGACACATGGGCATGGACCACGGCATGCTGTTCCAAGAGCGCGACCGGCGTCGCCGTCGTCATGCGAGTATCAATTACGAATACTACGAGAAGCACTCAAAGGATGTTTCACAAAGCGAGCTTTGCTTTTGTCGCACCCTTGGTTCGATGGTCTCGCGGCTGGAACTTCTCGGGCACACACTTGAATCGGTCGAGGCTGATTATCAGGTTCAAATAGCACTCGACAGCGAACGGTTCGCTTATACCGAAGACGGCGGCCCCCCGCCGAATCGTTTAACGTTCCAGCAGTTCATTGACTTTATACGCACGAATGCCGTGTGTGATCTGAAGAACGATTACGTTGAAAATTATGATGCCAAGCACGCAGAAGGATATGGTCGACTCGCTAGCGAACCCGCTGTCTTGCTGCTACCCGAAGGGGATGTTGGCCGAGAAAGGGGTGGATACTCTGAACGCAGTCATTTTTTCGCATTAATTGAGTTCCTCCACCCGTATTCCATTCTCCGAACTCTTGCTGAGAATCCGGCCAATCTAAGCCTTGATGTGGTGTGGGATTACGGCAATTTCGTCAGTGCAGGCTGGGCGCAAAACGAAGACTTCCATCCCAATGCCCGTCGTTCTCAGACTTATTTAATCGCGACTGAAGGGACATCCGACACTCGAATCCTGAAGAGAGCCCTCATGCTTCTCCGACCAGATATCGAAGATTTTTTTCGGTTCATCGACATAGAGGAGCGACATCCGTTCTCCGGAACAGGGAGCTTGTCAAAGTTTGCCGAGGGATTGATCAAGATTGATGTCCACAATCGTGTTGTCATCCTATTTGACAACGATGCGGAAGGGGTCGAAGCGTTTGAAGGCCTCCGTCGTTTCAACTTTCCGGCAAACATGCGAGCAATGCTTCTGCCTGCCCTTGAAGAGCTACGCAGTTTTTCGGCCCGGGGGCCCAGCGGTGTTGAGAATGTAGATATCAATGGTCGTGCAGCAGCCATCGAATGCTATTTGGATCTTCGATTAAAAGATCGCCCGCCCCCGCAGGTGATTTGGACAAACTACAAGGAGTCGTTGGATATCTATCAGGGTGCGCTCGAATACAAGGAGAGCTACGCCAAGGCATTTTACAAAGCTACGTCAGATGCCATGACAACAGGCGCTTACGACTCTAGTAAATTGATCTTTGTGATCAATTCGCTATACGCGCAATGTATTGAAATGGCAACGCTGATGCTTCGCTCTGTGCGGGACTAGCTGTTAGGGCTGCATCGAGCCCAGTGCAACAGTTTTATTTCACAAGACGTTTGCGCTTATGAGGCTTTTTACAGCAGCTATTTGCCAGAAACATCACGCTCATGAACGACCGATTTTAAGCGTGCTTCGGTCCTTGCAATCCGAGGCAATACACGTGGGTAAAGGCTTTCAGCTCTCCTTGGATTTAGAATCTAATGACTCCATTTTAGTTTCTAATGACCGCCGAAGGCTGAGTAGACGGTAATTACGATAGTCTGTGTAAACCAAAAGTTTATAGTGGCGCCTATGGAAACCTTCAGCAGTATCGAATGCTTCGTGCGCAGTGCCGAGGTGGGCAGCTTTGCCGAAGCCGCCCGGCGCTTGAGTCTGACCCCGGCCGCCGTGGGCAAGAGTGTTGCCAAACTTGAGGCGCGGCTCGGCGTGCGGCTGTTTCAGCGCAGCACGCGCAGCCTGACACTGACGGAGGCCGGTCAGCTGTTTCTCAACGAAGTCAGTTCCAGCCTGCACACCATCCAGAATGCCGTCGCCAATCTGGCCAGCGCCGAAGGGCGGCCGGCGGGGACGTTGAAGGTCAGCATGGGCACGGTGTTTGGACGATTGTATGTGGTGCCGTTGCTGGGCGAGTTTTTACGGCGGTTTCCGGCGATCAATCCGGACTGGCATTTCGAAAACCGCCAGGTCGATTTGATCGCGCAAGGTTTCGACGCGGCCATTGGCGGTGGATTCGAACTGCCCCAAGGCGTGGTGGCACGCAAGCTGACACCGGCGCACCGGGTGTTGGTGGCGTCATCCGATTACTTGAGCACACACGAAGCGATCATCGAGCCAGACGACTTGAAGCGCCACGATGGCATCCTGATTCGTTCCCCGCAGACCGGCCGGGTGCGTTCCTGGCAGTTGACCAGCCGCACGCAGCAACACAGCCCGTTGACGCTGAAGGCGCGAATGACCATGAGCGATTCGGAAGCGGCGTGCGCAACGGCGGCCCAAGGACTGGGGATTGCGCTGGTGAGCATGCCGTTTGCCTCGGGGTATCTGGAAAGCGGGAAGCTACAGCGGGTGTTGCCGGACTGGTATGTCGACGATGGCAACATTTCGATCTATTACGCGGAACACAAACTGTTGCCGGGCAAGACCCGGGCGTTTGTGGATTTCATCATTGAGCAGTTTGCGGAGCAGGGGTTGAGCCGGCGGTTTAGTGCGGTTTGAGCCTGCCTTGGAACCGAGGTGCTGCCATCGCGGGCAAGCCCGGCTCCCACAGGAATTAGTGAACGTCACAGATCCATTGTGGGAGCCGGGCTCTTGCCCGCCCCGATCCCACAAGGGCAGTCTGTCAGGCGGAATCAGCCTTTGGATTTGCTGATGATATTCCCCGCATGCAGCCCGCATTCTTTCTGCGTTGCTTCTTCCCACCACCAGCGACCTTCGCGTTCGTGCTGGTTCGGCAGCACCGGGCGAGTGCACGGTTCGCAGCCAATGCTGATGAAGCCGCGCTCATGCAGGCTGTTGTACGGCAACTCCAGCATGCGGATGTAGCCCCAGATTTCCTCGCTGGTCATCTGCGCCAACGGGTTGAATTTGTACAGGGTGCGCTCGGGTGTCGAGAACGCGGTGTCGATCTCCAGCACCGCTACGGCGCTGCGAGTGCCTGGGCTTTGGTCGCGGCGCTGACCGGTGGCCCAAGCGGTTACGCCGGACAGCTTGCGGCGCAGCGGTTCGATCTTGCGGATGCCGCAGCATTCGCCATGGCCATCCTTGTAGAAACTGAACAGGCCTTTTTCCTTCACGAACGGTTCAAGTTTCGTGTAGTCCGGCGACACCAATTCGATGTCGATCTTGTAGTGCTCACGCACCTGATCGATGAAACGGTAGGTTTCCGGGTGCAAGCGGCCGGTATCGAGACTGAACACTTTGACGTTCTTGTTCAGTTTCCAGGCCATGTCCACCAGCACCACGTCTTCGGCACCGCTGAAAGATATCCACAGGTCATCGCCAAACTCGGCGAACGCGAGTTTCAGGATGTCCTGGGCGGATTTGTTGGCATAGGTCGTGGCGAGTTCCACGACGTCGAACGTTGGGCTCATCAGGGCGGCTTCCTACAGGTCGGTGGCGCTGGGCGCTCTATATGGACCAGATGGTAACAAAATCCTGCGGCTACTGGCGCGCCCTCTGCGTTGCGCCCGTCAGCATGAATCGCTAGAGTTCGGCAGTCTTTTTGCTCGCTCGACTCAATAATCAATACAAATGGGAGTGTCTTGTGGAAATTGCCTGTCTGGATCTTGAAGGTGTACTGGTCCCGGAAATCTGGATCGCTTTCGCCGAAAAAACCGGGATCGAATCGCTCCGGGCCACCACTCGGGACATTCCCGATTACGACGTGCTGATGAAGCAACGCCTGCGCATCCTCGACGAGCACGGTTTGAAACTCACCGACATTCAGGAAGTGATTGCCACGCTGAAGCCGCTCGATGGCGCCATTGAGTTCGTCAACTGGCTGCGTGAGCGCTTTCAGGTGGTGATTCTGTCGGACACGTTCTACGAGTTTTCCCAGCCGCTGATGCGCCAACTGGGCTTTCCGACGCTGCTCTGCCATCGCTTGATTACTGACGATTCCGGTCGGGTGACGAGCTATCAGTTGCGTCAGAAAGATCCCAAGCGTCAGTCGGTCCTGGCCTTCAAGAGCCTTTACTACCGGGTGATTGCGGCGGGCGACTCCTACAACGACACCACGATGCTGGGTGAGGCGGACGCCGGGATTCTGTTCCACGCGCCGGACAATGTGATCCGCGAGTTCCCGCAGTTCCCGGCGGTGCATACGTTTGAGGACTTGAAGCAGGAGTTCATCAAGGCTTCGAACCGGGCATTGAGTTTGTAATCGTTTTCGAGGACGCCATCGCGGGCAAGCCTTGCTCCTACAGATTTTGTGTCGTACGCCGGAAGTCGGAACGACTCAGAACCCGTAGGAGCAAGGCTTGGTCCGGGCGGCGTTCCGACGATGCTTTTAAAGGTTCTGCAGGGTATCGAGCAGCACCTTCACCTTGGTAATCGACTCCTGGTACTCAGCCTGCCACTCGGAATCGGCGACGATCCCGCCGCCGCCCCAGCAACACACCTGTCCATCCTTGACCAGCAGGCTGCGAATCGCGATGGAGCTGTCCATCTCGCCGCGCACATCCAGGTACAACAACGAGCCGCAGTACAAGCCGCGACGGGTCGGCTCCAGCTCATCAATGATCTGCATCGCACGAATCTTCGGCGCACCGGTGATCGAGCCGCCGGGGAAGCTGCCAGCGATCAGGTCCAGCGCATCGCGGTCATCGGCCAGTTCACCGGTCACGCTGCTGACCAGGTGATGCACGTTCGGATAGCTTTCCAGGCTGAACAATTCCGGTACGCGCACCGAGCCAATGCGGCAGGTGCGGCCGAGGTCGTTGCGCAGCAGGTCGACAATCATCAGGTTTTCCGCGCGATCCTTGGGGCTGGCCAGCAATTCGGCGGCGTTCGCTGCGTCTTCGGTGGCGGTCAGGCCGCGAGGGCGGGTGCCTTTGATGGGGCGGGTTTCCACATGGCGTTGGCTGACTTTGACGAAGCGCTCCGGTGACAGGCTCAGTACCGCGCCGCCGTCGGGCAGGCTCTGGAAACCGGAAAAGGGTGTCGGGCACGCCGCCCGCAGCGCGCAGTAAGCGGTCCATGAATCGCCCTCGCAGGGTGCGCGAAAGCGCTGGGCGAAGTTGACCTGATAGCAATCACCGGCCTGAATGTATTGCTGGATACGCTCCAGCGCCTGGCGGTATTCGTCAGCGCTGAGGTCGGCACTCATCGGCGCGTTCAGTTTGAAGGGGGCCACGGCATCAGCCGTCGGCTGGCTGAACAGCGCGATCAGACGCTGGCATTCGCTGTCGATCAACGACGGATGAAACACCAGTTGGCTGGTCTTCAAGTGGTGATCGCTGATCAAGGCCCAGTCGTACAGCCCGAAACGCGCGTCGGGCAATTGCAAATCGTCTTGTGCCTGACTCGGCAGATGTTCCAGGTGCCGACCGAAGTCGTAGCTCAGATAACCGATCAGGCCGCCGGCGAAGGGCAGGTCAAACGGAACATTCGCTTCGCCCAGTTGCGCCAGATTCTCGCGCAGGCGTTGCAGGAAGTCGTTGCCGCTTTCGTCAGGCAGCACGGCCAATTGCGCCAGCGGCCAGGCGCTGAGCAGATCAAAGCGGCCACGCTCGGCACTCGGCCGGCCACTGTCGAGCAGTACGGCGCCGGGGGCATGACGAATCGCCGCGAAGTACTCGGCGGGATTGGCGCGATAGGGGAGCGGGTGTACGGAACAGGTCAACATGGGCGGGGCGGGTCAGCCATCGAGGCGGGGTGGCGATTGTAGTCCTCTGCAGGATTTGCTCCTAGAGGGGATGTCGGTGTTGGGTAGATTGGAGGCAGGGTTGGGGGGGTAGTGACTGGCGGTCAGCCTTCGCGAGCAAGCCCGCTCCCACATTTGATCTTGGGGGTGTCAGAAATTTTGTGTTCGGGCATAACATGAGTAAGAGGTGCATGTATGCCAACCAAGAAGAAACCCGCGTTGCGAGAGCTGCCGAAAATCCCGAAAGAGCTGCTCGAGCAATTCACTGATGGACCGATGACAGCGGAAGCCATTGAGGACGCCTCTGCGGCGTTCAAGAAGGCTTTGATCGAGCGAGCCCTGAGTGCTGAGCTCGGCCACCACCTGGGCTATCCGCCGGGCGCGCAGCGCCCAGAGGATGAAACCAACCAGCGCAATGGCAAAAGCAGCAAGACGGTTCTAACCGGCGATGGCCCGCTTCGACTGGATATTCCTCGGGACCGGGACGGTAGTTTCTCGCCCATCCTGATCCCCAAACACGAGCGTCGTTACACCGGTTTCGACGACAAGATCATCGCCATGTATGCCCGTGGAATGACGGTCAGAGAGATCCGTGCGTTTCTTTCCGAGCAGTACGGTACGGACGTTTCTCCCGACTTCATCAGCTCCGTAACCGACGAGGTCATGGCAGAGATCGGTGCATGGCAACAGCGGCCTTTGGAGCCGATGTATCCGGTTATTTTCTTCGATGCTCTGCGGGTCAAAATCCGCGAAGAGGGGCTGGTTCGCAACAAGGCGATCTACTTGGCCCTGGGGGTTTTACCTGACGGAACACGCGATATTCTCGGCATTTGGATCGAAACTACCGAGGGCGCCAAATTCTGGATGAAGGTTTTCAACGACCTCAAGACACGCGGCGTCGAAGACGTGTTGATTGCTGTGACCGATGGCCTTAAAGGCATGCCAGAAGCTCTCAGCGCCGTATTTCCAGACACGACACTGCAAACCTGCATTGTTCATCTGATCCGCAACAGTCTTGATTACGCGGCTTGGGATAAGCGTCGCGAATTGGCCAAGGCGCTCAAACCGATCTATCAGGCAGTCACCGCCGAAGCAGCCGAGCAGGCGCTGGATGCGTTTGAAAGCGGGCCATGGGGCAAGCAGTATCCGACGGTAGTGGCTGCTTGGCGCCGCGCTTGGGATCGAGCGATTCCATTTTTCGTTTTCCCGCCGGCGATCCGAAAGGTGATCTACACGACCAACGCCATTGAGAGCATCAACGCTCAGCTGCGCAAGATCATCAAGACCCGAGGTCACTTCCCGACTGACGATGCGGCGACAAAACTGATCTGGCTTGGACTGCGCAATATCACAGCAAACTGGGGGGCCGCGGCCCATGACTGGAAAAGTGCGATGAATCAATTCGCGATTCTGTACGGAGATCGATTTATCAGGCCGACCTGGTAAAAGCATGGCCTGCCTAACGGCAGGCCGTTAACGGCCCGCACACAAAATATCTGACAGTCCCTTGATCTTCGGTGCTACACAAATCGAGTGTGGGAGCGGGCTTGCTCGCGAAGGCCGCGACTCGGTCTCTGATCAGCCCTCAACCGCCGGAATATGCCCAAACATCTCCTGCACAAACTCCACCCGCTCACGAACCGTCTCGGTGATCCCGCGTGCCTTCAACTCCTCCAGTCGCGCTTCAACCGCATGCGTGCGCAATGTCAGGCCGCAATCGTTGGCGATCTGGATGTTCAGGCCCGGTCGGGCATTGAGTTCAAGGATCAACGGGCCTTTTTCCTGGTCCAGGACCATGTCGACCCCGATATAACCCAGCCCGCATAGCTCATAACAGCCGGCAGCGAGTCTCATGAAACCGTCCCAGTAGGGCAGTTGCACGCCATCGACGGCGTTGGTGGTGTCCGGGTGCTTGGTAATGATGTTGTTCAGCCAGGTGCCGCGCAGTGTCTCCCCGGTCGCGAGGTCGACACCGACGCCGATGGCGCCCTGGTGCAGGTTGGCCTTGCCGCCGGATTGCCGGGTCGGCAGGCGCAACATGGCCATCACCGGGTAGCCCATCAACACGATGATGCGGATGTCCGGCACGCCTTCGTAGCTGATGCTCTTGAAAATCTGGTCCGGGATCACCCGATACTCGATCAGCGCACGGTCGCGGTGACCGCCCAGGGAATACAGGCCGGTCAGGATGCTGGAGATATGGTGCTCGATCTCCTCATGGCTGATGATCTTGCCGGACACCGTGCGGTAGCGGCCTTCGAAACGGTCGACAATCACAATGATGCCGTCACCGCCCGCGCCCTGGGCCGGTTTGATCACGAAGTCGGTACGCCCGCCGATGATCTCGTCGAGGTTGTCGATTTCTTTCTCGGTAGAAATAACGCCATACAGTTCCGGCACATGGATGCCGGCGGCGATGGCGCGTTCCTTGGTGATGATCTTGTCATCGACAATCGGGTACAGGCTGCGCTTGTTGTACTTGAGCACGTAGTCGGCGTTACGCCGATTGATTCCCATGATGCCCCGGGCTTCCAGGGCCTTCCAGGTCTTCCAGAAGCCGAACATCAGGCGTCAGCCTTCTTCAGGAAAGCCTTGAAACGCACCAGTTCGGTCAAGCGGTAGCCGCGATAGCGACCCATCGCCAGCATGAAACCCACCAGGATCAACAGGATCGCCGGGAAGGTGAACACGAAGTAAACCAGCTCCGGCACGGTCATGATCAGGTGCGCCAGGGACGCTGCGAACAGGGTGCCGATGGCCACTTTCATGGCGTGGCCCGAGCCGCGTTCTTCCCAGGTAATCGACAGGCGTTCGATGGTCATGGTCAGAATCACCATCGGGAACAGCGCCACCGACAGCCCGCGCTCCAGGCCCAGTTTGTGGCTGAACAGGCTGATGGCCGCAATCAGCACCACCACGAAGGTCAGTACCACCGAGAGTCTGGGCAGCATTTGCAGCTTCAGGTGTTCAAGGTAGGAGCGTAGCGACAGCCCCAGCGCCGTAATGATCGTAAACAGCATGATGCCGAAACCGAGCTGGGTTTCGCGGAAGGCGAGGGCGATCAGCACCGGGGTAAAGGTGCCGAGCGTCTGAATGCCGATCAGGTTGCGCAGGATCAGAATCACCAGTACGCCAATCGGGATCATCACCATGATCATGAACGTCTGCTGGGTTTGCAGCGGCAGGCCGTACAACGAGTACTCAAGGAAACTGGCGTCGGTGTTTTCGTCGGTCAGCTTGGCCAGGCGAATGGCGTTCATTTCGCTGTTGTTCAGGCTGAAGGTCACGTTGGCTTTTTTGCCGCCATCGACCGTGATCAGGTTTTCATCGCCCGTCCACCACAGCAGGCGGTCGGTCGGCAGACCTTGTTCACCGGTTTCCGGGTTGAAGTACAGCCAGTCGGTGCCATTGAAGCTGCGCAACCACAGTTCAGGGATTTGCGGCTGGTCGGCCACCAGGCGAATGGTGTGGACTTTTTCCACCGGCACGTGGGCGATGGACAGCACCAGTTCGACGATTTTGGCTTTGTGAGCGGAGGAAGGATCGCCGGCCAGCAGCAACTTCACATTGTCGTCGTTGACGTTATTGACCCGCTTGATGGCTTCACCGATGAAGGTTTCGACGTCGGCCGAGTGCTGGCGAATAGGGGCGAGCAGGGCTTCTGCGGCGATTTTTTCCGGGCCTTCGACGGCGATGCTGTCGCGGAAGGTCGGGCCTTTGATCTTGGATTTTTCGCCGGTGTAGCGTTTGGTCAGCACCAGGCGGTAATAAAGGGTTTGATTGCCTTTGGCCCGACGCGCCGACCAGGTGACCTTGCGGTTGCCGTCGACACGGTTCACGGCGACGCCGTAGTTATTGGAAATGAAGCTCTCGTTGAGGCTGACGTAATCGCGGCTCAGTGGCGGTACGAACATCTGGATCTTGACCGGATCCTTGGCACTGGCGACGAACTCGACCTTGGCGTCGATGTTCCACAAGTCGTCGGTGGCGTCTTCGGTCACGGGAATCCCGAGCACGAAGATCTGATAGGCCGTAACTGAAATGCCCAGCACCACCAGGATGGTGATCAGCAGTTTCAGATGGAGGGTAAGAGAGCGCATTGGAATTACTCTGCGGTATGAGCGTCGGTGGCGCAGGCGGGTTTGCCAGCAGCGTATTTAAGACTGGGGTCAACCAGCGCGTCGAAGCGCTTGAGCGCTTCGGAGCCGATCAACAGCGGGTATTGGAAGGCGCTGCGGTCGGTCAGGTTCACTTCGATGCTGCGTAAAGCCGAACCCATGCAGATGTCCAGCTCGATCACCGGGCGGGCCGTGTACTTCTTGCCTTCTTCCGGGTCGTAGTCACCGGCCCGGCGCTTGATCTTGCTGACCCGGGCCAGTGGCCGTTCGATCGGGTGCGAATGAGCGGTGTCGATGGCTAGATAGAAGCGCACCCAGGATTCGCCATTGCGTTTGAAGCGTTTGATGTCGCGCGCACTCAATGAAGCGGTTTTCGCCCCGGTGTCGAGTTTGGCCGCGACTTCAAGGTTGATGCCATCCAGGGAGGCGTACTCGTTGAGGCCGTACACCGTTTTCCCCGCCGCCGCGGCAAAACCGGGCAGACACAGTAGATAAAGGAATGTAGGGAGAAGCTTGAGTCTCATAAATCCTGGCGCGCAGCGGTCCGTACTTGATTCAAGGCCCTGGCATCGCTGCGCAAGCTCCCTCGTATGCCTATCAGCCATTTGTGACAATCAATGCAGATGTCCCAAACAATTGCGGGCGGCATTCTAGCACGGTGGCTTGATGGCGCCAGCGCTGGCAGGCGGCTATAAATGGTAGTGCTGCTTTGTTATGGTGCGGCAGGTTATTAGACGATTGTCGACAATATCCAATTAACCTTTGACTGTGCGGCCGGTTTTCGCTAGTTTTTGCCGCATCAGCTTTCAAGGTGTCGACAATATGCTGGATCAACTGGATCCCCCGCTCACAACGCAAGACGATTCGGAGACGCTTTCCGAAAACGTCTTCCGGCGTATTCAAGCGGCCATCGTCAAGGGTGAAATCGCCCCGGGCAGCAAGATCTCCGAGCCAGAGCTGGCGCGTACCTACGGCATCAGCCGCGGGCCACTGCGTGAGGCGATCCATCGCCTGGAAGGCCAGCGCCTGCTGGTGCGTGTGCCGCACGTCGGGGCACGGGTGGTTTCGCTCAATCATGCCGAGCTGCTGGAGCTCTACGAGATCCGCGAATCCCTTGAAGGCATGGCCTGCCGTCTCGCTGCCGAGCGCATGACCCTTGAAGAAATCGACGAACTGCGTCGGGTCCTCGAAACCCATGAGCGCGATGAGGCGTTTCAGGCCGGACGTGGCTACTACCAGCAGGAAGGCGATTTCGACTTCCATTACCGGATTATCCAGGGCAGCGGCAATCGCACGTTGACCCAAATGCTCTGTGGCGAGCTTTATCAATTGGTGCGCATGTACCGCATCCAGTTCTCCACCGTACCCAATCGCCCACATCAGGCGTTTGCCGAGCACCACCGAATTCTCGATGCCATCGCCGACCGTGACGGTGAGCTGGCCGAGTTGTTGATGCGCCGTCACATCGGCGCCTCCAAACGCAATATCGCCCGTCATTACCAGGACGGCGCTAACCCGACAGCCAAACGAGGTGAGTCATGAGTTTGAACAAGAGCACTCCAGGCCAGCGTTTCCGCGATGCGGTCGCCAGCGAGCATCCATTGCAAGTGGTCGGCGCGATCAACGCCAACCACGCGTTGCTGGCCAAGCGCGCCGGTTTCAAGGCGATCTACCTGTCGGGTGGCGGGGTGGCTGCCGGCTCCCTCGGCGTACCGGACCTGGGCATCACTGGCCTGGATGACGTGCTGACCGACGTGCGTCGCATCACCGACGTTTGCGACCTGCCGCTGCTGGTGGATGTGGACACCGGTTTCGGTTCTTCGGCGTTCAACGTTGCCCGCACCGTGAAGTCGATGATCAAGTTCGGCGCCGCAGCCGTTCACATCGAAGACCAGGTCGGCGCCAAGCGCTGCGGTCACCGCCCAAATAAAGAAATCGTGTCGTTGCAGGAAATGGTCGACCGCATCAAGGCTGCCGTTGATGCGCGTACCGATGACAGCTTCGTGATCATGGCCCGTACCGACGCCCTGGCCGTCGAAGGCCTGGAGTCTGCCCTGGATCGCGCGGCTGCGTGCATCGAGGCCGGCGCCGACATGATCTTCCCGGAAGCCATCACCGAACTGGACATGTACAAGCTGTTCGCCAGTCGTGTGAAAGCCCCGATCCTGGCCAACATCACCGAATTCGGTGCAACACCGCTGTACACCACCGAGCAACTCGCCGGTGCCGATGTATCGCTGGTGCTGTACCCGCTGTCCGCCTTCCGTGCGATGAACAAAGCCGCGGAAAACGTCTACACCGCTATCCGCCGGGACGGCACGCAACAGAACGTCATCGACACTATGCAGACCCGCATGGAGCTTTACGATCGCATCGACTACCACACCTTCGAGCAGAAGCTCGATGCGTTGTTCGCCGCGAAGAAGTAATGAAGGACGCAATCATGTAGCAGCTGCCGAGCCCGCGAGGCTGCGTTCGAGGCCGAAGGACTCGCCAAATCAGGCGAGGATTTACGACTGCTTCGCAGCCGGACGCTGCCTCGCGGTGCTCGACAGCTGCTACGGATGTGCGATGTAAATCTGAAAGAAATTGCAGATTCCCTGACAAATTCAAAAAATACTGGAGACAGCAATGGCCGAAGCAAAAGTACTCAGTGGCGCCGGGCTCCGTGGCCAGGTTGCCGGGCAAACCGCACTGTCCACCGTGGGCCAGTCGGGCGCCGGTTTGACCTATCGTGGCTATGACGTTCGTGAGTTGGCGGCGGACGCGCAATTCGAAGAAGTCGCTTACCTGCTGCTCTACGGCGAACTGCCGAGCAAAGCGCAACTGGCCGCCTACGTCGCCAAACTGAGCAAGCTGCGGGACCTGCCGCAAGCCTTGAAAGAAGTACTGGAACGCATCCCCGCCGACGCCCACCCGATGGACGTGATGCGTACCGGCTGCTCGTTCCTGGGCAACCTGGAGCCGGAGAACAACTTCTCCGAGCAACACGACAAAACCGACCGTCTGCTGGCCGCGTTCCCGGCGATCATGACGTACTGGTATCGCTTCAGCCACGAAGGCAAGCGCATCGACTGCGTGAGCGACGAGCAATCCATCGGCGGCCACTTCCTGCACCTGCTGCACGGCAAGAAGCCGAGCGAGTTGCACGTCAAGGTGATGAACGTTTCGCTGATCCTCTACGCAGAGCACGAGTTCAACGCCTCGACGTTCACTGCGCGTGTTTGCGCGTCCACCTTGTCGGACCTGTTTTCCTGCATCACTGCTGCAATCGGTTCGCTGCGCGGTCCACTGCACGGCGGCGCCAACGAAGCGGCGATGGAAATGATCGAGCGCTTCAGCTCGCCGGAAGCGGCGATCGAAGGCACCCTCGGCATGCTCGAGCGCAAGGACAAGATCATGGGCTTCGGTCACGCGATCTATAAGGACAACGATCCGCGCAACGAGGTGATCAAGGGCTGGTCGAAAAAACTCGCGGACGAAGTGGGCGACAAGGTGTTGTTCCCGGTTTCCGAAGCCATCGACAAGACCATGTGGGAGCAAAAGAAACTGTTCCCGAACGCCGACTTCTACCATGCCTCGGCGTACCACTTCATGGGCATTCCGACCAAGTTGTTCACCCCGATTTTCGTCTGCTCGCGCCTGACAGGCTGGGCTGCACACGTGTACGAACAGCGCGCCAACAACCGCATCATCCGCCCAAGCGCCGAGTACACCGGCGTTGAGCAGCGCAAGTTCGTGCCAATCGAACAACGCTGAATGGTGGAGGCCGGCTAACCGCAAACCTGTAGGAGCCGAGCTTGCTCGCGATGACGGACTGACATTCAACATTGATGTCGTCTGATACACCGCCATCGCGAGCAAGCTCGGCTCCTACAGGGGATCGGTTTCAATGCAATGCCAGGCCCCACCCTTTGTAACTACCGTGACCCGAGTCCTGACGATGAACACACAATTCCGTAAAACGCTTCCCGGCAGCCATCTGGATTATTTCGACGTCCGCGCGGCGGTCGAGGCCATCCAGCCCGGCGCCTACGACACCCTGCCGTACACCTCCCGCGTGCTGGCGGAAAACCTGGTGCGTCGCTGCGACCCGGCCACGCTCACCGATTCCCTGAAGCAATTCATCGAACGCAAGCGCGACCTCGATTTCCCGTGGTTCCCGGCCCGTGTGGTGTGCCACGACATTCTCGGCCAGACCGCACTGGTCGACCTCGCCGGCCTGCGTGACGCCATCGCCCTGCAAGGCGGCGATCCTGCGCAAGTAAACCCGGTGGTGCCGACTCAATTGATCGTCGACCACTCCCTGGCCGTCGAGCGCGGTGGCTTCGATCCGGAGGCGTTCGAGAAGAACCGCGCCATCGAAGACCGTCGCAACGAAGACCGTTTCCACTTCATCAACTGGACCAAAAAGGCGTTCAAGAACGTCGACGTGATCCCGCCAGGCAACGGCATCATGCACCAGATCAACCTGGAGAAAATGTCTCCGGTGATCCAGGTACGTGACGGCGTGGCGTTCCCCGACACGTGCGTCGGCACCGACAGCCACACCCCGCACGTCGATGCGCTGGGTGTGATCGCCATCGGTGTGGGTGGCCTGGAAGCCGAGAGCGTCATGCTCGGTCGTGCTTCCTGGATGCGTCTGCCGGAAAGCGTCGGCGTTGAATTGACCGGCAAGCTGCAACCGGGCATCACCGCCACCGACATGGTGCTGGCGTTGACCGAGTTCCTGCGCAAGCAAAAAGTCGTTGGCGCATGGCTGGAGTTCTTCGGTGAAGGCGCCGCCGCGCTGACCCTCGGCGACCGCGCAACCATTTCCAACATGGCCCCGGAATACGGCGCTACGGCTGCGATGTTCTACATCGACCAGCAAACCATCGACTACCTCAAACTCACCGGCCGTGAAGACGATCAGGTGCAGTTGGTCGAGCATTACGCCAAGACCACTGGCTTGTGGGCCGACAGCCTGAAAGGCGCGCAATACGAGCGCGGCTTGACCTTCGACCTGTCGACGGTCGTGCGCAACATGGCTGGCCCGAGCAACCCGCACGCCCGTGTGGCGGTTTCGGATCTGGCCGCCAAAGGCATCTCCGGCCAATGGGACGATGTACCGGGTCAAATGCCCGATGGCGCCGTCATCATCGCCGCCATCACCAGCTGCACCAACACCAGTAACCCGCGCAACGTGATCGCTGCCGGCCTGCTGGCGCGTAACGCCAACAAGCTCGGTCTGACCCGCAAGCCATGGGTCAAGTCGTCCCTGGCCCCGGGTTCGAAAACCGTCGCCCTGTATCTGGATGAAGCCGGCCTGACCGATGAGTTGGACAAGCTCGGTTTCGGTGTCGTCGCCTTCGCTTGCACCACCTGCAACGGCATGTCCGGCGCACTCGATCCGGTGATCCAGCAAGAAATCATCGACCGCGATCTGTACGCCACGGCGGTGCTCTCCGGTAACCGTAACTTCGACGGCCGGATTCACCCGTACGCCAAGCAAGCGTTCCTTGCTTCGCCGCCATTGGTGGTCGCTTACGCCATTGCCGGGACCATCCGTTTCGACATCGAAAAAGATGTGCTGGCCGTGGTCGATGGCAAGGAAATCCGCCTGAAGGACATCTGGCCGAGCGACGAAGAAATCGACGCCGTGGTCAAGGCATCGGTGAAGCCGGAGCAGTTCCGCCAGGTCTATATTCCGATGTTCGCCATCCACGAAGACACTGGCCCGAAAGTCGCGCCGCTGTACGACTGGCGCGAAATGAGCACCTACATCCGCCGTCCGCCGTACTGGGAAGGCGCGCTGGCCGGCGCTCGTCCGCTCAAGGGCATGCGCCCGCTGGCGGTACTGCCGGACAACATCACCACCGATCACCTGTCGCCGTCCAACGCGATCATGCTGGACAGCGCCGCCGGCGAATACCTGGCGAAAATGGGCCTGCCGGAAGAGGACTTCAACTCCTACGCGACTCACCGTGGTGACCACCTGACCGCGCAGCGCGCGACCTTCGCCAACCCGAAACTGTTCAACGAAATGGTTCTGGAAAACGGCAAGGTCAAGCAGGGTTCGCTGGCTCGCGTCGAGCCGGAAGGCCAAGTGATGCGCATGTGGGAAGCGATTGAAACCTACATGGAACGCAAGCAGCCGCTGATCATCATTGCCGGCGCTGACTACGGTCAGGGTTCGTCCCGCGACTGGGCAGCCAAGGGCGTGCGTCTGGCGGGTGTGGAAGCGATTGCCGCTGAAGGCTTCGAGCGCATTCACCGCACCAACCTGGTGGGCATGGGCGTGTTGCCGCTGGAGTTCAAGGCCGGCACCAACCGTCACACCCTGGCCATCGACGGCAGCGAAACCTACGACGTGATCGGCGAGCGCACACCGCGTGCCGAGCTGACGTTGGTGATCCATCGCAAGAACGGCGAGCGCGTCGATGTGCCGGTGACCTGCCGCCTCGACACCGCCGAAGAAGTGTCGATCTACGAAGCGGGTGGCGTGTTGCAACGCTTTGCCCAGGACTTCCTCGAAGAGTCGGCAGTCGCCGTTTAACACACGCTGTACAGACACGGGACTTCAAGTCCCGTGTCTGTTTTCAAGGTAAGGAGTAACGAGCACATGGCTCACGCAGCTCAGATCAAAATCCCTGCCACCTACATGCGTGGCGGCACCAGCAAAGGCGTGTTTTTCAGCCTGCAAGATCTGCCCGAAGCGGCACAGGTTCCAGGCCCGGCCCGCGATGCTTTACTGCTGCGCGTGATCGGCAGCCCCGACCCGTACGACAAGCAAATCGACGGCATGGGCGGTGCGACGTCCAGCACCAGCAAAACCGTGATCCTGTCGAAAAGCCTCAAGGCCGATCACGACGTTGATTACCTGTTCGGTCAGGTGTCCATCGACAAGCCTTTCGTCGACTGGAGCGGCAACTGCGGCAACCTGACGGCAGCGGTCGGTTCGTTCGCCATCAGTAACGGCCTGGTCGAAGCCAGCCGCATTCCGCACAACGGCGTGGCCGTGGTTCGCGTGTGGCAGGCCAACATTGGCAAGACCATCATTGCCCATGTGCCGATCACCAACGGTGAAGTGCAGGAAACCGGTGATTTCGAACTCGATGGTGTGACCTTTCCAGCCGCCGAAGTGCAGGTCGAATTCATGGACCCAGCAGCGGAAGAAGAGGGCGGCGGCGGTTCGATGTTCCCTACCGGCAACCTGGTGGATGACCTCGAAGTACCCGGCGTCGGCACCTTCAAGGCGACCATGATCAATGCCGGCATCCCGACGATTTTCGTCAATGCCCAGGACATCGGTTACACCGGCACCGAGTTGCAAGGCGCGATCAACAGCGATCCGAAAGCGCTGCTGATGTTCGAAACCATCCGCGCTTATGGCGCATTGCGCATGGGCCTGATTTCGAACATCGACGAAGCGGCCAAGCGTCAACACACCCCGAAAGTGGCTTTCGTGGCCAAACCGGCGGACTACGTTTCGTCCAGCGGCAAGGCGATTGCGGCGGGCGATGTCGACCTGTTGGTGCGTGCGCTGTCGATGGGCAAATTGCACCACGCGATGATGGGCACCGCAGCGGTGGCCATCGGCACGGCGGCCGCTATTTCCGGCACGTTGGTGAACCTCGCCGCCGGCGGTGTCGAACGCAACGCGGTGCGCTTCGGGCATCCGTCGGGCACGCTGCGTGTCGGTGCCGAAGCCAGTCTGGTCAACGGTGAATGGGTCGTGAAAAAAGCCATCATGAGCCGCAGTGCGCGGGTGTTGATGGAAGGTTACGTCCGTGTACCGGGTGATTCGTTCTGAGATAAACGCTAAACCCTGTGGGAGCGGGCTTGCCCGCGATGAGGCCCGCACATCCGAAATTGATGTCGGCTGATACACCGCTATCGCGGGCAAGCCCGCTCCCACAGGTTATTGCATTTCAATAACAAGAATGGTTACACCAACCGAGACTTATCCCTGAACCGAGGTCCCATCAACGAACCACTTCAAGAGTGAATCGAACATGAGTGCCAACGTCGACCAGAACATCCGCCCCGAGTACGACCGTGTCCTACAGGACATTGCCGACTATGTCCTTACCTTCAAAATCGAATCCCAAGAAGCCCTCGACACCGCCCGCAACTGCCTGATGGACACACTCGGCTGCGGTCTTCTGGCCCTGCGGTTTCCCGAATGCACCAAACACCTGGGGCCTATCGTCGAAGGCACCGTCGTGCCGTTCGGTGCTCGTGTGCCGGGCACCCCTTATCGACTTGATCCGGTCAAAGCGGCGTGGGATATCGGCTGCACCGTGCGCTGGCTCGATTACAACGACACCTGGCTCGCCGCCGAATGGGGGCATCCGTCAGACAACCTTGGCGCGATTCTCGCGGTGGCCGATCACCTCTCGCAAAAACGTCTGGTCAATGGCGAGGCGCCGCTGACTGTTCGCGCGGTGCTGGAAGCGATGATCATGGCCCACGAAATTCAAGGCGTGATCGCCCTGGAAAACTCCTTCAATCGCGTAGGCCTCGATCACGTCGTGCTGGTGAAAGTGGCCTCGACTGCCGTCACCGCCAAACTCATGGGCGCCAATCGCGAGCAATTGTTGTCGGCGTTGTCCCATGCATTCGCCGACGGCCAGGCGCTGCGCACCTATCGGCATGCGCCAAATGCCGGCTCGCGTAAGTCCTGGTCGGCCGGGGATGCGACCAGTCGTGGCGTGCGGCTGGCAGACATCGCGATGCGTGGCGAGATGGGAATTCCCGGTGTGCTGACGGCCAAGCAATGGGGCTTTTACGACGTCTTGTTCAGCCACACCAACAACGATCTGGCGCTCAAGCCTGAAGGCAAACGAGCCTTCAGTTTCTCGCGGCCGTACGGCAGTTATGTGATGGAAAACGTGCTGTTCAAAATCAGCTTCCCGGCGGAGTTTCATGCGCAAACCGCCTGTGAAGCCGCCGTGACGTTGCACCCGCTGGTTCGCAATCGTCTGCACGAGATAGACCGCATCGTCATCACCACCCACGAGTCGGCGATCCGCATCATTTCCAAAGTCGGCCCGCTGGCCAACGCCGCCGACCGCGATCACTGCCTCCAGTACATGACCGCCGTGCCGTTGGCGTTCGGCACTCTGGTGGCCGAGCACTACGAAGACGACTTCCACGCTGCGCATCCGATCATCGATGTGCTGCGCGAGAAAATGGTCATCGTCGAAGACCCGCGCTTCACCCGTGAATACCTGGAAGCCGACAAACGCTCCATTGCCAATGCGGTGCAAGTGTTCTTCAAGGACGGCTCCAGCACCGAGAACGTGGTGGTGGAGTATCCAATCGGTCATCGCCGTCGTCGCGCCGACGGTATCCCGCTGCTGGAAGACAAGTTCAAAGCGAATCTGGCGACGCGTTTTACCGCTCAGCGCAGTGCGCAGATTGTTACGCTGTGCAAGGATCAGACTGCCCTCGAAGCCATGCCGGTCAACCGCTTCATGGATTTGTTGGTCATCTGAGCCACTTTTCCACAGGCAGTTTGGTGATCGCAAACCCTGTCAGCAAAATCGCCGAGTAGATCATCAGTTCCCGGGACAAGGTTTGCCCCTCGTACCAGGCGCCGATGATCACGGCGAACACCGGAAAGATGATAAACACGAACGACAAAATGATTGGGCTCAGCCGTTTGAGCAGCAGGAAATAAACGATAAAACCGCCCACCGAGGCCACCAGCCCGAGATAGAACAGGGCACTCCATGAACGCAGGCTGATGGCCGTAAACACCGGCGCTTCGACCGTCAGTCCGGCGACGAACAACATCAATCCGGCAATGCCGATGGGCAAGGTGTTGTAGGTGATCACGCTGATCGCCGTGCCGTGTTTTTTGGTCACCACATAACACAACGCATGCATCACTGCGGCGCAGAGAATGGCCAACACTCCGAACAATTCGGCATGGTCCAGATGCAGGCCCTGGCTGCGAATAATCATGAACAAACTGCCGAAGCCAATGACGATGCCGAGTACCTGTGACGGGTAGATTTTTTCCCGCAGGAACAACGCCGAAAACACCAGGATGAACACGGGCATGCAACTGAACAGCAGGGCGGTCAG
The DNA here is from genome assembly GCF_024748695.1 of Pseudomonas sp. B21-040. Lineage (NCBI taxonomy): Bacteria > Pseudomonadati > Pseudomonadota > Gammaproteobacteria > Pseudomonadales > Pseudomonadaceae > Pseudomonas > Pseudomonas sp. B21-040. The sequence goes on from NZ_CP087176.1 coordinate 2,003,283, forward strand.
CCCGGACGAAACGTGCATCTCGCCGTAGTTGAGCAAGTAGTACGGCAGGCTGAAGTACGACAGCGTGACGAACACAAAAAACCAGCGGCTTTTTTTCGGAAATCGCAGCGGTTCACGACGCAACAGCGCGAAGGTCAGGAACAGTGGAAAGGCCATCAGGAAGCGCAACCCGGCCGCGGTCAATGGCGGCACCGTTTCAACGGCAATCTTGATCCCCAGCCAGGTCGTGCCCCAACTCAGGCACACGATCAGGAACAACACACTGGTAACGAGCGCGGCCAGCCAGGGTTTTTCAGGGGTTGAAGACGTGCTGATGGCGACGGACATGATCGAGCTCCCGGAGTCGGCGCAATTGACCTGCATCTGTAAACGGTCTATCCATGATTGCACCTGTTTTCAGCACGCTATTCGGGGCATCAATGACTGTCAAAACAAGTATTGCCATGGTGTCAATTCTGCGCGACGGGCTCGCCAATGGTGTGGGCGTGAAGTACAAGCGCCTTGCCGATGCCGTGCACAAAAGCATTGTCGACGGATTGATCGAACCCGGCTGCAAATTGCCGCCCCATCGACTGCTGGCCGATAGCGTCGGTGTGACCATCGGCACCGTCAGTCGCGCTTACGGCGAACTCGAACGAATCGGTGTGGTAGTCGCTCGCGTCGGTGACGGGACGTATGTGCGTCAGCAAGGGATGGAGCGTGTGCGAGACGCAGGCTTTCGCAATGTCAGCGACGAACCGCAGCCGTTTTTTGACATGAGCCGCAATCAGCCGATTCCGGGGCAGGAGGCGCTGTTTCTGAGCCAGAGTCTGCACGCCGTGTCGCTCGATTCTGCAGCGATGCAGCGCGTCAGCGGCTACACCGCCGATGTCGGTTTGCAGCACTACCGCGAGGCGGGTGCACGTTGGCTTCAGCACGGTGCGTTTGCGCCGCACGCGGATCAGATTGTCTGCGTGAATGGCGGCCAGCACGGTCTGTTGTGTGCCCTGATGGCGCTGCTCAAATCCGGTGATACGTTGGTGACGGAACACCTGACTTATCCGGGGTTGATCAGTGTTGCACGGATGCTGGGAATCAAACTCATCGGCATCGCGATGGACGATGAAGGGCTGATGCCGCAAGCGCTGGAGGACATTTGCCGTCAGCACCGGGTTTCTGCGCTGTACTGCACGCCGACGATCCAGAATCCTACGGCTGCGGTGATGTCCGTCGCACGACGCGAGGCGATTGCACAGGTCTGTCGTCAGCACAATCTGCTGATCTTCGAAGACGAAGCCCACGCGGTATTGGCTCAACAGCGACCGTTGCCGCTGAGCTATTTCGCCCCGGAGCGCTCGGTGCTGATCGGCAGTTTGAGCAAGGCTGTTTCAGCGGGGTTACGGGTTGGCTATCTGCACGCGCCGCAGCCGTTGATCGGACGCTTGAGCGCCGCGGTGCGCGGGACCTGCTGGATGGCCAGTCCGTTGACGTTGGAAGTGGCGAGCCTGTGGATAGAAAACGGCATGGCCGAGCAGTTGTTGGCGCAGCAAATTGCCGAGATCAGCCGTCGTAAATCATTGGTGGCGGGGTTGCTGGAAGGGGCGGTGTACAAGACTCATTCCCACAGTCCGCATTTCTGGATCGAAGTGCCTGAGCCGTGGCGGGCGTCGCAGATTGCGGCGGAGCTCAAGGAGAAAAATTATCGGGTGGCGACAGCGGAGGCGTTTGCGGTTGGGCATGCCGCCGTTGCGCAGTGTGTTCGGGCGAGTGTGTGTAACTCGGCGGGGGATGATCGATTGTTGTTGCGAGGGTTTGAAGCGTTGGTGGGGGCGTTGGTCGAGACCGAGTAATCGTTCATCGCGGGCAAGCCATGCTCCCACAGGGGCCTCAGTCGTTCACAAATATTGTGTCCACTGAGGATCCCTGTGGGAGCGATTGCGATCAATCAAGCGCCGCAGAACTACTTGAACCGCCGCTCCACACCTTTCTCCACGAGAATTTTCGCCGAGATTTCTTCGACGGAAAAATGCGTGGAGTTGATGTGCGCAATGTTCTCGCGGCGGAACAGGTTTTCCACTTCTCGCACCTCGAACTCGCACTGGGCATAGCTCGAATAGCGGCTGTTGGGCTTGCGCTCGTTGCGGATCGCGGTGAGGCGGTCCGGGTCGATGGTCAGGCCGAACAGCTTGTGTTGATGGGCGCGCAGGGCGTTCGGCAGTGTCAGGCGCTCCATGTCGTCTTCGGTCAGCGGGTAGTTGGCCGCGCGAATACCGAATTGCATGGCCATGTACAGGCATGTCGGGGTTTTGCCGCAACGCGACACGCCGACCAGGATCAAATCGGCCTTGTCGTAATAGTGCGTGCGGGCACCATCGTCGTTGTCGAGGGCGAAGTTCACGGCCTCGATACGCTCCATGTAGTTGGTGTTGGCGCCAATGGAATGGGATTTGCCGACGGTGTAGGAAGAATGCTCGGTCAATTCCTGTTCAAGCGGTGCCAGGAACGTCGAGAAAATGTCGATCATGAAACCATTTGAGGTCGCGAGAATCTCACGAATGTCCTGGTTGACGATGGTGTCGAAAATAATCGGCCGGAAGCCGTCATTTTCGGCGGCTTTGTTGATTTGTTGTACCATGGCCCGCGCTTTATCCACGCTATCGATATACGGTCGCGTGAATTTGCTGAAGGTAATGTTTTCGAACTGCGCCAGGAGGCTTTGACCCAGGGTTTCGGCTGTGATGCCTGTCCCGTCGGAAATAAAGAAAGCAGATCGTTTCATTTGCACCTTGGGCCTTAAGCTAAAGACGAATCTTGGATATGATAGGCGCGGTTTGTTGGCCGCCAGTGGCCCGCATTCTCACTTATTTTCCAGGTCCAGGCCATACAGCTGGCAAACGCTCCTCCGAGCAGCCGGCTCCTGAGCTTTTCCAACACAGTTAGTGGAGAGATCACCTTGGTAGAGTACGTAGTTTCCCTCGATAAGCTCGGCAAACACGATGTTGAGCATGTGGGGGGCAAGAACGCATCCCTGGGCGAGATGATCAGTAACCTGGCAGGTGCCGGTGTTTCGGTGCCCGGTGGATTCGCCACGACAGCTCAGGCTTATCGTGATTTTCTGGAACTGAGCGGCTTGAACGATCAGATCCACGCCGCCCTCGATGCCCTGGATGTCGACGATGTCAACGCCCTGGCCCGCACTGGCGCCCAGATCCGTCAATGGATCATGGAAGCCGAATTCCCCGAGAAGCTCAACGCCGAGATCCGCACCGCGTTCGCCACGCTGTCGGCCGGCAACCCTGACATGGCCGTGGCCGTGCGCTCTTCCGCTACCGCCGAAGACTTGCCGGACGCTTCCTTCGCCGGTCAGCAAGAAACCTTCCTGAACATCCGTGGTGTGGAAAACGTTATCCGCGCCGCCAAAGAGGTGTTCGCTTCCCTGTTCAACGACCGTGCGATTTCCTATCGCGTGCACCAGGGCTTCGACCACAAGCTGGTGGCCCTGTCGGCCGGCGTTCAGCGCATGGTCCGCTCCGAAACCGGCACTGCCGGTGTGATGTTCACCCTCGATACCGAATCGGGTTTCCGTGACGTGGTGTTCATCACCGGCGCCTACGGCCTGGGTGAAACCGTCGTACAAGGCGCCGTGAACCCGGATGAGTTCTACGTCCACAAAGGCACGCTGGCCGCTGGTCGCCCAGCCATCCTGCGCCGCAACCTGGGCAGCAAAGCCATCAAGATGATCTACGGCGAAGTCGCCACGGCCGGTAAATCGGTCAAGACCATCGACGTCGACAAGGCTGATCGCGCACGTTTCTGCCTGAGCGACGCCGAAGTCAGCGAGCTGGCCAAGCAAGCGATGATCATCGAGAAGCACTACGCGTGCCCGATGGACATCGAATGGGCCAAAGACGGCGACGACGGCAAGCTCTACATCGTTCAGGCTCGCCCTGAAACCGTGAAGAGCCGTACCCAGGCCAACGTCATGGAACGTTACCTGTTGAAAGAAACCGGCACCGTGCTGGTTGAAGGTCGCGCCATTGGCCAGCGCATTGGCGCCGGCAAGGTTCGCATCATCAAGGACGTGTCCGAGATGGACAAAGTCCAGCCGGGCGACGTGCTGGTTTCCGACATGACCGACCCGGACTGGGAACCGGTCATGAAGCGCGCCAGCGCCATCGTCACCAACCGTGGCGGTCGTACCTGCCACGCGGCGATCATCGCTCGCGAGCTGGGCATCCCGGCCGTGGTCGGTTGCGGCAACGCCACCCAGCTGTTGAAAGACGGCCAGGGCGTGACCGTTTCCTGCGCTGAAGGCGACACCGGTTACATCTTCGAAGGCGAACTGGGCTTCGACATCAAGAAGAACTCCGTCGACGCGATGCCGGACCTGCCGTTCAAAATCATGATGAACGTCGGCAACCCCGACCGCGCCTTCGACTTCGCGCAGCTGCCGAACGCCGGTGTGGGCCTGGCCCGTCTGGAGTTCATCATCAACCGCATGATCGGTGTTCACCCGAAAGCGCTGTTGAACTACGACGGCCTGCCGCAGGACATCAAGGACAGCGTCGACAAGCGCATCGCCGGTTACAACGACCCGGTCGACTTCTACGTCGACAAACTGGTGGAAGGCATCAGCACCCTGGCTGCAGCGTTCACGCCGAAAAAGGTCATCGTGCGTCTGTCGGACTTCAAGTCCAACGAATACGCGAACCTGATCGGCGGCAAGCTCTACGAGCCGGAAGAAGAAAACCCGATGCTGGGCTTCCGTGGCGCCTCGCGTTACATCAGCGAATCGTTCCGTGACTGCTTCGAACTCGAGTGCCGCGCCCTCAAGCGCGTGCGCAACGAGATGGGTCTGACCAACGTCGAAATCATGGTGCCGTTCGTCCGTACCCTGGGCGAAGCCAGCCAAGTGATCGATCTGCTGGCCGAAAACGGTCTGGCTCGCGGCGAAAACGGTCTGCGCATCATCATGATGTGCGAACTGCCATCCAACGCGATCCTCGCTGAAGAGTTCCTCGAATTCTTCGACGGCTTCTCGATCGGCTCCAACGACCTGACTCAGCTCACGCTGGGCCTGGATCGTGACTCCGGGATCATCGCGCACCTGTTCGATGAGCGTAATCCGGCGGTCAAGAAGCTGCTGGCCAACGCCATCGCCGCGTGCAACAAGGCCGGCAAGTACATCGGCATTTGCGGTCAGGGTCCTTCGGACCACCCGGACCTGGCCAAGTGGCTGATGGAGCAGGGCATTGAAAGCGTTTCGTTGAACCCCGATTCCGTACTGGAAACCTGGTTCTTCCTGGCTGAGGGTCAGGCGCAGGCTTGATGTGAATGAAGCCCCGGTCAAGTGGCCGGGGCTTTAAGATTTGAGTAGGGCGGGCTCCTCTGGATGCCGCCCTTTTTTGTGCAAGAGCATTATGCAAAGCAGCAGCAACCTATTTCCTGTCGCCCTGATCAGCGCCGAACGGCGCGGCGATCTGAGCGAAGACGTTTACCGTTTGAAGCCGGGCAACAGCCCTGATGGCACCGTTGAATTGGCCGTCACGCGACTGGGCATGGCCGATGAAGCGGCGGTGCGTGGCGTGCCGGTGATTCTGTTGCACGGCAGCTTTTCCAATCGACGCTTCTGGTTTTCCCCGAAAGGCTTGGGGTTGGGCGCTTATCTGACGCGTCTGGGGTTTGATGTATGGATTCCGGAAATGCGCGGCCATGGCCTGTCCCAGCGCAATCAGAACTACCGCAAGAACCGCGTCGCCGACTACGCTCGTTACGACCTGCCGGCCATCGGTGCTTTTGTGCGCGAGCAAAGTGGCCAGGTCCCGCATTGGATCGGTCACTCGCTGGGCGGGATTACCCTGGCGGCGGCATTGGGCGGTGAGTACATCGGTGAGCCTGTGGTGGCGTCTGCGGCGTTTTTCGGCACGCAAGTCAGCCGCACTTACTGGCCGTTGAAGATTCCCCCGGTGGAGTGGGGCGGACGCTTCATTCTCAAGCGCTTTGCGCAGCTGTCGGGCTCACGGCTCAAGCGTGGCCCGGAAGACGAGCCGATTGGCCTGGCCCTGGAAAGCATGCGTTGGTACGGTTTGTTCGGGCGCTTTGGCGATGTCGACAAGGACTGGTGGGCCGGATTGGCCAACGTTCAGGTGCCGGTGTTAGCGGTGAGCGCGGTTGGCGATCATCAGGACCCGACGTGGGCATGCCACAAACTGTTCGAGCAGATTGGTAGCGAACACAAGCAGTTCATGAACCTTGGGCGTGAGCATGGCTTTGGCGACAATTTCGGTCACGTGGAAATGCTCGTCAGCAAAGCGGCTCAGGCAGAGGTCTGGCCGTTGGTGGCCCGTTGGTTGGGCGATCAACTGACGCCATTGTTGGGCGACAAGCCGGATCTGGCCGCGGCCATTTGAGCCCGATGCTCTAACAAGGGCATTTCGCTCTGGTCGGCTTGAGGCTAAGATATGACGCATTGTGTTGTTCTGGTCATTTTCAGTGACTGAATTAACGTTTCATTCAGCGCGGCCAACTCGACTGTCTTCTTTTTTACAGGAGTTTCTCGATGAATCATTACCTCACGCCTGACCTGTGCGACGCCTATCCGGAGCTGGTGCAGGTGCTGGAACCGATGTTCAGCAATTTCGGTGGCCGTGATTCGTTCGGCGGCGAAATCGTGACCATCAAGTGCTTCGAAGACAACTCGCTGGTCAAGGAACAAGCCGAGCTCAAGGGCAATGGCAAGGTGTTGGTAGTCGACGGTGGCGGTTCCCTGCGTCGTGCGCTGCTGGGCGACATGATCGCCGAGAAAGCCGCGAAAAACGGTTGGGAAGGGCTGGTGATCTACGGTTGCATTCGTGATGTCGACGTCATTGCACAGACCGATCTGGGCGTGCAGGCCCTGGCCAGTCACCCGATGAAAACCGACAAGCGCGGTATTGGCGATCTCAATGTTGCGGTGACCTTTGCGGGCGTGACGTTCCATCCAGGCCATTACATCTATGCGGACAACAATGGCGTGATTATCTCGCCAAGCCCGCTGAAAATGCCTGAATAAAGCGTTGCCAACAAAGGAGTGAGGATGTTCGAGGAAGAAAACGCGCAATGGGGCCTGGTGCATGCCCTGGTGCTGGACGGTAAAGGCGGTGCGCGTTCGATAGCCCGGACTGAACTCGATGACTTGCAGCTTCAGGCTTATGAAAGTCTGTGGCTGCACTGGGATCGCAGTCACCCGCAAACTCAGACCTGGCTGCGTAAATCCAGTGGTTTGAGTGAATTCAGCTGTGACCTTCTGCTCGAAGAAAACACCCGGCCGCGCCTGTTGCCGTTGCCGGATGCCGAACTGTTGCTGTTTCTGCGCGGGGTCAACCTGAACCCCGGCGCTGAACCGGAAGACATGGTCTCGGTGCGGATTTTTGCATCGGCCCAGCGTGTTATTTCCTTGCGATTGCGCCCATTGCGCGCAACCGATGAATTGCTGGTGCAGCTCGCCGAAGGCAAAGGGCCAAAAACGGCCTCCGAACTCGTTCTCTATATGGCGCAGTACCTCACCAACAAAGTGCAGGATCTGGTCAGTTGCCTCTCGGAAGTGGTCGATGACGAAGAGGAAAAACTGGATGCCGACGAACGGTATACTCCCGAGCACGGAGCCATTTTGCAGATCCGTCGCAGGGCCGCAGCGCTGAAACGATTCCTGGCACCGCAGCGAGATATATTCGGTCAGCTGACACGGATCAAATTGCCCTGGTTCGTCGACGACGATGCGGATTACTGGAACGAATTGAACAACAGCCTGACCCGGTATCTGGAAGAGCTGGAATTGACCCGCGAGCGGGTGGGCCTGGTTCTCGAGGCTGAAGACAGACGCTTGAGCGTGCGGATGAATCGCACGATGTACCGCTTCGGGATCATCACCGGGATCTTTTTGCCGATGAGTTTTTTGACCGGTCTTCTGGGGATCAATGTGGGTGGGATTCCGTTCTCGGCCAGTCCGTATGGCTTCCTGATTGCGTGCCTGATGATGGTTTCGGTGGCGGTCGGGCAGTGGTGGTTATTTCGACGTTTGCGCTGGGTCTGAGCATGCGGCATGTGACCCGAGCAAATTTGACCGCGTCTTTCACAGACATCACGAGAGGTGCGTATGCACGATCCGTTTGAACAGTCTTTGCGCGACATGCTCAATGCATCACCGTCCACCCGGGACGACGATGCGTGCCTTGGGCGTGTACTGAAAACCGCCAACCGCCAGGTCGGCGCCGGTGATCTGTTCAGCCTGTTGGGCCGCTGGTTGCCCGCGCTGATGATCGCCCTCAATAACGGCTCGGCCCACATCTCGCCGGTATCCCGTCACCGTAAACCTACCGTTCGCACTGCTGATAAGGCTGATTGAATATGGAACTTGATCTCTGGACTCAGAGCCTCGTCACTGCAATGACTGCGTTATGGACCAAGGTTGCGAACTTCATTCCGAACCTGTTCGGCGCACTGGTCGTGCTGCTGTTGGGTTTTGTCGTGGCGAAACTTTTGGACACTTTGCTGTCCAAGCTGCTGGCCAAACTGGGTCTTGATCGCCTGATGGGCGGTACCGGTCTGACTAAATTACTGTCCCGGGCCGGTCTTCAAGTACCGATCTCTACCTTGATCGGCAAGATTGTCTATTGGTTCGTTCTGCTTATTTTTCTGGTTTCTGCAGCGGAATCCCTTGGACTTGAACGAGTTTCAGCTACGCTGGATATGCTTGCGCTCTATTTGCCGAAGGTGTTCGGTGCGGCGCTGGTCCTGTTGGTGGGTGTCTTGCTGGCACAACTGGCCAATGGATTGGTGCGCGGCGCAGCAGAAGGCGTAGGTCTGGACTATGCTTCCGGGTTGGGACGTATTGCTCAGGGCCTGGTGATCATCATCAGTATCTCGGTAGCGATCAGCCAGTTGGAGGTCAAGACTGACCTGCTCAACCATGTGATCGTTATCGTATTGATTACCGTTGGTCTGGCGGTAGCGTTGGCCATGGGTTTGGGAAGCCGGGAAATTGCCGGTCAGATTCTTGCGGGAATCTATGTGCGTGAGTTGTATCAGGTTGGGCAACAAGTGCGTGTTGGCGAGGTCGAAGGCCAGATCGAAGAGATCGGCACGGTTAAAACCACATTGCTGACCGATGAGGGTGAGCTAGTCTCTCTCTCAAATCGGATTCTCCTGGAGCAGCATGTGAGTAGCCGCTAACCCGGCAAACCCTGCTAATGTACGCCGCCGCAAAATGCCCTGAGGGGCTGCGGCGGACATTGACCTGACTGTCGGCCCGACTTGTTTTGAATAAAGCTCAATCGCTCTCCACGCGCTACGACCCCCGCGAGCTCTCTGATGAGGAGTTGGTCGCGCGCTCGCACACCGAGCTGTTTCACGTAACGCGCGCCTATGAAGAACTGATGCGGCGTTACCAGCGAACATTATTTAACGTCTGTGCCCGATACCTTGGGAACGATCGCGACGCAGATGATGTCTGTCAGGAGGTCATGTTGAAGGTGCTGTATGGCCTGAAGAACTTTGAGGGTAAATCGAAGTTCAAGACATGGCTATATAGCATCACGTACAACGAATGCATCACACAGTATCGGAAGGAACGGCGAAAGCGTCGCTTGATGGACGCTTTGAGTCTGGACCCCCTCGAGGAAGCGTCTGAAGAGAAGACGCCGAAACCTGAGGATAAGGGTGGACTTGATCGCTGGCTGGTGTATGTAAATCCGATTGACCGTGAAATTCTGGTGCTACGATTTGTCGCAGAGCTGGAATTTCAAGAGATCGCGGATATCATGCATATGGGATTGAGTGCGACAAAAATGCGGTATAAACGTGCTCTAGATAAATTGCGTGAGAAATTTGCAGGCATTGCTGAAACTTAGTTCAGCGCAAATATCTCTTACGTGTAGGCAAGTTCTGATAGACTTGCCGCCGAGTTGTCCCCCGGTTTGAGGGACTGCTTTACAATCACCAGATGGGGATTTAACGGATGAAACTGAAAAACACCTTGGGCTTGGCCATTGGTACTCTTATTGCCGCTACTTCTTTCGGCGCTCTGGCACAAGGCCAAGGCGCAGTTGAAGGCGAGCTCAACTACGGGAAGAAGTACAACGACAGCGTTAAGAACGTTGAAGACGGCTACACTCCTGGCGCCTCCATCGGTTACTTCTTGACCGACGACGTATCGTTGAACTTCACCTACAACGCTGAAGACTACACCCGTTCGAACAACAACACTGGCAAGCAGAAAATCGAAGGCGACAGCTTCGGTCTGAACGCTCAGTACCACTTCAACAACGCCGGCGACGCTCTGCGTCCTTACGTTCAAGGTGGTGTTAAGCACGGCAGCATGAGCAACGTTCAAGCTGACGGCCACAGCGGCCGTGACCAGTCGACTTTCCTGACTGCTGGCGCTGGCGTTAAGTACTACTTCGTAGAAAACGTTTACGCACGTGCTGGCGTAGAAGCTGACTACAAACTGGACAACGGCAAGTGGGATTACATTCCTTCCGTAGGTCTGGGTGTTAACTTCGGTGGCGGCAACAAGCCAGTCGCTGCAGCTCCAGCTCCAGAAGTCTGCTCCGACAGCGACAACGATGGCGTGTGCGACAACGTTGACAAGTGCCCAGACACCCCAGCCAACGTAACTGTTGACGCTGATGGCTGCCCGGCAGTTGCTGAAGTTGTTCGTGTTGAGCTGGACGTGAAATTCGACTTCGACAAGTCGGTAGTCAAGCCAAACAGCTACGGCGACATCAAGAACCTGGCTGATTTCATGAAGCAGTACCCATCGACTACCACTACTGTTGAAGGTCACACCGACAACGTCGGTCCTGACGCTTACAACCAGAAACTGTCTGAGCGTCGTGCAAACGCCGTTAAACAAGTTCTGACCAACCAGTACGGTGTTGAATCCTCCCGCGTTCAGTCTGTTGGCTACGGCGAATCCCGCCCAGTTGCTGACAACAAAACTGCAGAAGGTCGCGCTGTAAACCGTCGCGTAGAAGCGCAGGTTGAAGCTAAAGGCAAGTAATTAGCCTTAAGCTCTGAGAAAAGCCCGGCTTAGGCTGGGCTTTTCTTTGTCTGCGATTTGGTGAGGCAAGTCAGAACTACTCAGATCGATTTACTTGTCTTCGCAGTGACTCACACCCCCACAGGGATTGAGTTGCACTGGCCGCTACTGCGCCGATCACCAGAATGGCCGGGCTTTTCAACTCAAAGGCGCCGGCATCTACTTCCATGGCTGACAGGGTGCTGCGGCATTCCCGTTGATGCGGCAGCGATGCGTTTTCGATCATCGCCACCGGCGTATCTGCCGCCATCGCGCCGGCCAACAATTGCTCGCGTATCTCGCTGAGCTTCGCCACCCCCATGTAAACCACCAGCGTCGTGCCACCTTGGGCCAGTGCCTGCCAGTTCAGGCTGCTGCCATCCTGGGTGTGGGCGGTGACCAACGTCACTCCTCGGGCAACGCCCCTCAAGGTCAACGGAATATCGCATTGCGTCGCGCCTGCCAGCCCGGCGGTGATGCCATTGACCAATTCGGTATCGACCCCGCGTTCGCGCAACCACTGCGCCTCTTCGCCACCTCGACCGAAGATGCACGGATCACCACCCTTGAGCCGTACCACGCATTTGCCCTGTCGGGCATAACGCAGCATCAGGCGGTGAATGAACGCTTGAGGGGTTGAGCGGCAGCCGCCACGTTTACCCACCGGGATAATCCGCGCATCGGGGCAATGCTCCAGCACCGCTTCGTTGACCAGATCGTCGATCAGCACCACATCCGCTTCTCTCAGTGCCCGCACAGCCTTGAGCGTCAGTAATTCAGGGTCGCCGGGACCCGCACCCACCAGCCAGACTTTTGCGCTCATAGTGTTTTCCTCACGAGATGACGGCGACCGGCTGCGCAGTAGCAGCCAGCAAACGCTTGATTTCCGGGACGCACGAACCGCATTGCGTGCCGCAACCCAATTCCTGTTTCAAACCTTGCAAGTCCAGGCCACGGCGGATACCGGCGCAGACTGCGTTTTGGCTGACGTTTTTGCAGTTGCACAGGGTTTTGTTGCCGATCGAGGCGGCATCGATCTGCCCCGGTGGTGCGCTCAGGGGCGCGAGCAGCCAGCGCCGCAGTTGCTCATCGGCGCGACCTTCGAGCCACAGGCTTTGCAACCAGTGTTGGGCGAGAGTTTCACCCGCCAGGCGAATAGCGGTGATGCGCCCGTTCTCGATCCGCACTCGCTTGCCGATGGAGCGCCGTGGATCGTCGTATGCCAAAACCGGTCCATCGAGGAGCCCGAGGCACTCATCAATGTCACGCAGCAGTTTCGGGGCTGGCGCGAAGGCGCTGGCAGCGCGTATCAGCAGCGCGGGGCGCTCACGGCCGGCAAGGCTGAGGCTGGCGTAGGAAAACGCCTCGCAGAGGGTGCGTAGGCTCTCAAAATGCTGTGGGATGTCTCCCTCGATCAGCGCAAACAGGTGCCATGGCAAATGCACGGGCTCAAGGCGCACACCGCTGTGCTTGAGTTCCGGTTGTTTCGACAGTGGATCGAAGGCCGCAAGGGTGAGGGTGTTTACACCTCCCTTGAGGAAGCGGTCACCAAAATGCATCGGCAAAAACGCCTGCCCCGGGCGCACGCTGTCATCGCTGGAGACTGGCACGATCACGGCGCCGCGACGGCTTTTCAGGCTGATCAAGTCACCTGGTTGCAGGCGATGCCTGCGCAACTCGTCCGGGTGCAGGCTCAACACCGCTTCGCTGACATGACCGAACAGCTGCGCCGCAGTGCCGGTACGGCTCATGCCGTGCCATTGATCGCGCAGGCGACCGGTGATCAGCGTCAGTGGGAAACGCGCATCCCGTTGTTCCTTGGCGGCGCGATACGGGTCGGCGACGAATTGCGCGCGGCCGCTGGCAGTCGGGAAGATACCGTCGAGATAGAGGCGGGCGGTACCTTGGCGGGCGCCGGCCGGAAATGGCCATTGCTGCGGGCCGAGCTGGTCGATCAGCGCATGGCTGACCCCGGACAAGTCCAGATCACGGCCGCGGGTCAGTAATTTGTATTCGTCGAACACCTGCGCCGGTGTTTCAAAGGCAAACAAACTTGGGGATTCGGGGCGTAAATGTTTTTCCAGCCGCTGCGCGAAATCCACCGTGATCGCCCAGTCCGGGCGCGCGGAACCAGGTGCGACGATTGCCCGGCGGACGTGGGAAATACGCCGTTCCGAATTGGTGACGGTGCCTTCCTTTTCACCCCAGCTCGCAGCGGGCAACAACAGGTCGGCAAACCCGGCGGTTTCAGTGGTACGAAAGGCTTCTTGCAGCACCACGAACGGGCAGGTTTCAAGTGCCGCACGCACAGCCGTCTGATCAGGCAGTGATTGTGCGGGGTTGGTGCAAGCGATCCACAGTGCTTTTATTTTTCCGCGGCCGACCTGGTCAAACAACTCGATGGCCGTCAGCCCAGGGTTCTCAGGCAGTTGATCGACGCCCCAGTAAGCCGCTACATCGGCACGATGCTCAGGGTTGGCGGCGTCGCGATGCCCTGGCAGCAGGTTCGACAGACTGCCGGTTTCCCGCCCGCCCATGGCGTTCGGCTGACCGGTCAATGAGAAAGGTCCTGCGCCGGGGCGGCCAATTTGCCCGGTCGCCAGGTGCAAATTGATCAGCGCGCTGTTTTTCGCGCTGCCGGCGGTGGACTGGTTTAGCCCCATGCACCACAACGACAGGAAACTCGGTGTCGTACCGACCCATTCGGCGCATTGCTGCAATTGCTCAACGCTGATTCCACACAGCTGCGAAACCATTTGCGGTGTGTAATCGCGCACCAGGTTTTTCAGCTCGGTCAAACCGTCGGTGTGGGCCTTGATGAAGTCTCGGTCGATCCAGTCTTCCCACAGCAGCAGGTGCAAAATCCCATGGAACAGGGCGACATCGGTCCCGGGAAGAATCGCCAAGTGCAGGTCAGCTAGATCGCACGTGTCGGTGCGACGCGGATCGATGACGATGACTTTCATCTGTGGTCGGCGGGATTTGGCTTCTTCCAGTCGACGAAAAAGTACCGGGTGGGCGTAGGCCATGTTACTGCCGACGATCATCACGCAGTCGCTCAACTCCACGTCTTCATAACTGCACGGTGGCGCATCGGCGCCCAGGCTGCGCTTGTAGCCGACCACCGCCGACGACATGCACAGTCGCGAATTGCTGTCGATGTTGTTGGTGCCCACCAACGCCCGCGCCAGTTTGTTGAAGGCGTAATAGTCCTCGGTCAGCAATTGCCCGGAAATGTAGAACGCCACGCTGTCCGGGCCGTGTTCGGCAATGGTCCGGGCGAAAACGCTGGCGGCATGATCGAGGGCGGTGTCCCAGTCGGTGCGGCTGCGTGCCAGGCCTTTGCCCAGGCGCAGTTCGGGATAGAGCGCTCGCGCAGTCAGGTCACCGGTCAAATGCAGGGTTGATCCCTTGCTGCACAATTTGCCGAAGTTGGCCGGGTGGGCCGGATCGCCACTGACGCCGAGGATGCGCTCGTCGTCATGTTCGATCAGCACACCGCAGCCGACGCCGCAATAGCAGCAGGTAGAAGCGGTGATTTGACGGTTCATCAGCTTGCTTCCCGCAGGGCCAGCAGCACCCGACCATTCTCGACCCGTGCCGAGTGATGGTGGGCGCAGCCGATGTCAGGGGCCAGGGCTTCGCCGGCTTCCAGGTCGATTTGCCAGTTGTGCAGCGGGCAGGCCACGCGTTTGCCGTACACCAAGCCTTGTGACAGCGGCCCGCCCTTGTGTGGGCAGCGGTCGTCGAGGGCGAAAACCTCATCGTCGCTTGTACGAAAAATCGCGATATCACCTTTCGGCCCGGCAATGATCCGCGAGCCCAGGGCATTGATGTCTTCCAGTGCGCAGATATCCAGCCAGTTCATGCCAGCACCTCCAGGTTCTTCAACGGAATGACGTCGAACTCTTTTTTCAGCTGCGGCTGCGCCAGGCGTTCCTTCCACGGGTCTTGCTCGAACGACAGCGAGAATTGCAGGCGATCATTGAGTGCCTTGCGCCGCACCGGGTCCTCCAGCACGGCTTTCTTGATGTGTTCCATGCCGACCCGTTGCAGGTAATGCACGGTGCGCTCCAGGTAGAAGGCTTCTTCGCGATAGAGCTGCAAGAACGCGCCGTTGTATTCACGAACTTCTTCAGCGGTTTTCAGCTTGACGAAGAACTCGGCGACTTCGGTTTTGATCCCGCCATTGCCGCCGATGTACATCTCCCAGCCGGAATCCACGCCGATGATTCCTACGTCCTTGATGCCCGCTTCCGAGCAGTTGCGTGGGCAACCGGAGACCGCCAGTTTCACTTTGTGCGGTGACCACATGTTGAACAGGTCATGCTCCAGTTCGATGCCCAATTGGGTGGAGTTCTGGGTGCCGAAGCGGCAGAACTCGCTGCCAACGCAGGTCTTCACGGTGCGGATGGATTTGCCGTAGGCGTGACCGGATGGCATGTCGAGGTCTTTCCAGACGCCCGGCAAGTCCTGTTTCTTGATCCCCAGCAAGTCGATGCGCTGGCCACCGGTGACCTTGACCATCGGTACGTTGTACTTGTCGGCGACGTCGGCGATGCGCCGCAGTTCCGAAGGGTTGGTCACGCCGCCCCACATCCGCGGGACAACCGAATAGGTGCCGTCTTTTTGAATGTTGGCGTGGGCGCGTTCGTTGATCAGGCGTGATTGCGGGTCGTCCTTTGCCTCACCCGGCCAGGTGGAAATCAGGTAGTAGTTGAGGGCCGGGCGGCACGTGGCGCAGCCATTCGGTGTGCGCCAGTTCAAGTAGCTGATGGTCCCGGCAATGGTCAGTAAATGTTGCTCGCGGATGGCCTGGCGGATTTGGCCGTGGTTGAGGTCGCTGCATCCGCAGATGGCTTTTTCGCTTTTCGGTTTGACGTCCGCCGCGCCACCCACGGTGTTGATCAGGATCTGCTCCACCAGCCCTGAGCAGGAGCCGCATGAACTTGCAGCCTTGGTGTGTTTTTTCACCTCGTCGACACTGAACAGTCCGTGCTCCTGAATCGCCTTGACGATGGTGCCTTTGCACACGCCGTTGCAACCGCACACTTCGGCGGTATCGGCCATGCTCATGGCTTTGTCCTGACCTTGATGCCCGACGTCACCTAGAGCGTTTTCACCGAACATCAGGTGATCGCGGATCTCGTCGATGGCGTGATTCTCACGAATCTGCCGGAAATACCAACCGCCATCGGCCGTGTCGCCGTACAGGCAGGCGCCGACCAGCACGTCATCCTTGATCACCAGTTTTTTGTAGATCCCGCCGATCGGATCGGAGAGGGTGATGGTTTCCGTGCCTTCGCCGCCCATGAAGTCGCCGGCAGAAAACAGATCGATGCCGGTGACTTTCAATTTGGTCGACGTCACCGAACCTTGATAGCGGGCGAAGCCCAATTGGGCGAGGTGGTTGGCGCAGACTTTGGCTTGCTCGAACAGGGGCGCGACGAGGCCGTAGGCGATGCCGCGATGGCTGGCGCATTCACCGATGGCGTAGACCCTCGGGTCGTAGGTTTGCATCGTGTCATTGACCAGAATCCCGCGGTTGCAGGGGATGCCGGATTTTTCCGCGAGTTCGGTGTTGGGGCGAATGCCAGCGGCCATCACCACCAAGTCGGCGGGGATGATGTCGCCGTTCTTGAATTCAACCGACCCGACCCGGCCATTGCCCCCGTCGTGCAGCGCCTGGGTTTGCTCGCGCAGGCGAAAGTGCAGGCCGCGCGCTTCGAGGGCGGTTTGCAGCAGTTGACCGCTGGTCTTGTCCAATTGTCGTTCCAGCAACCACTCGCCGATATGTACCACGGTCACGTGCATGCCGCGCAGCATCAGGCCGTTGGCGGCTTCCAGGCCCAGCAGGCCTCCACCGATCACAACAGCGTGCTTGTGGGTCTTGGCGGTGTTGATCATGGCCTGGGTATCGGCGATGTCGCGGTAGCCGATCACACCCTGCAAGGTGTTGCCGGGGATCGGCAAGATGAATGGGGTCGAACCGGTGGCGATCAGCAGGCGATCGTATTCGGCTTCGGTGCCGTCTTCGGCGATGACGCGGCGTTTGACCCGGTCGATCTCCACGACTTTGCGGTTGAGCAACAGCTTGATGTTGTTTTCCAGGTACCAGTCGAGGTCGTTGAGCACGATCTCTTCGAACGTCTGCTCACCGGCCAGTACTGGCGACAGCAGGATGCGGTTGTAGTTGGTATGAGGTTCGGCGCCGAAGACCGTGATGTCGTACAGCTCGTTGCTCAGCTTGAGCAGTTCTTCCAGGGTGCGAACCCCGGCCATGCCGTTGCCGATCATCACCAGTTTTAGTTTTTTCATCAGGTTCTCCGGGGAGTTCAGACCCGCCTCATCAGGGCTTTCAGGTCTTGCTCGACAATTTTGCGCAAACAAAAAAAGGCGTCCCGCTAGTTGCCTAGCGAGGACGCCTTTGTCCTTGTCCCGTTCTCTCGGGCAGCGCAGCCTTCTACGTTGAAGGCCGGGCTTTATGTGTGGTGAAGAAGGTAATGCAGTGGTTGTGCCAAGTGCTCCAGGTCAACGGGTTTGTTGGGTTTAGTCGTGGTTTCGGACTTTGGCAGGAGCGTTTTTGCACCGATTCAATGCACGTCGCCCGCAATTGGCGCGGCTACAAGGGATCTGTGTCAGCCATGAACCACTAGAAACAGCAGCGCCAGATTGATCACCAGCGACACCAGCGCCATCGTGCGCCAGACTTTCAACGGCTCGCGCTCCAGCAACGGCTTGGGGCGCACGCTCAAACTGCGCCGCTCGCCTTGCTCCAGTACCAGCAACCATTCTTCCGCCGTTTCAAAGCGCACAAGCGGATCCGCTGCGACAGCCCGTTGCAAACACTGCGCGATCCAGTCGGGCACATCCGGCCGGTAGCGACTGGCGCTCACCGGTACACCAAACCGGGGCCGCTGAAACGCTTCGATTTCGCCGTAGGGATAGTGCCCGGTCAGCAGCCAGTACAACGTCACGCCGACGGCATACAGGTCTTGTTGCGGCGTCGGGATGCCCCCGCGAAAGGCTTCCGGTGCGATATAGCTGGGTGTTCCGGGCAGGGCCGAGGGTTGATCCTCGGACAAGCCCGGGCAGTAGGCGAGGCCGAAGTCCAGCAGACGTAGCTCACCGTCGTCCCCCAGCAGCAGGTTGTCCGGTTTGATGTCGCGGTGCAGGATTTGTCGGCGATGCAGCAGCCCCACGGCGCGGAGCAGGCGTTCGGCCAGGTCTTGCCATTGAGCCAGTGGCAGTGGTCCGACACCTGCGTGCAGTTCTGCCAGCGTCGATCCGGAATATTCACGCATCACGTAGTACAAATGCTGACGCTGACTGGCGGCATGGACTTCAGGGAAATGCCGTCCGGCCACGCGTTTGAGAAACCATTCCTCCGACAGCAGTGCCTGCCCGGCCAAGTGATCGTCGCGCAGCGCACCGGGCAAGGTTTTCAGTAGCCAGGGTTGCTGTTGCCCATCGCGCACTCGGTAGAGCAGTGACTGCTGGCTCTGGCCGACGATCCCCTCGACCTGCCAGCCTTCGAAGGACTGACCGGGTTTCAGTGCAGGAGGCAGCGGCCATTGCTGCAAATGAATCAGTGCGTCGCCGATGCTCGTTTCACCGAGGGCGTCAACGCGCACCAGCAGGGCGCTGGCGTTGTCCTGGCTGCCGGCCAGGTGCGCCGCGCTGACCAAGGTCTGTGCGGCACTGTCCAGATCGGGCTGATCGCGCAAAATAGCGGCAATGGCCGTATCGCCCAGCACGGCCCAGATGCCATCGCTCAGCAGGACAAAACTTTCATTGAGGCGCAATTCGCCATCGAGAAAATCCAGCACCAGATGTTGGTCGAGGCCCAGCGCCCGTTTGAGCACATGTTGCATGCCCGGTTGGTCCCAGACGTGATCCTCGCTGACGCGCTGCAACTGATCCGCGTGCCAGCGGTACACGCGGCAATCGCCGACATGGGCCAAGGTAAAACGCCTGCCGCGCATGACCAGGGCGCTGACGGTGGTCAGCAGCGGCTGCCCACCGCCATTGGCCTGCAACCAGCGATTTTGCGCCAGCAGCAGACGGTCCAATGCCTGGGCGACACCCCAGGTTTCCGGGGTGGCGTAATAATCCAGCGCCAGGGCCTGCAAGGTCGAGCGAGCGGCGAGGCCGCCGTCGGCGCATTGGCTGACGCCGTCGGCAATGGCGAACAAGTAACCCTTGCTCGCCGCCAATGCCGGGGCGGGCGTCACCAGGCGCAGGGCGTCCTGATTTTCCTCGCGCGGCCCCGTGGCGCTGGCTTCGGCAAAACTCAATTGCAGGCTCATTGAGGCGTCAGACCCGAGCCGCCGTCACGGCGGCCGAACCCCATGTGGTTCTCCAGCGACGTTTCACCCCGTGCAAGCCGAACCAGGCCAGAACACCGAGGCTGGCGAACAACCACAACGCCAGTTGGTAGCTGCCGGTGCTTTGCTTGATCGCGCCCATGCCGGCCGCCAACGCGAAGCCGCCGATGCCGCCGGCCATGCCGATCAAACCGGTCATTACACCAATCTCCCGACGAAAACGCTGCGGCACCAACTGGAAAACCGCGCCGTTACCAGCGCCCAGACCGAGCATGGTGCAGACGAAAAGTGCCAGCGCTGCGTAGGAACTCGGCAGATTGAAACCCACCGCCGCGATGCAGACGGCGGCCACGGTGTAAATCGCGAGCAGCGTGCGAATACCGCCGAACCGGTCGGCCAGTGCGCCACCCAAAGGACGCATCAGACTGCCGCCGAACACGCAGGCCGCGGTGTAGTAACCGGCGGTCACCGGGCTCAGGCCGTACTGGTCGTTGAAGTAGCCGGGCAGGGCGCTGGCCAGGCCGATAAAACCACCGAAAGTCACGCTGTAGAAAAACATGAACCACCAGCTGTCGCGGTCACCCAAGGCCTTGAAGTAGTCGGCCATGGATTTGGCTTTCGGCCGCTCCGGTGCGTTTTTCGCCAGCCAGGCGAAGACGATAATGGTCAGGATCAGCGGGATCAGGGCGAAGCCGAACACGTTGCTCCAGCCGAATGCCGCCGCCAGTACCGGGGCGATCAATGCCGCCAGAACCGTGCCGGAGTTGCCCGCTCCGGCGATGCCCATGGCTTTGCCCTGATGCTGTGGCGGATACCATTGCGACGCCAGCGGCAGGGCGACGGCGAAGGACGCACCGGCCATGCCCAGGAACAGGCCCAGCACCAGCGCTTGCTCGTAGCTGTGAATGCCTAGTTTCCAGGCGCCGAACAGCGCACAGATGACAATGACCTGGCCGATCAGCCCGGCGGTTTTGGGCGACAGCCGATCTGCCAGCATGCCCATGATGAAGCGCAGCACGGCCCCGGCCAGAATCGGCGTGGCCACCACCAGCCCGCGCTGTTGCGTGGTCAGGTGCAGGTCGGCGGCGATCTGCACTGCCAGTGGGCCGAGCAGGTACCAGACCATGAAACTCAGGTCGAAATAGAGAAAGGCCGCGAACAGGGTCGGGGTATGGCCGGATTTCCAGAAGCTTGAATTCATCGCGCACCTCAGCTGTGAAGAGTCTCGAGAAGGAGTCATGAGCTAGCAGGTGGGGCGCCTTTGGGCCGCACCACCGGCCCCGGGCTGTGGGGCCAAAACGAAAAAACGCCGCTACCCGATTCGCCAGGGGCAAATGAGGTGAGCGACGTCTTTGTCGTAGGTGGGGCAACCGCCGTTGGTTACCTGTGGTGATTACATAGCCAAATCTGTGCCAACAACCGAGACCTGGTGGAGATCGTTCCCACGCTCCGCGTGGTCACGCCGCCGTGGACGCTCTGCATCCGCTTCACGCTGTGACGCGGAGCGTCACGGGATGCATTCCCACGCGGAGCGTGGGAACGATCATCTGTGCCAGGTTCGGGAGATCGGTTACTGGAGCAACTCACTGATGGCAATGATCTGCTCCGCCACTTGAATCAGTTTCTGCTGGCGGCTCATGGCCTGGCGGCGCATCAGGGTGTAGGCCTCTTCCTCGTTGCAATGCTTCATCTTCATCAACAAGCCCTTGGCCAGCTCGATACGCTTGCGCTCGGCCAGTTGCTGGTCGCGGGCATGCAATTGGGCGCGCAGTGCCTGGTCGCTTTCAAACCGCGCCATGGCCACGTCGAGAATCGGCTGCAAGCGTTGTGCGTGAATGCCTTCGACGATGTAGGCACTGACCCCGGACTGGATCGCCTGACGCATCACGCCGGGGTCATGTTCATCGGTAAACATGACGATCGGCCGTGGCTGATCGCGGGTGACCAGCACCACTTGTTCCATCACATCGCGGCTCGGTGACTCGGTATCGATCAGAATCACGTCCGGGCGCACCGTTTCGACGCGCTCGGGCAGGTCGATGGTCAAACCCGATTCGTCGATCACCTCGAATCCGGCTTCAGTCAGCGCGGCTTTCAGGCGGCCGACTTTTTTCGCCGTGTCGTTGATCAGCAGGATACGCAACATGTTCGCAGTCTCCTGTCAGCGGTGGGCGAATCGGTAAGAGCTGTCGCTCATCGCGTGCAGCTTGAAACTGCGGGCATAGCCGACCGGATCGGAACCGTCCCAGACGTTGCCGTCGATCAACTGGCTGCTGCGCATGTCTTGATCCGAAGCGGCGACACCGACGGCGTTGGCGGCTTCGCGGTACAGGTCCAACTGCTGAACCTGACGGGCCACACCGAGGTAATCCGGGTCGTCGCGCAATAAACCCCAGCGCCGGAACTGGGTCATGAACCACATGCCGTCAGACAGGTACGGAACGTTGACCTCGCCACCGGCGTGGAAACGCAGTGCGTGCGGGTCCTGCCAGCGATTGCCCAGGCCGTCGGCGTAATCGCCCAGCAGACGTGGCTCGATGCAGTCCAGAGGGGCGTCGAGGTAATCGGGTGCACTAAGTAGTTGTGCAGTGCTGCGGCGATTTTCCGTGCTTTGCTCGATGAAGCGGCTGGCTTCCAGGATCGCCATCACCAAGGCCCGCGCGGTGTTGGGGTAGTGCTCGACAAACGCACGGGTACAGCCGAGGACTTTTTCCGGGTGGTCGGGCCAAATGGTCTGGGAGGTTGCCATTGTGAACCCCAGGTTTTGCTGCACCGCGCTGGCGGCCCATGGCTCACCCACGCAAAAACCGTCGATACGCCCCGCTTGCAGGTGCGCGACCATTTGCGGTGGCGGTACCACCACGCTGTCGACATCCTGCAACGGATGGATACCCTGGCTCGCCAGCCAGTAATACAGCCACATGGCGTGGGTGCCGGTGGGAAATGTCTGGGCGAACGTGAGTTTTGGGCGAGTTTGGTGCACGTGTCGGTCGAGTGCTTCAGGACCGGTCACGCCCAGCGCCTGCAAACCGTGGGAGAGATTGATGCTCTGGCCGTTCTGGTTCAGCCCCATCAGCACGGCCATGTCAGTCGAGGCTACGCCGCCGATGCCCAGGTGCACCGCATAAATCAGGCCGTACAGGCTGTGCGCGGCGTCGAGTTCGCCGCTGACCAGTTTGTCGCGCAGGTTGGCCCAGGACGACTGGCGCTTGAGGTTCAGGGTCAGGCCGTAGGGCTGGGCGAACCCCTGGGTGGCGGCGACCACGACCGAGGCGCAGTCGCTCAGGGCCATGAAGCCGAGATTGATGTCGGTCTTTTCCGGGGCATCGCTGCCATTGACCCAGGCCAGGGGGGTGGCTGGAACTTCAATCATCGTTAAGCACCTTCCATAAAAAAACGCCGTACCGGGCGGCTTGCCAGAGCAAGGGCCAGTGACGACGCCTTTGTCTTTCGACCCATCCCGCCGTTGGCATGAGTGCTGATAGCGGTGGTGGTGCAAGGCATATGCCATCGCGGGCTGATTTTGTCGCGTGCCTCGCCTGCGACGCCGATGCGCGGCTATAATTGCCGCCACTTTTCGTAGCCCAGAGTCAAACCCGCCCATGTACACCCTGGCCCGTCAGCTGTTGTTCAAACTTTCCCCGGAAACCTCCCACGATCTGTCCCTGGACCTGATCGGCGCGGGTGGGCGTTTGGGCCTCAACGGCTTGCTGTGCAAAGCTCCGGCGAACATGCCGGTGTCGGTCATGGGCCTGGATTTTCCGAACCCGGTCGGTTTGGCCGCCGGTCTGGACAAAAACGGCGCGGCCATCGACGGTTTCGCCCAGTTGGGCTTTGGATTTGTCGAAATCGGCACCATCACCCCGCGTCCGCAACCCGGTAACCCGAAGCCACGGATTTTCCGCCTGCCGGAAGCCGAGGCGATCATCAACCGCATGGGCTTCAACAACCTGGGCGTCGATCACCTGCTGGCCCGCGTCGCCGCCGCCAAATACAAGGGCGTGCTGGGTATCAACATCGGCAAGAACTTCGACACTCCGGTTGAACGTGCGGTCGACGATTACCTGATTTGCCTGGACAAGGTCTATGCCCATGCCAGCTATGTGACGGTCAACGTCAGCTCGCCCAACACACCGGGCCTGCGCAGCCTGCAGTTCGGTGATTCGCTCAAGCAGTTGCTCGCTGATCTGGCCACGCGCCGCGCAGAACTGGCCTTGCGCCACGGCAAACACGTGCCGCTGGCGATCAAGATCGCGCCGGACATGAGCGACGAAGAAACGGCGCAGGTCGCACAAGCGCTGATTGAAACCGGCATGGACGCAGTGATCGCCACCAACACCACCCTCAGCCGCGTCGGCGTCGAAGGCATGGAGCACGGTGACGAGGCGGGCGGTCTGTCCGGTGCACCGGTTCGCGACAAGAGCACTCACACCGTGAAAGTACTGGCGGCGGAACTGGCGGGTCGCTTGCCGATCATTGCCGTGGGCGGTATCACCGAAGGCAAGCACGCGGCAGAGAAAATCGCGGCAGGTGCGAGCCTGGTACAGATTTACTCCGGCTTCATTTACAAAGGCCCGGCGCTGATTCGTGAGTCTGTAGACGCCATCGCAGCCCTGCGCTGATTGTGTAGCAGCTGCCGAGCCTGCGAGGCTGCGTCCGGCTGCGCAGCAGTCGTCAAACCTGCATGCACGGTGCCTCTGCAAATCGCGGTGTCTGATTTCACGACTGCTTCGCAGCCGGACGCAGCCTCGCGGGCTCGGCAGCTGCTACAGGGATGGTGTTTGGCTAGAACGCAGGCATAAAAAAGGGCTCCTCGAAGGAGCCCCTGGGCCGGAGCCCGCCGTCCGGATGGGACGTGCGTGGTTAATTCAGTCAGTCATCAGATTGTCGTGTCGGAGTGTTTGGCCCTGTAAATTAGCCGACGGCGTGAAGTTCGTTGAGTCTGTGGATTCCCGCAGTGCCGGTCATACCGTCCCAGTTGTCGCCGCGTCCTTCTCGCCAGCCGTTAATCCAGGCTTGGCGTACCGACGGTAGAGTAAATGGGCAAAGCTCACGGGATTTGCCACCAACGCCATATTGATATCCGCGCAAAAATGCTCTTTCCAACGGATCACGCTTAAGTCTTCTCATAGGGTGTTGCCCTCACTTGTTGACTGTATTTATCGCGTCGACCTCTATTGAGGTCTGGCAGAAAAACTCTGCCGTTGGGGGCTCGCTGCCGGCGTGACGAGCCAAGGTGTTGACGTCGTTGCGGCGTCAACCTGTGTTGAGTTCTAACCAATGCGTCACATCGAGGGAATGATCGTTTTGTCATAAGAACGTAACCATAAAGATGCTAAGGCCATAAGCATCACGATGAATGCCCGGTGTTGATTGGCAAAAGCCCTGTATGATCGGCCCCCCGCAGGATGACGGGAGTAATCCCTTAGTGAGAATGACTTCTGTTGGTGGAAGCATTATTCGACGAAGGGTCGCTTTATGACATTTTGTTGCATCAACTATTTTATCTGTCCTTGCATCTAAGCTCTTTTAACCCGAGCAGCAGGGGTGGGACGGCACACCTTCGTGCCACGCGGGCGCTCTTCGAGAAAAGCGCCTGATTGAAAACCGGATCGGCAATGCGTTGCCGGTTCACTTCGCCAAAGGCTCTGAAATTCCCATGTCCGACCAATTCGAAATCTTCCTCACCTGCCCAAAAGGCCTTGAAGGCCTGCTCATCGAGGAAGCCGTCGGGCTTGGCCTTGAAGAGGCACGCGAGCACACCTCGGCCGTGCGCGGCATGGCCACCATGGAAACCGCTTACCGCCTGTGCCTGTGGTCGCGTCTGGCGAACCGGGTGCTGCTGGTGCTCAAGCGTTTCCCGATGAAGGACGCCGAAGACCTGTACCACGGCGTACTGGACATCGAGTGGCAAGACCACATGCTCAACGCCGGTACCTTGGCCGTCGAGTTCAGCGGCCACGGTTCGGGCATCGACAACACCCACTTCGGTGCCTTGAAGGTCAAGGACGCCATCGTCGACAAACTGCGCACCCCGCAAGGTGACCGTCCGTCGATCGACAAACTCAACCCGGACCTGCGCATTCACCTGCGCCTGGACCGTGGCGAAGCGATTCTTTCTCTCGATTTGTCCGGCCACAGCCTGCACCAGCGCGGTTATCGCTTGCAGCAAGGCGCGGCACCGCTGAAGGAAAACCTGGCGGCCGCGATCCTGATCCGTTCCGGCTGGCCACGCATTGCGGCCGAAGGCGGCGCGCTGGCTGACCCGATGTGCGGTGTCGGTACGTTCCTGGTCGAAGCGGCGATGATCGCCGCCGACATGGCGCCGAACCTGCGTCGCGAGCAGTGGGGCTTTACCCATTGGCTGGGCCACGTTCCGGCGCTGTGGAAAAAGCTTCACGAAGAGGCCACCGAACGTTGCGCGGCCGGCCTGGCCAAGCCACCGCTGTGGATTCGCGGTTACGAAGCCGACCCGCGCCTGATTCAACCGGGCCGCAACAACGTCGAGCGTGCCGGCCTGAGCGAGTGGATCAAGATCTACCAGGGCGAAGTCGGTACGTTCGAGCCGCGTCCGGACCAGAACCAGAAAGGCCTGGTGATCTGCAACCCTCCCTACGGCGAGCGTCTGGGTGACGAGGCGAGCTTGCTCTACCTCTATCAAAACCTCGGCGAGCGTCTGCGTCAGGCCTGCTTGAACTGGGAAGCCGCGGTGTTCACCGGCGCCCCGGA
This sequence comes from Pseudomonas sp. B21-040, assembly GCF_024748695.1. Taxonomy (NCBI): domain Bacteria; kingdom Pseudomonadati; phylum Pseudomonadota; class Gammaproteobacteria; order Pseudomonadales; family Pseudomonadaceae; genus Pseudomonas; species Pseudomonas sp. B21-040. The sequence continues at coordinate 2,029,374 of NZ_CP087176.1, forward strand.
TCTGGGCAAGCGCATGGGCATTCGCAGTCACAAGCAGTATTCGTTCTGGAACGGCGCATTGCCGTGCAAGCTGCTGCTGATCAAAGTCACGCCAGACCAGTTCGTCACGGGCGAGCGTCGCACCCCTGAGCAGCGTCAGGTCGAGCGCGAGCAGGCGGCTTACGATCAGGCACCGAGCGAGCCAGAAGAGCGCAAGTACAACAAAAACGGCAACCCGATCAAACCGACACCAGCACCTGCGCCGGTGATCGAGCAGCCGCGTTTGAGCGAAGGCGGGCAGATGTTTGCCAATCGCCTGCAAAAAAACCTGAAAGCCATGGGCAAGTGGGTCAAGCGCGAAGGCATCGACTGCTATCGCGTGTATGACGCCGACATGCCGGAATACTCGATGGCCATCGACCTGTATCAGGATTGGGTCCACGTTCAGGAATACGCGGCGCCGAAATCCATCGATCCGGAAAAAGCCTCGGCACGTATGTTCGATGCCTTGGCCGCTATTCCGCAGGCCTTGAACATCGACAAGAGCCGCGTGGTGGTCAAGCGTCGCGAGCGTCAGAGCGGCACCAAGCAATACGAGCGTCAAGCCGCGCAGGGCAAGTTCGTCGAGATCAACGAAGGTGGCGTGAAGCTGCTGGTCAACCTGACTGACTACCTCGACACCGGGCTGTTCCTTGACCACCGCCCGATGCGCATGCGCATTCAGAAAGAGTCGGCCGGCAAGCGCTTCCTCAACCTGTATTGCTACACCGCGACGGCCAGCGTTCACGCCGCCAAGGGGGGGGCACGCAGCACCACCAGCGTCGACCTGTCGAAAACCTATCTGGACTGGGCGCGTCGCAACCTGTCGCTGAACGGTTTCTCTGACAAGAACCGTCTGGAGCAGGGCGATGTGATGGTCTGGCTCGACGCCTGCCGTGACGAGTACGACCTGATCTTCATCGACCCGCCGACGTTCTCCAACTCCAAGCGCATGGAAGGGATCTTCGACGTGCAGCGCGATCAGGTGCAACTGATCGACCTGGCGATGGCCCGTCTGGCACCCGGTGGCGTGTTGTACTTCTCCAACAACTTCCGCAAGTTCGCCCTTGAGGAAAATCTCACGCAGCGTTACGCGGTCGAAGAAATCACCGCCCAGACCATCGATCCGGATTTCGCCCGCAACGGCAAGATCCACCGCGCATGGAAAATCACCGCACGTTGATAGCTGTGTGGATTGGATCCACAGAGCCTTGATTTTTAAAGGCTCTGTGGCTTCTTTCAGTGCTGGTCAAATTAGTGGCTAATAGCTATAACTCTCTCATGGCCAATGGGCTTTCCCGCACCTGGCGTTGTGAGTTGCGTTTATGTCGTTACACGCCGTGCGCCCCAAGATCCTGGGTTTTATCAGCGAAGATGTGTCGGCCTGGCTGGTCGCGCTGCTGGTATTGCTTATGGGGTGTGTTCTGACGGGGTTGTTGGCCTGGTCGACGGTCAACGTGTTTCGCCATCAACTCAAGCAACGCTTCCAACTGCTGGCCAGTGAACGCTATAGCCGCATTGAAGAACGATTTCAGGACCAGGAGCAGCGCCTCGACAGCCTGCGCCGGTTCTTCGCCAATTCCGACTCGGTCTCCCGCGAGGAGTTCGACGGTTTCACCAAACCCCTGTTGCACCGCGCTCAAGCCTATTCATTCGCGGCCCGCGTGACGCGTGCCGAGCGCGCAGAGTTCGAGCGCAAGGTGCGTGACGAGGGCTTTAGCGATTTCACCGTTCGTGAACTCGCCAGCGATGGTCAATTGCAATTGGCCGCTGAACGCGATGAATACGTGGTGGTGCTTTACAGCCAGACGCTAAGCCGACTGGGCTCGCCGCTGGGTTACGACTTATGGGCTCAGCCGATGCGTCGGGCGACCCTTGAGCGAGCGGATAAACGCGGCAGCCTGGCGGTGTCGCAGCCCATGCATCTGGTCAGTATCGAGCCGGCCTATGCGCGTGGCGTGCTGCTGGTGGCCCCGGTGATTGTGTCTAACACGCCAAGCGGCGCAGGGGTAAAACCCTACGGTTATGTCATGGCGGTGATCAGCATGCGTCAGTTGCTGGCGGATGGCTTGCCCGATGCCAATTACGACTATCTCTCGGTCCGCATTCTCGACTTGTCGATCGTCAACCAGCACGAAGTGCTTTACGAGTCCTTCAACGGACCGGCGGCCAGTGATTTGTCCGCGAGCCGACTATTGCGAATGGCCGATCACGACTATCAGGTCGACATCAAGCCCAGCGAAGCCTTTATACAAGCCAACCATTCCTCGGTGACGACCCTGATAGTGCTGGGCGGCTTGCTCAGTCTGCTGGTCAGCGCATTGCTGTACGTGTTGGTCAGCCAGCGTCAGCGAGCGCTGAAAATGGTTGAGCAACAGACCGAGGAGTTGCGCGCCCGCGAGCAGGAGTTACGTGGCACTCACGGCCAGTTGCGTGGCGTGTTGAATGCGGCGACCCAGGTGGCGATCATCGCCACCGATCTGCGCGGGGTCATCACCACGTTCAATGCCGGTGCCGAGCAGATGTTGGGTTACGCCGGCGTTGAGGTTGTGGGGCGCATGACTCTGGAAAACCTGCATTTCCCCCGAGAGCTGGTGGCACGGGCGGCGGAGTTGAGCGCGCGGTATGGAAAACCGATTCCAACCTGTCAGGCGATGTTGGTCAAAGACGGCGATGAAATTGGTAACGCTGCGCGGGAGTGGACGCTGGTGCGCCGCGATGGCAGCCATTTGGCGGTCAACATGCTGGCGACCCCGGTACTCGACGAGCAAGGTCTGTGGGTCGGTCACCTGGCGATCTGCATCGACATTACCGAACGCAAACGCGTCCATGAGGCCTTGGCGGCGCGGGACCTGTTGTTGAAGAAACTCAGTGCCCATGTCCCCGGCGGCATCTATCAATTCAAGATGGAATTCGACGGTCGCTTCAGCGTGATCTATGCCAGCGACGGTATCCGCGAGATCTACGAACTCGAGCCGGACGTGCTGCTGTTCAACGCCGAATCGATCTTCACGCGCATTCATCCACAAGACACGACCCGGGTCCGAGCCTCGATCCGGGCGTCGGCGGACACCCTCAGCCCGTGGCGCGAGGAATATCGCGTGCAGTTGCCCATGCGCGGCCTGCGCTGGGTTCGCGGTGAGGCGACCCCTGAAGAGCAGCCCGGTGGCGGCGTGCTCTGGCATGGCTACGTTTCCGACATCTCCGATTTGAAACGGGTAGAACAAGAATTGCGTGCGCTGTCGATCACCGATTCGCTGACCGGGATTCATAACCGCCGCTACTTCCAGGAGCGCCTGACCACCGAAATGGCCCGCGTCGAACGCGGAGGGGGCGAGTTGTCGGTGATCATGCTCGACATCGACCACTTCAAACGCATCAATGATCAACATGGCCATGCCGTGGGGGATCGGGTGTTGCAGGTGGTGTGCGAGCGCATCGGTCATCGACTGCGGCGCACAGACGTGTTCTGTCGCCTCGGTGGCGAGGAGTTCATGGTGTTGTGCCCGGACACCGACAGCGAGCAGGCGCAAGTGCTGGCCTTGCAGTTGTGGCAAGGGTTGCGCAGTTCACCGATCGAGGGTGTGGGGTTCGTTACCGCGAGTTTCGGGATTGCCAGTTGGCAGGTCGGAGAGGGCGCGGATGCGCTGTTGTTGCGGGCGGATTCGGGGGTTTACGCGGCGAAGCAGGCCGGTCGGGATCGGGTCGAGACGCAGATAAGCTAAGACCGGAAACAGTCGATGTGGGAGCAAGCCCGCGCCAACATTTGATCGCTCCCACGCTCTGCGTGGGAATGCCTCAATGGACGCTCTGCGTCCGCTCTTGAATGCGTTCCCACGCAGAGCGCGGGAACGATCGGATCGGGGGGTTACAAGACCGAAGCCGTTTCCGGCAGTTTCGGCTGGCGATACAAGTCCAGCAGGACCTGATCCAGTACCGACGATGCGCCAAACGGTGCTTTGTCGTTGAGGATCGCCACCACGGCCCACGTGTTGCCATTGACGTCGCGGCTGAAGCCGGAGATGGCGCGCACAGTGTTCAGGGTGCCCGTCTTGACGTGGGCTTCACCGCGCATCGCAGTAGTCTTCAGGCGTTTGCGCATGGTGCCGTCGGTGCCGGCAATCGGCATCGAGCTAATGAACTCGGCGGAGTACGGGCTGTGCCAGGCGGCTTGCAGCATCGACGCCATTTCACGAGCGCTGACGCGTTCGGCGCGGGACAGGCCGGAACCGTTCTCCATCACCAGGTGCGGCGCGGTGATGCCTTTCTTCGCCAGCCACTGACGAACCACACGCTGCGCGGCTTTGGCGTCGTCACCGTCGGCGTCCGTGCGGTACTTCTGGCCCAGGCTCAGGAACAGTTGCTGAGCCATGGTGTTGTTACTGTATTTGTTGATGTCGCGGATGATTTCCGCCAGGTCCGGCGAAAACGCGCGGGCCAGCAATTTGGCATTGCTTGGGGTCGGCGCCAATACATCCTTGCCCTGAATGCTGCCGCCCAGCTCTTTCCAGATTGCCCGCACGGCGCCGGCGGTGTAGGTCGCATGGTCAAGCAGCGACAGGTAGGTCTGGGAGCTGCAACCATCGCCCAACTGGCCACCGACGGTCACGGTCACGCTGCCATCGGCCTGGGTTACCGGGTTGTAACGCACGCCACCGGTGCATTGCTTGGAGTTGAGGGCCTTGACCTGGTTTTCGATGCGGATGCTGGCAATCGGCGGTTCGACGGACACCAGCACACGGCCATTGTCGTTGCGCGCCACGAAGCGCAGCGCCTTGAGGTTGACCATCAGCGAGTCGGGCTTGACCAGGAACGGCTTGTTCTCGTCATTGCCATCGTCGTTGAACTCGGGCAATTGCGGTTGCGTGAAGAAACTGCGGTCCAGCACCAGGTCGCCAGTGATTTGCGTCACGCCGTTGGCGCGCAGGTCACGCATCAGCAGCCAGAGTTTTTCCATGTTCAGCTTTGGATCGCCGCCACCCTTGAGGTAGAGGTTGCCGTTGAGGATGCCACCGCTGAGGGTGCCGTCGGTGTAGAACTCGGTTTTCCACTGGTGGTTGGGGCCGAGCATTTCCAGCGCCGCATAGGTGGTGACCAGCTTCATGGTCGAGGCCGGGTTGACCGAAACATCCGCGTTGAAAACGGTGGGAGTGCCTGGGCCGGTGAGCGGAATCATCACCAGCGACAAGGCGCTGTCCTGCAATTTGCTGGCCTTGAGGGCTTTTTCGACGTTGGGCGAGAGCGCAGTGTTGATTGGAGCGGCGGAAACGGAGAGGGCCAGGGGAAGAATGAAACCGGCCAGCAGCAATGGACGCAAAGATTTGATCATGTGCAGTAAAACCCTACAGGCGAGGGGGGAAAAGACGAGGGCATGGCGATAAAAATCCCTCAGTGGTCATGAACGTGTCGGCATTATGCCCCAAGGCTTGATGGCTTGTGCCTTGCGATACCCCTCTAAACCGCTATTTTTTTACCGACGGTCAGCATTGGCGGCCAGAGAGTCGGGCAATAAGCGGCTTAAACTGCTAAAGTGCCGCCCGTTATTACTTTTGAGGATTGTTCCAATGGCGACTAACCGTTCCCAGCGTCTGCGCAAAAAACTGTGCGTCGATGAATTTCAAGAGCTGGGTTTCGAACTGAACCTGGATTTCAAAGAAGATTTGGCTGATGAAGCCATTGATGCTTTCCTCGACGCGTTCCTCAAAGAAGCCATGGAAGCCAACGGTCTGGGCTATGTTGGCGGCGACGACTACGGTCTGGTTTGCCTGCAGAAGCGTGGCTCGGTCAGCGCTGAACAACGCGCTGCCGTTGAAGCCTGGCTCAAAGGCCGCACCGAGCTGACCAGCGTTGAAGTCAGCCCGCTGCTGGACGTCTGGTACCCGGAAAAGCCGATCAATCCGGTAGCTTGATGTCATAGCTTTTTGTCTTAAAAAAAGCGGCGACCCAAGGGTCGCCGTTTTTTTATGTGCAGATTAAATGCACGCAGCCTCGTTTCACTCGACAGCTGCTACATGGATTTTGTGGTCCTGTAGCAGCTGTCGAGTGAAACGAGGCTGCGAAGCGTTTAACTTTTACGCCAATTCAGAATCACCAGCGTCACCACCCCCGCCACAATCCCCCAGAACGCCGAACCGATGGAAAACAGTGTCAGCCCTGACGCCGTGACCATAAAGGTAATCAACGCCGCTTCCCGCTCCTTCACTTCGGTCATGGCAATGCTCAAGCCATTGATGATCGAGCCAAACAGCGCCAGTGCCGCGATCGACAGCACCAACTCTTTCGGCAATGCGGCAAACAGCGCCGCCAGCGTCGCGCCGAACACCCCGGCAATCCCGTAGAAAATCCCGCACCACACTGCTGCCGTGTAGCGTTTGTTGCGATCTTCGTGGGCGTGCGGCCCGGTGCAGATCGCCGCGCTGATGGCCGCGAGGTTGATGCCGTGGGAGCCGAACGGAGCCAGTAGCAACGAGGCGATGCCGGTGGTGGTGATCAGCGGTGAGGCCGGCACAGTGTAGCCATCGGCACGCAGGACGGCGATGCCCGGCATGTTCTGCGAGGTCATGGCCACCACGAACAGGGGAATTCCGATACTGATGGTTGCAGCCAGGGAGAAATGCGGGGTGGTCCAGACCGGCGTGGCCACCTCCAGATGGAAACCAGTGAAATCCAGCAGCCCCATGGCCCCTGACAATGCGGTGCCGATCAACAGCGCGGCCAGTACGGCATAACGCGGCGACAGGCGTTTGACCAGCAAGTACGTGAAGAACATGCCCAGCACCAGCCCGGTGCGGTGCTGGGCGGCGACGAAGATTTCGCTGCCGATCTTGAACAGAATCCCCGCCAGCAGCGCCGCGGCCAGGGATGCCGGAATCTTTTTCACCAATCGTTCAAAGCTGCCGGTCAGGCCGCAAATCGTCACCAGCACCGCGCAGGTGATGTAGGCACCGATGGCTTCGCCATAACTCACACCGCCCAGGCTGGTAATCAGCAACGCCGCGCCGGGGGTCGACCAGGCAATGGTGATGGGGGTGCGATAACGCAGGGACAAACCGATCGAGCACACCGCCATGCCAATCGAGATCGCCCAGATCCACGACGAAATCTGCCCACTGGTCAGGCCCGCCGCTTGTCCGGCCTGGAACATCAGGACCAGGGAGCTGGTGTAGCCGGTCATCATCGCAATGAAACCGGCGACGATGGCCGAAGGCGAGGTGTCGGCCAAGGGGCGGAGCTGCGTGTGCGTGGCGTCGTTCATGACGGCGTTGTTCCTTGTTCTAGTGGAGATGCCCAGGCCCTTTGTAGCAGCTGGCGAAGCCTGCGTTCGGCTGCGAAGCAGTCGTGAGATCAGCCGGCACGGCGTATAAGGGAGCCCGCGTATTCAGGTTTTACGACTGCTACGCAGCCGAACGCAGGCTTCGCCAGCTGCTACAGGGATCGGGTTAACGCGCGGATTCTGCGTTCAAGCCTAAACTCAAACGTAGCGGATCGTTGCAATACAGCGGAAGCGACAAACAGCCGTACAGTCGTGTTGCCACCATCCATTGTGTACAATCGCGGTGTTTTTTACGCGATACTTGCCAGCGACCCACTGTGCCGTATTACAGTCACCGTCAATTCGCCGCAGTTCTCCCCCGACTCGAGTGCCCATGAACGAACAGTTGCAGCCCCTCAAGAAACAACCGCGAGCAGGCAAAGCCGGCCGCAGCGGTACCCAGGACGATATTGTCTACGCGCATATCTTCGAGGCCATCCTCGAACAGCGCCTGGCGCCCGGCACCAAGTTGAGCGAAGAAGCGCTGGGGGAAATTTTCGGGGTCAGTCGCACCATCATTCGTCGCGCACTCTCGCGCCTGGCCCATGAAGGCGTGGTGCTGCTGCGTCCGAACCGTGGCGCGGTCGTCGCCAGCCCGAGCGTCGAAGAGGCCCGTCAGGTGTTCTTCGCCCGACGTCTGGTGGAGCGGGCCATCACCGAACTGGCGGTGGAGCATGCCACCGCCGAGCAGCTCGCCGAGTTGCGGCAAATGGTCAACGATGAGCGCGACAGCTTCTCCCGTGGCGATCGCGGTGCGGGCATCCGTCTGTCGGGTGAATTCCACCTCAAACTCGCCGAAGCGGCGAAGAACGCGCCATTGATCAGCTTCCAGCGCAGCCTGGTATCGCAGACTTCATTGATCATCGCCCAATATGAAAGTGGCAACCGTTCCCACTGTTCCTACGATGAACACACCCAACTGATCGATGCCATCGAAGCGCGCAACGCTGAGCTGGCGGTGAATTTGATGATGCATCACATGGATCACATCGACAGCAAACTCAACCTCGACGAAGAAAGCGCGTCGGATGATTTGCACGCGGTGTTCTCGCATTTGTTGCAGACCAAAAAGCCAGGGCGTTCGGCCGCGAAACTCTGATAGACCCGGGACAAAAAAATCCCCCGTAGCCTGAAGACTGCGGGGGATTTTTTTGAGCGTCTGATCGTTCCAACGCTCTGCGTGGGAATGCAGCCCGTGACGCTCCGCGTCACTGGACGCGGAGCGTCCCTAGAGGCATTCCCACGCAGAGCGTTGGAACGATCAGCCCGGAATACCTTAGCGCTGATGCACCAGATTCCCCGCCGCATACGTCTGCAGAACAGTCCGGTCATCCCCCAGCGTCATCAACACAAACAACGTCTCGGCAATGTTGTTGGCCTGTTTCAAGCGATAGCCCAGCAGCGGCGTGGCGTTGTAATCCAGCACCAGGAAGTCGGCATCGGTGCCCGGCAGCAAGGTGCCGATCTTGTCTTCCAGGCGCAGCGCACGCGCACCGCCCAGGGTGGCCAGGTACAGCGATTTGAACGGGCTCAGGCGTGCGCCTTGCAATTGCATGACTTTGTACGCTTCGTTCAACGTCTGCAGGATCGAAAAGCTGGTGCCGCCGCCCACATCGGTGCCGATGCCGACATTGAGCTTGTGCTTCTCGGCCATCGGCAGATTGAACAAACCGCTGCCGAGGAAGAAGTTCGACGTTGGGCAGAAGGCGATGGCCGAGCCGGTTTCCGCGAGCCGCGCACACTCGTCGTCGCACAGGTGCACGCCATGAGCGAACACCGAGCGTTCACCCAGCAATTGGTAGTGATCGTAAACGTCGAGGTAGCCCTTGCGTTCGGGGAACAGTTCCTTGACCCACTCGATTTCCTTCAGGTTTTCGCTGATGTGGGTCTGCATGTACACGTCAGGGAATTCGCTGAGCAGTTGGCCGGCGAGGGTCAGTTGTTCCGGGGTGCTGGTCGGCGCAAAGCGCGGGGTGACGGCGTAGTGCAGGCGACCCTTGCCGTGCCAGCGCTCGATCAATGCCTTGCTTTCGACGTAGCTGGATTCGGCGGTGTCGGTCAGGTAGTCCGGGGCGTTGCGGTCCATCATCACCTTGCCGGCGATCATGCGCAGGTCCAACTGTTCGGCGGCCTCGAAGAATGAGTTCACCGATTGTGGATGCACGCTACCGAACACCAGTGCGGTGGTGGTGCCGTTGCGCAGCAGTTCCTTGATGAAAATGTCCGCCACCTGGTCCGCATGGGCCTTGTCGGCGAACTGGCTTTCACACGGGAAGGTGTAAGTGTTGAGCCAGTCCAGCAGTTGTTCACCGTAGGCACCGACCATGCCGGTTTGTGGCAAGTGGATATGGGTGTCGATGAAACCCGGGGTGATCAACGCATCCTGATAATGGGTGATTTCAATGTCGGCCGGCAGGGTCGGCAGCAAGTCGCTGGCGTGGCCGAGCGCGCTGATCTGGCCGTTGTCGACCACCAGCAAGCCGTCTTCGAAATACTCGTACGAGGCTTCAATGCCGACTTCAGCAGGGTCGGCAATGCTGTGCAGGATGGCGGCGCGGTAAGCTTTGCGAGTCAAAGGCATGGGGGTTCTCGGTTTTTAGGCTTATCAATTGGAGGCTTGGCTGCGGCGTGAAGCAGGCAGCAGTTTGGCAATCGATGATCCGGCGCTGGCGGTCTGCTGGCCGAAATTCGCGTTATAGGTGGCGATGATTTCGCCGGCGATGGAGATGGCAATTTCCACAGGCAGCTTGCCTTTGACTTCGCCGATACCCATCGGGCAGCGCATGCGTTGCACGACGCCGCTGTCGAAACCACGGTCGCGCAGGCGATGTTCGAATTTCACCCGTTTGGTCTTCGAACCGATCAGGCCGAAGTAGGCGAAGTCGTTGCGCTTGAGGATGGCGGCGGTGAGTTCGAGGTCGAGTTGGTGATTGTGGGTCATGACGATGCAGTAGCTGCCGGCGGGCAGGTCGTCGATTTCATCCACAGGTTCTTCGGAAACGATTTTGCGCACGCCGTGGGGGATCTGTTCCGGGAACTCGTCTTCGCGCGAATCGATCCAGCGTACCCGGCAAGGCAGGCTGGCGAGCAGTGGCACCAATGCGCGGCCAACGTGGCCGGCACCGAATACGGCGATCTGTGCCTGGACCTGGCCCATCGGTTCGAACAGCAACACCGTCGCGCCACCGCAGCACTGGCCGAGGCTGGCGCCCAGGCTGAAACGCTCCAGATGTGTGTCTTGCTTACCGCTGGCGAGCATGTCGCGGGCGATGTGCATGGCTTTGTATTCCAAGTGCCCGCCACCGATGGTGTCGAAGCTCTGGGTTGCGCTGATGACCATCTTCGAACCGGCATTGCGCGGCGTCGAGCCGAGCTCTTCGATGATGGTTACCAACACGCAGGGTTCACCCTGGGATTGCAGGTCGGCGAGGGCGTCGATCCAGTTGTACATATTCACCTCGACATCTTTTGTTGTCTGTTCGGGCCTCATCGCTGGCAAGCCATGCTCCTACAGGTTTCGTGCAATCCCTGTGGGAGCCGAGCTTGCTCGCGATGGCCGCACTGCGGTCTTAAAGCGAAGCCAACTCGGTCTCAGCCTCAACAGCCTTCACTGCCGTCAACTGGCGCATTTGCTCACAGCCCCACAACACCCGCTCCGGCGTCGCCGGTGCGTCGATTTTCGGTTGATGCTTGTAGTCACCCAGGCTCGCCACGGCGTCCTTGATCGCGCACCACGACGCAATGCCCAGCATGAACGGCGGCTCGCCCACGGCCTTGGAATGGAACACCGTGTCTTCCGGGTTCTTGCGGTTCTCCACCAGCTTCACCCGCAGGTCCAGCGGCATGTCCGCCACGGCCGGGATCTTGTAGCTGGCCGGGCCGTTGGTCATCAGTTTGCCTTTGGCATTCCAGACCAGCTCTTCCATGGTCAGCCACCCCATGCCCTGAATGAATCCGCCTTCGACCTGGCCGATGTCGATGGCCGGGTTCAGCGAGGCGCCGACGTCGTGGAGGATGTCGGTGCGCAGCATTTTGTACTCGCCGGTCAGGGTGTCGACGATCACCTCGCAGCACGCGGCGCCAAAGGCGAAGTAGTAGAACGGACGACCGCGGGCCTGACTGCGGTCGTAGTAGATTTTCGGGGTCTTGTAGAAGCCGGTACTCGACAGTGACACCTGCGCGAAATAAGCCTGCTGGATCAGCGCTTCAAACGTCAGGATGTGATCGCGAACCCGCACGTGACCGTTGTGGAATTCCACGTCTTCTTCGCTGACTTTGTACTGGCGCGCGGCAAATTCGACCAAGCGCTGCTTGATGGTTTCGGCGGCGTTCTGTGCAGCCTTGCCGTTCAGGTCGGCACCGCTGGAAGCGGCCGTCGGCGAGGTGTTTGGCACTTTGTCGGTGTTGGTCGCGGTGATCTGCACGCGGTCCATTTCCACCTGGAACACTTCGGCCACGACTTGCGCGACCTTGGTGTTCAAACCCTGGCCCATTTCGGTGCCGCCGTGGTTCAAGTGGATGCTGCCGTCGGTGTAGACGTGGATCAGCGCACCCGCCTGGTTGAGGAAGCTGGCGGTGAACGAAATGCCGAATTTGACCGGGGTCAGCGCCAGGCCTTTTTTCAGGATCGGGCTGTTGGCGTTGTAGCGACGAATCGCTTCGCGGCGTTCGGCGTACTGGCTGCTTTCTTCCAGTTCGGCGGTCATTTCTTCGAGCATGTTGTGCTCGACGGTCTGGTAGTAATGGGTGACGTTGCGCTCGGTCTTGCCGTAATAGTTGGCCTTGCGCACGGCCAGCGGATCGAGGGCCAGGTGACGGGCAATCGCGTCCATCACTTCTTCGATGGCGACCATCCCTTGCGGGCCGCCAAAGCCGCGATAGGCCGTGTTCGACGCGGTGTTGGTCTTGCAGCGGTGACCGTTGATGGTCGCATCGCCCAGGTAGTACGAGTTGTCGGAGTGGAACATCGCACGGTCGACAATCGACGCCGACAGGTCCGGCGAGCAACCGCAGTTGCCAGCCAGTTCGAGGTTGATGCCATGCAGGCGACCGGTGCTGTCGAAGCCCACGTCGTACTCGACGTAGAACGGGTGACGCTTGCCGGTCATCAGCATGTCTTCGACACGCGGCAGGCGCATCTTGGTCGGTTGACCGGTGAGGTGCGCGATCACGGCACACAGGCACGCCGGGCTCGCTGCCTGGGTTTCCTTGCCACCGAAACCACCGCCCATGCGGCGCATGTCGACGACGATTTTGTTCATCGACACGTCCAGCACTTCGGCCACCAGTTTTTGCACTTCGGTGGGGTTCTGGGTCGAGCAGTAAACGATCATGCCGCCGTCTTCGGTGGGCATCACCGACGAGATCTGGGTTTCGAGGTAGAAGTGTTCCTGGCCGCCGATGTGCAGCGTGCCCTGGATGCGATGTTTAGCGGTGGCCAATGCAGTGACTGAGTCGCCGCGTTGATGGGTGTGGCTGTCGAGCACGAAGTGGCGTTTGCGCAGGGCTTCGACCACGTCCAGTACCGGCTCCAGATCTTCGTATTCGATGATTGCGGCCATCGCGGCTTTGCGCGCTGTTTCCAGGTCTTTCGCCGCGACGGCGATCACCGGTTGACCGACGAATTCCACGGTGTCGATGGCCAGCAACGGGTCGCCCGGCAGCAACGGGCCGATGTCTTTCAGGCCTGGCACGTCTTCATGAGTGATGGCGATGCGCACGCCTTCGAAGGCGTAGCAGGGCGCGGTGTCGATGCTGATGATTTTCGCGTGGGCGCGGTCTGACAGGCGCGCATAGACGTGCAACTGGTTCGGAAATTCCAGGCGGTCATCGATGTACTGCGCTTCACCGGACACATGCTTGGCGGCACTGTCGTGCTTGACGCTGCGGCCGACACCGGTGGTCAGGTCCTTGGCGAACAGTTCAGCCAGTTCGGCTTGGGTCTTCTCTACAGCGTGATGATTAGACATAAGCGGTCACCCGAGTCTCGATGTGCGGTGTTTGCAGTTCGATGAAGTATTTGCGCAGCAGGTTCTGCGCGCTGAGCAGGCGGTATTCCTTGCTCGCGCGGAAGTCCGACAGCGGGGTGAAATCTTCGGCCAGTGCGGCGCAGGCGCGCTCGACGGTGGCGCTGTTGAACGGTGCACCAGCCAACATGGCTTCGCAGGTGCTGGCACGTTTCGGGATGGCCGCCATGCCGCCGAAAGCCACGCGGGCATCGGCGATCACGCCGTTTTCCACACGGATGTTGAACGCGGCACAGACCGCGGAAATATCATCGTCCAGACGCTTGGACACCTTGTAGGCGCGGAACAGTTGTTCGGCGCTGGCACGCGGCACGATGATCTTCTCGATGAACTCGCTTTCCTGGCGCGCCGTCACCCGGTAATCGATGAAGTAATCCTCCAGCGCCAGGGTGCGACGGGTTTCACCTTTGCACAGCACGATCTGCGCACCGAGGGCGATCAGCAGGGGAGGTGAGTCGCCAATAGGCGAGGCGTTGCCGATGTTGCCGCCGAGGGTGCCCTGGTTGCGGATCTGCAGGGACGCAAAGCGTTGCAGCAGTTCACCGAAATCCGGGTATTCGGCGTTCAGCGCTTCGTAGCAATCGGAGAGGGCGGTGGCGGCGCCGATTTCCAGGCGATCGTCGAAGCGCTCGATGCGCTTCATCTCGGCGACGTTGCCGACATAGATCATCACCGGCAAGGTACGGTGGAACTGCGTGACTTCCAGCGCCAGGTCCGTGCCGCCGGCCAGCAGGCGGGCTTGTGGATAAGCGTCATAGAGGTCGGCCAGGTCGGCGACAGTCAACGGCACCAGGCAGCGCTTGTCGCCACTGTTGAGTTCGCCGATGGCGGTGGGGGCGATGGCTTTCAGGCGCGCGATGGTCTCTGCTTCACGGGCGTCGAACTGATCCGGTTTTTTACCGCAGCAGGACTGTTGGGCCGCTTCCAGGATCGGTCGGTAGCCGGTGCAGCGGCACAGGTTGCCGGCCAGCGCTTCGTGGGCCTTGTGCGCGTCCGGTTGATCACTGTTCTTTTGCAGGGCGAACAGCGACATGACAAAGCCGGGGGTGCAGAAACCGCATTGCGAGCCGTGGCACTCGACCATGGCTTGTTGCACGCTGTGCAGTTGGCCTTTGTGCTTGAGGTCTTCAACGCTGATCAATTGTTTGCCGTGCAGTGACGAGACGAACGTCAGGCACGAATTGAGGCTGCGATAACGAATGTGTTCGCGGCCATCGTCATCCGTTTGCAACTCGCCGACCACCACGGTGCAGGCGCCACAGTCACCGCTGGCGCAGCCTTCTTTGGTGCCGGGTTTGCCCACATGGTCGCGCAGATAATTGAGCACGGTCAGGTTTGGGTCCAGGGCGTGCTCACTACGGAGTTCCTGGTTAAGTAAAAACTGGATCACGGAAGGCCTCGCAGACTCATTATTGTTGTTAACCCACTTGAACCGAATTTAGCAGGTCTGACTTTTCGGTCAATGTTTTTCTGACTTGAAGGTCAGGAAAAAGCATTTTGTCGGTTAACACCTCATTTATTCATTATTGACCCTCGCGCACTTGCCTGCTTTTTGCTTGAATCGTGCCAAAACCGCCGAGTGGGCCCTGCGCCATGACCTATCAAGTGCGCTACACTGCGCCGCTTGTGCAGATCGAAGAGTTTGAAGGACAACCATGACGTTCAAGGCGCCGGACAGCCTCGCCGAGCAAATTGCTCACCACCTCGCCGAACGCATCATTCGCGGCGAAATGAAGCCCGGGGAGCGCATTCAGGAACAGAAGGTCACGCTGGCTCTCAATGTCAGCCGCGGTTCGGTCCGCGAAGCCTTGCTGATCCTTGAGCGCCGTCACTTGATCGCGATCCTGCCGCGACGTGGCGCCCATGTGACCGAGCTCACCCCGCACAAGGTGCAGAGCCTGTGCACGCTGATGGGCGAGATGTACATCCTGCTCGCCAATGCCGTGGCCAGTGGCTGGAAAGTCCAGGCCGACCTGGCGCCGTTCGTGCAAATACAGCAGCGTTTGGCTGCCAGTTACGAACGCCAGGACATCCACACCTTCGTCGACGACAGTTTCAGCGTGATGCGCGCCACGTATCCATTTGCCAACAATCCGTATCTGCAGGAAACCGTCGAGAATCTGCAGCCAGCCATGAGCCGTGCTTACTTCCTTGCCCTGGATCAGCGCAAGGCGTCGATGAGCGAGTATCTGGAACTGTTCGAGCGCTTGCTCGCAGCCGTGATTGCCCGCGATTTTGCGCAGATCCGTGAAGTGCTGACCGCTTACGGCCAGCGCAGTTGCGATCTGGTGATCTCTGCCCTGACGGACGCCTAAGCGTGCGGCTCAAGTGCATCAAGCTGGCGGGGTTCAAATCCTTCGTCGATCCAACCACGGTGAACTTCCCCAGTAACATGGCGGCAGTCGTCGGGCCGAACGGTTGCGGCAAGTCCAACATCATCGACGCCGTACGCTGGGTGATGGGCGAGAGTTCGGCGAAGAACTTGCGCGGCGAGTCGATGACCGACGTCATCTTCAACGGTTCGACCAGCCGCAAACCGGTGAGCCAGGCGAGTATCGAACTGGTGTTCGATAACTCCGACGGCACCCTGCTCGGCGAATACGCCGCCTATGCGGAAATTTCCATTCGCCGCAAAGTGACGCGCGACAGCCAGACCACCTATTACCTCAACGGCACCAAATGCCGGCGTCGCGACATCACCGACATCTTCCTCGGCACCGGCCTGGGCCCGCGCAGCTATTCGATTATCGAGCAGGGGATGATCTCCAAGCTGATCGAATCCAAGCCCGAAGACCTGCGCAACTTTATTGAAGAAGCGGCAGGCATCTCCAAGTACAAGGAGCGCCGGCGCGAAACTGAAAACCGCATCCGCCGCACCCACGAAAACCTCGCACGCCTGACTGACCTGCGCGAAGAGCTGGAGCGTCAACTCGAACGCCTGCACCGCCAGGCCGAGGCCGCGAAGAAGTATCAGGAATACAAAGGCGAAGAGCGTCAGCTCAAGGCCCAGTTGTCAGCCTTGCGCTGGCAGGCGCTGAACGAGCAGGTCGGTCAGCGTGAAGCGGTGATCGGCAACCAGGAAGTCACCTTCGAAGCCTTGGTCGCCGAGCAACGCAATGCCGATGCGAGCATCGAACGCTTGCGCGACGGGCACCATGACCTGTCTGAACGCTTCAATCTGGTGCAAGGACGCTTCTATTCGGTCGGCGGCGATATCGCCCGGGTCGAGCAAAGCATCCAGCACGGCCAACAGCGTCTGCGTCAGCTGCAAGACGATTTGAAGGAGGCCGAGCGCGCGCGTCTGGAAACCGAATCTCACCTGGGCCACGACCGCACGCTGCTGCTGACCCTGGGCGAAGAGCTCGACATGCTCGCCCCGGAACAGGAAGTCACCAGCGCCGCCGCCGAAGAGGCCGCCGCCGCGCTGGAAGAATCTGAAACCACCATGCACGGCTGGCAGGAGCAGTGGGACACGTTCAACCTCACTGCCGCCGAGCCGCGTCGCCAATCCGAAGTGCAGCAGTCACGCATCCAGCAGCTGGAAACCAGCCTGGAGCGTTTGGCCGACCGCCAGAAGCGGCTGGGCGAAGAGCGTGCGTTGCTCTCGGCGGACCCGGAAGATGCGGCGATCATGGAGCTCAGCGAGCAGCTGGCGGCCAGTGAAGCCACGCTTGAAGATTTGCAGGCCAGTGAAGAGGCTCAGGTCGAACGCCTTGAGCAACTGCGTCAAGAGTTGCAATTGGCCCTGCACAATCAGCAACAGGCTCAAGGCGATTTGCAGCGCCTCAACGGTCGACTGGCCTCCCTTGAAGCCTTGCAGCAGGCCGCGCTCGATCCGGGCACCGGCACCGCCGAATGGTTGCGCGAACAGCACCTGGCGGATCGCCCGCGCCTGGCCGAAGGCTTGAAGGTGGAAGCGGGTTGGGAGCTGGCGGTGGAAACCGTGCTGGGCGCCGACCTGCAAGCCGTGCTGGTGGACGACTTTGGCGACTTCGATCTGGCGGGTTTCGCCCAAGGCGATTTGCGCTTGCTCAGCCCGGCCACCGACGGCGTGCGCGTACCGGGCAGTTTGCTCGACAAGGTCGAGGCGCGAATTGATTTGTCGCCGTGGCTGGGGCAGGTCAAACCGGTCGATAGCCTCGAACAGGCACTGGCACTGCGCGGTCAATTGAGCGCCGGGCAGAGCCTGATCAGCCGTGATGGCTACTGGGTCGGCCGACACTTTTTACGCGTACGCCGGGCCAGCGAAGCGGAAAGCGGTGTGCTGGCGCGAGGGCAGGAAATCCAGCGCCTGACCGAGGAACGCGAAGAACGCGAAGCCACGGTCGAAACACTGGAAACCCAACTTCAAAATCTGCGGGCGCAACAGCGTCAGCAGGAAAACGGGCGCGAGCATTTGCGTCGTCTGCTGCAAGACGAAGCGCGTCAGCAAGGCGAATTGAAAGCGCAACTGTCTGCCGGCAAAGCCAAGGTCGAACAACTGACGTTGCGGCGCACACGTCTGGACGAAGAGCTGGCCGAGCTGAGTGAGCAGCGTGCGCTGGAGCACGAGAATATCGGTGAGGCGCGCCTGCAATTGCAGGAAGCCCTTGACGCCATGGCGCTGGACACCGAACAGCGCGAGTTGCTGCTGGCCCAGCGCGACAGCCTGCGCGAGCGACTGGATCGGGTGCGTCAGGAAGCCCGGCAGCACAAGGATCACGCGCATCAATTGGCCGTGCGCCTCGGTTCGCTCAAGGCGCAACACGACTCGACGCGTCAGGCGCTGGAGCGCCTGGAAATGCAATCCGAGCGCCTGACCGAAAAACGCGAACAACTCAACCTGAACCTGGAAGAGGGCGAGGCGCCCCTGGAAGAGTTGCGGTTGAAACTGGAAGAGTTGCTCGACAAGCGCATGACCGTCGACGAAGAACTCAAGACCGCGCAGATCGCCCTGGAAGACGCCGACCGCGAACTGCGCGATGCCGAAAAACGGCGTAATCAGGCCGAGCAGCAATCGCAATTGATTCGCGGGCAAATGGAAGGCCAGCGCATGGAATGGCAAGCCCTGACCGTGCGCCGCAAGGCCCTTGAAGAGCAGTTGCTGGAAGACGGCTACGACCTTCACGGTGTGCTCGCCACGCTGACGGCCGAGGCCAACGAGAAGGATGCCGAAGAAGAACTCGAACGCATTGCCGCGCGTATTTCGCGTCTCGGTGCGATCAACCTCGCGGCCATCGACGAATACCAGCAACAATCGGAGCGTAAACGTTATCTGGATGCGCAGAACGATGATCTGGTGGAAGCGCTGGACACGCTCGAGAACGTGATTCGCAAGATCGACAAGGAAACCCGTAACCGCTTCAAAGATACCTTTGATCAGATCAATGGCGGTTTACAGGCGCTTTTCCCAAAAGTTTTCGGTGGAGGTCGCGCGTATTTGGAACTGACGGGCGAAGATCTACTCGATACAGGGGTAACGATCATGGCGCAGCCGCCAGGGAAGAAGAACAGCACCATCCATTTGCTCTCCGGTGGCGAAAAAGCCCTGACCGCATTGGCCCTGGTTTTTTGCCATCTTCAAATTGAACCCGGCGCCGTTCTGCATGCTCGATGAAGTTGACGCACCACTGGATGACGCTAACGTTGGACGCTACGCACGGCTGGTAAAGGAAATGTCACAGACGGTGCAGTTCATCTACATCACCCACAACAAGATCGCCATGGAAATGGCTGAACAACTGATGGGTGTGACGATGCATGAACCGGGTTGCTCGCGTCTGGTGGCGGTGGATGTCGAGGAGGCGATGGCGATGGTGGATGCCTGAGTTGGCGTCTGTAGGGCAGGTATTACAAGGCTGTAGGATGTTTTTACTTGCCCTGACTTGCTGGCCAATCGACATATTCGCTAAAGCCACTGTGACAGACGGTGTAAAGTTGCCTTTGGTCGTGCTAGTTTAATGTCAATTTTTCGTATACGTGGGCAAAACGCCTGTCAGAACATAGAGTTGGCGCCACGTTTTAAAGCGGTTTACAGGTTGTAAACCCCTTATTTTTCAGCATTTTTTATAGAGGCACGGGATTACATGGAAATCGGTCTGCGCGAGTGGCTGATCGTCATCGGCATTATTGTCATTGCCGGTATTCTTTTTGATGGCTGGCGCCGTATGCGCGGTGGCAAGGGAAAACTGAAATTCCGTCTTGACCGAAGTTTGTCCAATCTGCCGGACGAGGACACCAGCGCCGAGCTGTTGGGCCCGCCGCGCGTGTTGGACAACCACAAAGAACCACAACTGGACGAGCACGATCTGCCGTCGGTGAGCATGCCTGCCCGTGAGCCCCGCGAATCGGGTTCCAAGCGTGGCAAGCGCGGCCATGGCGAGCCGTCGCAAGGCGACATGAACCTCAGCCTGGATCTGGACGGCGGCCCGAGCTTCAGCAGCCGTGACGACGATTTCCCGGATGACACCAAGGCCTCGCCAGCGGTCAGCGAAAAAGATCAGCCGCAAGCGGAAGAAGTGTTGGTGATCAGCGTAATTTGCCGTGACGCTGCCGGTTTCAAAGGCCCGGCGCTGCTGCAGAACATTCTGGAAAGCGGTTTGCGTTTCGGTGAAATGGACATCTTCCACCGTCACGAAAGCATGGCCGGCAATGGCGAGGTGCTGTTCTCAATGGCCAATGCGGTCAAGCCGGGCGTCTTTGATCTGGATGACATCGATCATTTCAGCACCCCGGCGGTGAGCTTCTTCCTCGGTCTGCCAGGCCCGCGTCATCCCAAGCAGGCCTTCGATGTGATGGTGGCCGCGGCGCGCAAACTGTCCCAGGAACTGAACGGCGAACTGAAAGACGACCAGCGCAGCGTGCTGACCGCCCAGACGATTGAGCACTACCGTCAGCGCATCGTTGAATTCGAGCGTCGCGCCCTGACCCAGAAGCGTTGAAATTGACAACGTATGGGGGACTGCGCCGCGTCTCCCGTACCCTGTAGGAGCCGAGCTTGCTCGCGATGGCGATCTCAAAGACGCCATCGCCGGCAAGCCGTGCTCCTACAATGATTTAACAGATTGAGCAGCCTCGGCTGCTCTTTTGCTTTATGAGAGAACACCCATGACCGCCGCCAAAAACCGCATTCTAGAGCTGCGCGCTGAGCTGGATCAGCACAATTACCGTTACCACGTGCTGGACGAGCCCAGTATTCCGGACGCTGAATACGACCGCTTGTTCCACGAGCTCAAAGCCCTTGAAGCGGACCATCCCGAACTGATCACCAGCGATTCGCCGACCCAGCGCGTGGGCAGCGCCGCGTTGTCTGCGTTCACGCAAGTGCGTCACGAAGTACCGATGCTCAGCCTTGGCAACGCCTTCGAAGAAACCGACATGCGCGAGTTCGATCGCCGGGTGACAGAAGGCCTGGATCTACCGGTCGGCGATCTGTTTGGTGGCGGCGCGGCGGTGGAATACAGCTGCGAGCCGAAGCTCGATGGCCTGGCGGTCAGCTTGCTGTATCAGGACGGCGTGCTGGTACGCGGCGCGACGCGCGGTGACGGCACCACTGGCGAAGACATCAGCATCAACGTGCGCACCGTGCGCAACATTCCGCTCAAGCTGCACGGCACTGGCTGGCCAGCGACCCTGGAAGTGCGCGGCGAAGTGTTCATGTCCAAGGCCGGTTTCGAACGGCTTAATGCCACGCAGCTGGAAGTCGGCGGCAAGACCTTCGCTAACCCGCGTAACGCCGCCGCCGGTAGCTTGCGCCAGCTGGATTCCAAGATCACCGCCAACCGTCCGCTGGAATTCTGCTGCTATGGCATCGGCCAGATTTCGGCGGACATCGCCGACACACACATCGGCAATCTCAAGCAACTCCAGGTGTGGGGCATGCCGATCAGCCACGAGCTGAAACTGGCGCACGGCATCGACGAATGCCTGGATTACTACCGCGACATCGGCGAGCGCCGCAACGCCCTGGCGTATGAGATTGACGGCGTGGTGTTCAAGGTCAACAGCATCGCCTCGCAGCGGGAGCTGGGTTTTCGCGCTCGCGAGCCGCGCTGGGCGATCGCGCACAAATTCCCGGCCATGGAAGAACTCACCGAGTTGCTCGACGTGGAATTCCAGGTCGGTCGTACCGGCGCTGTCACGCCAGTGGCGCGCTTGAAACCGGTCAAGGTGGCCGGCGTCACCGTGGCCAATGCGACGTTGCACAACATGGACGAAGTCGCGCGTTTGGGCCTGATGATCGGCGACACGGTGATCATCCGTCGCGCCGGAGATGTGATTCCCCAAGTGGTGCAAGTGGTGCTCGAGCGCCGTCCGGAAAATGCCCGGCCGGTGCAGATTCCCGAGCAGTGCCCGGTGTGCGGCTCACACGTCGAGCGCACGCAATTGGTCAAGCGCAGTAAAGGTCGCGAGACCGTCAGCGAAGGCGCGGTGTACCGTTGCGTCGGTCGTCTGGCCTGCGGGGCGCAGCTCAAGCAGGCGATCATTCACTTCGTTTCCCGTCGCGCGATGGACATCGAAGGCCTGGGTGACAAGAGCGTCGAGCAACTGGTCGACGAAGGCCTGGTCAGTTCGCCAGCCGATCTGTATGCCCTGAAGTTCGACGACATCGTCGACCTGGAAGGTTTTGCCGAACTGTCGAGCAACAAACTGCTGAGCGCCATCGAGGACAGCAAGAAGCCAAGCCTGGCGCGCTTTATCTATGCGCTCGGGATTCCTGATGTCGGTGAGGAGACGGCCAAGGTGCTGGCGCGCTCTCTCGGCTCGCTGGAGCGAGTTCGGCAGGCGTTGCCGCAAGTGCTCACGTACTTGCCGGATGTCGGCCTGGAAGTGGCGTATGAGATCCACAGTTTCTTTGAAGATGCGCACAACCAGCAGGTGATCGCGGAACTGCTCAAGCACGGCCTGCAGATTCAGGATCAGGGCGAGCTCGGTGCTGAGTTTGCCGCGAGTACCACGCTGGGCGGCTTCCTCGACAAGTTGCACATTCCGTCGGTGGGGCCGGGCGGGGCACAGAAGCTGGCGGACAAGTTTGGGTCGCTGGAAGCGGTGATGAGCGCTGACTGGCTGGACATGCGTCAGGCGCTGCCAGAGAAGCAGGCCAATTCAGTTCGCGAGTTTTTTGCCGTTGAAGACAATCGCCAGCTTGCGCAGGCGGCCGAGCAGCAGTTGCGCGATTTCGGCATGCACTGGCTGAGCGAGAAGAAAGTCGTCGAAGGCTTGCCACTGGCTGGGCAGACCTGGGTGCTGACCGGTTCGCTGGAGTTGATGAGTCGCGACATCGCCAAGGACAAACTTGAAAGCCTCGGTGCCAAGGTGGCGGGCTCGGTGTCGGCCAAGACCCACTGCGTGGTGGCCGGGCCGGGCGCCGGTTCGAAGCTGGCCAAGGCCAATGAGTTGGGTTTGAAAGTGCTGGATGAAGAAGCGTTTGTCGAATTCCTGAAACAACACGGTATTTCTGTTTAGTCGATCGTTCCCACGCTCCGCGTGGTAGCGCATCTCGTGACGCTTTGCGTCACAGCGGACGCGGAGCGTCCGGGGCGACATTCCCACGCAGAAAGTGGGAACGATCTTCGCGCGACAATGATCTAGTCTTGGCAAGCCCCAGGGAGAGATCGCCATGTACCGCTTCTTTGAACAGCTCAGCTCGCGCATCGCCGCGCCTTTCATGGGCGAAAGCGCGCGCAACAGCAAGGTCTGGCAGTGTCGATGCGGGCAGTCGCTGTTCTTTCGCAACAGCCAGTGTCTGGCCTGTTCGGCGGCGCTCGGTTATCAGCCCGAGCAGGGGCGTCTGTCGTCGCTGCAACCGGGTTTACAGGCGGATACCTGGCTGGTCGACGCCGACCCGCAAGCCGGTGTGTTTCGCCGCTGCGCCAATCTCGACTCCGCGGCCGCATGTAATTGGCTGCTCCCGGCCAACGACCACGATGCGCTATGCATTGCTTGCAGCCTGAATCACACCATCCCGGACCTGTCGATTACCGAAAACCACGAACGCTGGCGCAAGGTGGAAACGGCCAAGAGGCGCCTGGTCGCGCAGTTGCTCGACTTGGGTTTGCAGGTAACTCCCAAAACGGTCGACGAGCAAAGCGGTCTGGCGTTTGATTTCGTCGGTATCGACCTCGAAGGCAAGCTGCCGACCACGGGTCACGCCAATGGCCTGATCACCCTCGACATCAAAGAAGCCGATGACGCCCACCGTGAGCAGGTCCGTGTGCAAATGCACGAGCCGTATCGCACGTTGCTCGGGCATTTTCGCCACGAAGTCGGGCATTACTACTGGGATCGGCTGATCGCCAAAAGCCATTGGCTGGAACCCTTTCGCGGGCTGTTCGGGGACGAGCGCGCCAGTTACGCAGCGGCGCTGGAGCGGCATTACCAGCAAGGTGCGCCGCAGGGTTGGCAGCAACAGTGCGTCAGTGCTTACGCGACCATGCACCCTTGGGAAGACTGGGCGGAAACCTGGGCGCATTACCTGCACATGATGGATGCGGTGGACACCGCTCTGGGATTCGGTATGAGTGCGCGGGAAATGGATCTTGATTACCAGCCATTTCCCCTAAGCACACTCTACGATCCACAGCATCCCGGCGGTGGGGCGTTCCTGTCGTTCGTCAATGCATGGATCGAACTGGCCGGCATGCTCAATGAGCTTTCGCGCAGCATGGGGCAGCCGGATTTCTATCCGTTCGTGTTGCCACCGGCGGTGATCGCCAAGCTGCATTTTATTCACTTGGTGATCCAGCAAGAGGGCGGCAGGGCGGATGAGGTGATGCAGGAGCTATGACGATCGCTCAATTGGACGTCCGCTTGTAGCAGCTGTCGAACCCGCGAGGCTGCGTCCGGCTGCGAAGCAGTCGCCTGTTGGGTGATCGTGGTTTATCTGAAAAACCGCGCCCTCTGATTTTACGTCTGCTTCGCAGCCGGACGCAGCCTCGCGGGCTCGGCAGCTGCTACAGACAGCGGTGTTTCAGAGGCATTGCATGTCCTTGAAGCGGCTCATATTTTTTAATCCGCACCAACGGTTGTAACTTCGTCTCAGATAGGTACAATGGCGCGGCTCGCCGTCAGGTGAGCGTCGTTATGGTGACCCCATCGGTCCCCCCGCAACGATTACCCGTGAACCTGGTCAGAGCCGGAAGGCAGCAGCCACAGCGGGAACATTGTGTGCCGGGGTGTGGCTGGTGGGGTTACCACCTTAACGCCACGCGAGCCCTCTCTCGCGTTATCGGTTTGAAAATACTTATTTGTCTTCTCTGCCATGGATCACGTCCAGGGCGGTGTTTCGTCGTTTCCGATTTTCGGAGCGCACAATAAAAAAGGAGGCCGACCTGTCGCATCAGACAAGTCGGCCTCCTTTTGTCATTTATGCACTAAGGCTTGGACAAGGCCTGGTCAACCGCTGCAATCAGCTTTCCCAGTTCCTTCGGGGTGGCTTTGTGTATGACGCCGAACAGATACGCCCGCTGCTCATCTTCATCGCCCAGGTCTGCGAAAAAAGCGGCCAGCTTCACACCCAGCACGTCGGCAAGCAGGAACAACGCTTCCACGCTGGGGGTATAGGTGCCCGTTTCAAAGCGGCTGATGGTTTTGGGGTCAAAGCCGGTCTTTTCACCGAGTTCAGCCTGAGTAAGCCCCGCGACCTTGCGGTAGCGTCGGATGGCTGGACCCAAACTTGAAATTTGCATTGCTCAATTCCAATTTAGAATCAAGAACTTAACGATAGATTTTTACATTAGACAACAGCATGTTTCATCACCTTGTCTTGCAAAATGTGATGCGTTTCGTAGAATTGCCACCCTTGAGCGGCATTGGGTGACGCCATTCCGGAGATTGGGCGATGTGAAGCTGTCAGCATTGCGCTCCCTCGTCAGACTTGCACGAGGTTTTTCGCCTGATTGATCTGCGGTTCTGCGGGAACCATCGCCTACGGGTCTCGGGATGAAACGTGTTTGCGCCACCCCTCCGCCAGCGACAACGAGCCTGATTCATGGATGATAAATACCGAAGGGCCGTGGATGCCGCCGCCATTTTTTCCGAGACGGATCTGGAAGGCCGGATCACCTACGTCAATGACCAATTCTGTGACGTGTCTGGCTATAGCCGTGAAGAGCTGATCGGCCAGAATCATCGTCTCCTCAATTCCGGCCAACATCCCACCGATTTCTTTTCTGCCATGTGGCGCACCATTGCGTTGGGCGGTGTGTGGAAGGGGGAAATCTGCAATCGCGCCAAGGACGGCAGCCTTTACTGGGTCGACAGCACCATGGTGCCGGTGCTCGACGATGCCACCGGACGGGTCGATCGATACCTGTCGATTCGGTTCGACATCAGTGAAAAGCGCGAGTTGCTGCACGTCTTGCAATGGCGGGTAGGGCATGACGCGCTGACCGGATTGCCCAATCGAGCGTATCTCTCGGACCTTTTGGATCAGGCACTGGCGATGTCCCGACAGGAAGACATCCCGTTGGCGGTGTGCATGCTTGATCTCGACGGTTTTAAGGCGGTCAACGATGGCTACGGTCATGCCAGCGGCGATGTGTTGCTGGTCGAGGTGGCCCGGCGTTTGCGCGACATCGTGCGCGGCGAGGATGTGGTGGCGCGATTGGCCGGCGACGAGTTTGTGCTGGTGCTGCGTCATATTCGCGATCTACCGCAATTGCGTGCGGCGTTGAACCGGGTGCTGGGGGCGGTTTCGGCGCCGTACTCGCTGCACGGCAAGGACATCCATGTGTTCGCCAGCATTGGTGTCACGCTGTTTCCCCTCGATAACGAAAACGCCGAAACCCTGTTGCGTCATGCCGATCAGGCCATGTACGTGGCGAAGCAGCGTGGACGCAACCGTTTTCATCTGTTTGATGTGTCCCGGGATCGTGAGATCAAGGCAACTCACCAGACTGTCCAGCGCATGCGTCAGGCGCTGACGGCCGGTGAGTTGCGCCTGCATTTCCAGCCCAAGGTCAACATGCGGTTGGGCGACGTGGTCGGTTTCGAGGCGCTGTTGCGTTGGGACCATCCACAAAACGGCATGCTGCGGGCCAGGGATTTCCTGCCGCCGGTAGAAGAGACGGACCTGATCATCGACATCGGCGAATGGGTGATGGATCAGGTCCTGTTGCAGCTGCATCGCTGGCAGCAGATGGGGCAGAGCTGGCCGATCAGCGTCAATGTCGCGGCACGGCATTTTCAGCGAGCGGATTTTGTTGAGCGGCTCAAACAGGTGCTGGCAAGGCATGCCCACGTTCCCCCGCAGATGCTTGACCTGGAAGTCGTCGAGTCAGTCGCCGTTGAGAACATTCATCATGTCACGGCATGTTTGCAGGCCTGTCAGGCGCTGGGGGTGCAGTTTTCACTGGGTGACTTTGGCACTGGTTATTCGTCGCTGAGCTACATCAAGCGTTTGCGCACGCAAACGATCAAGATCGACAAGTCGTTCATTCGCGACATGCTTGATGACCGCGATGATCTGGCGCTGACCACTGCCGTGATCGGGCTGGCCCGGGCGTTTGGCCGACGAGTGATCGCCGAGGGGGTGGAAAGCGTTGAGCACGGTGAATTGCTGTTGCAAATGGGCTGCGAGATCGCCCAAGGGTATTTCATCGCCCGACCCATGCCAGCCGAAGAGGTGCCTGGCTGGGTCGCGACGTTTGTTGCGCCGGCGCAATGGCGGCTGGTGACGTCCCTGTAGCAGCTGGCGAAGCCTGCGTCCGACTGCGCAGTAGTCGTAAAATCAGGCGATGCAGTTTTCCAGATGTACCGTGGATACAGGATTTACGACTACTGCGCAGTCGGACGCAGGCTTCGCCAGCTGCTACAGGCTTGCGGGGGTGCCAATATACAGACGAATGTAGTCATCGATTTCCCCCGACATTTTCATTCGCAACAAGGTGCGCAGAATTCGTTGCACCGGCACCTTGGGGTCATTGCGTATGTAGCAACCGACACGTTGTTCCTGCACCACGGCCACTGCTTTGAGCTGCCGCTCGGGCAGCAGGCGCTGATTGAACCAATCCAGTGTCCATTGATTGCTCACGGCATAGCGATAGCGCCCGGCGTTGAGTTTTTCCAGCACTTGTTCCTGATTGCGCGCGTCTTCGCGGTGCAGGCGATCGGCATCAAACAATGGTTGCAGCGTCGGATAGGTATAGCCCAGCACTGTGCCGATGGGTTGGCGTGACAAATTTGCAGGCAGCACGGAGGCGGGAGGGTCTTGCTGGCTGGTCAGCACGTCGCGTTGAAACCACAGCGGAATGCTCCAGATGTAGTCGCCGGACTGATTCGGAAGCCAGGACTGCGCGGCGTAGCAGCGGATATCAACGTCGCCATGCTCCATGGCGCCTTGTACACGTGCCCGAGGCATTACATGAAACTCGGCGGGTACCCCGACCTGGGTGGCGAGGCTGAGCATCACGTCATACAGGATGCCCTGGGTCGGGCGGCCGTGATCCAGTTGCACCATTGGCATGGCCCAACTGTCGGGGATGACAAAACGCAGCGGCGTTTCGGCGGCGGCGACGTTCAGACTTATCCACAGCAATGCCCCCAAGGCACAACGCATAAACGCTCCGGTACAACTGAAACCCGAGCCGATTAAAGACCCAAACGCGCAGCTTAGCCAGATTAGACGAGCACACCGGATGCAATTTTGGCCTTGCTCCGCTAGCATTAGCCGCTTCTGTTCCTTAGTTGCGACGGTTTTCGATGAGTTATCAGGTTCTTGCACGTAAATGGCGTCCGCGCTCGTTCCGCGAAATGGTCGGCCAGACCCATGTGCTCAAGGCTCTGATCAATGCCTTGGACAGCCAGCGGCTGCACCACGCCTACTTGTTTACCGGTACGCGGGGGGTCGGCAAGACCACCATCGCACGCATCATCGCCAAATGCCTGAACTGTGAAACAGGTATCACGTCGACACCGTGTGGCGAGTGCTCGGTGTGCCGCGAAATCGATGAGGGGCGCTTTGTCGACCTGATCGAGATCGACGCCGCGAGCCGGACCAAGGTCGAAGACACCCGCGAACTGCTCGACAACGTGCAATACGCCCCAAGCCGCGGGCGCTTCAAGGTCTACCTGATCGACGAAGTGCACATGCTCTCCAGCCATTCCTTTAATGCGCTGTTGAAAACCCTCGAAGAGCCGCCGCCCTATGTCAAGTTCATCCTGGCGACGACCGATCCGCAGAAACTTCCTGCAACCATTCTGTCGCGGTGCCTGCAATTCTCCCTGAAGAACATGACGCCGGAACGTGTGGTCGAGCATTTGACCCACGTGCTGGGTGTCGAGAACGTGCCGTTCGAAGATGATGCACTGTGGTTGCTGGGCCGTGCCGCCGATGGCTCGATGCGCGATGCCATGAGCCTCACCGACCAGGCCATTGCCTTTGGTGAAGGCAAGGTCATGGCCGCCGACGTGCGGGCGATGCTCGGCACGCTGGATCACGGCCAGGTCTACGACGTTTTGCATGCGTTGATCGAAGGTGACGCCAAGGCGTTGCTCGAAGGTGTCCGTCATTTGGCTGAACAAGGCCCGGACTGGAACGGCGTGCTCTCGGAAATTCTCAACGTGCTGCACCGTGTTGCCATCGCCCAGGCCTTGCCTGAAGGTGTCGACAACGGTCACGGCGACCGTGACCGGGTGCTGGCGCTGGCCCAGGCGTTGCCGGCCGAAGACGTACAGTTTTACTACCAGATGGGCCTGATCGGCCGTCGCGATTTGCCGCTGGCCCCCGACCCGCGTGGCGGCTTCGAAATGGTCTTGCTGCGCATGCTCGCCTTCCGCCCGGCAGACACCGCCGACGCCCCGAGGCAACCGCTAAAGCCAGTGGGGATCAGCCAGGCCACAGTTGATTCCGCAAATTCAGTGGCTGCCGCGCCGGTTGTTGCGCCGGTAGTCGCTGCGGCAGTAGCACCTGTTATGCCTTCGCCTGCGCCAGTCGCGGCCGTTGTT
This sequence comes from Pseudomonas sp. B21-040, assembly GCF_024748695.1. Classification (NCBI taxonomy): domain Bacteria; kingdom Pseudomonadati; phylum Pseudomonadota; class Gammaproteobacteria; order Pseudomonadales; family Pseudomonadaceae; genus Pseudomonas; species Pseudomonas sp. B21-040. Next base: position 2,058,654 of record NZ_CP087176.1, read on the forward strand.
GCGCCCGCTCCAGCACCCGAGCCTGAGCCGGTTGCACCCGTTGTGGTGCCCGAGCCAGTCGTTGCGCCGGTGGCGGTCGAAGCCGTCGTCGACCTGCCGTGGAATGATCCGGTCGAGCCTGAAGTTGTCCAGCAACCGGCCGTCGAGCCAGTTCTGGAAACTACTGGCGAGCAGCCGGATTTGCCACCGATGCCGCTGCCGACGCCGGACAGCGTGGTGCCGGATGCGCCGGAATGGGCCGCTGCGCCCATCCCGGAACCTTCCGTGGCCCAAGTCGATGCCGCCACGCCGGGCATGGACCTGGACGACGAGCCGCCGCTGGACGAGGATTACATCGAGCCGGACATGGATTCGGCCTACAGTTATCTCGATGAGCTGGCGAGCGAACATACCGCCGAACCCGCGCCGGAACCGGAGCCGGAACCCGCTGCAATGCCGGCCACGGGCCTGGCGCTGCAATGGCTGGAGCTGTTCCCGAAACTGCCGATCTCCGGCATGACGGGCAGCATCGCGGCCAATTGCACACTGATATCCGTCGAGGGCGATCACTGGCTGATGCACCTGGACCCGGCCCACAGCGCCTTGTTCAACGCGACCCAGCAGCGTCGTCTCAACGATGCACTGAACCAGTTTCACGGGCGCACACTGACCCTGACCATGGAACTGATCAAGCCGGAACAGGAAACCCCGGCCCAGGCCGCGTCCAGGCGCCGTGCCAACCGTCAGCGCGAAGCCGAAGAGTCGATCCACGGTGATCCGTTCATCCAGCAAATGATGCAGCAGTTCGGTGCGGTGATCCGTAACGATACTATTGAACCTGTCGACGCTCTGGTCAGTCAGGGCTAATAACTGAAGGCGTTCGGTCACATGGGCCGGGCGCTGTTTTAATCCAAGTACTTTCGAGGTGATTCCCATGATGAAAGGTGGCATGGCCGGCCTGATGAAGCAGGCGCAGCAGATGCAGGAAAAAATGGCCAAGATGCAGGAAGAATTGGCCAATGCTGAAGTCATCGGTAAAGCCGGCGGCGATATGGTCACCGTGGTCATGACCGGTCGTCATGACGTCAAGAGCTTGACCATCGACCCAAGCCTGGTCGAAGGCCTGAGCGAAGACGACAAGGAAATGCTGGAAGCGGTCGTTGCCGCCGCCGTCAACGACGCTGTGCGCAAGATCGAAGCCAACAGCCAGGACAAAATGTCCGGCATGACCGCTGGCATGCAATTGCCGCCGGGCATGAAGCTGCCATTCTGATTCGCTAAAGCGCGTCGGATGAGCTACAAAAAAATGCCAGGCAATGCGCCTGGCATTTTTGTTTCTGGCCCACACTGATCGTTCCAGCTCCGACCGATCGTTCCCACGCTCTGCGTGGGAATGCCTCTTGTGACGCTCTGCGTCACGCTTTGGGACGCGGAGCGTCCCGGGCTGCATTCCCACGCAGAGCGTGGAACGATCAGGACGATCAGGATCAAAAACATCGAACACTAAACCGCCACAAAGGTCTGCTTCCCTATACCGCCCAATTCTCGATCAAAGGAGACGCTCACATGCCTCAAGCATTGACCCTCAACCAACGTATCGTCCTGGCGTCCCGCCCGGTCGGCGCGCCGACGCCAGAGAATTTCCGCCTGGAAAGGGAGGCGTTGCCGGACCTCACTGACGGCCAGTTATTGCTCAAAACCCTCTACTTGTCGTTGGACCCTTACATGCGCGGGCGCATGAGTGACGCGCCGTCCTACGCAGCACCGGTAGAAATCGACGAGGTCATGACCGGTGGGGCTGTCAGCCGAGTCGAGCGCTCGTTGAATCCAAAATTCCAGGAAGGGGATATCGTGGTAGGCGCTACCGGCTGGCAAAGCCACAGCATCAGTGACGGTCGCAACATCATCCCGGTGCCGTCCGGATTGCCGAGTCCGTCGATGGCCCTCGGTGTACTGGGAATGCCGGGCATGACGGCTTATATGGGCTTGATGGACATCGGTCAGCCGAAGTCCGGCGAAACCCTGGTGGTCGCGGCGGCATCCGGCGCGGTGGGCTCGGTGGTCGGGCAGGTGGCGAAAATCAAGGGCCTGCGCGTAGTGGGTGTGGCCGGTGGTGCAGAGAAGTGCCGTTACGTGGTCGAGGAGTTGGGCTTCGATGCCTGCATCGATCACAAGGCGGCTGATTTCGCCGAACTACTGGCCAAAGCCTGTCCCAATGGCATCGACATCTATTACGAGAACGTAGGCGGTCATGTGTTCGACGCGGTAGTGCCGTTACTCAATGCCAAGGCACGCATTCCACTGTGCGGCCTGATTGCCGGTTACAACGCCTCCGAGGCGCCGAAAGGCCCGGATCGCCTGCCGCTGTTGCAGCGCACGCTATTGACTAAACGCGTGCGTATTCAGGGCTTCATCGTGTTCGACGACTACGGTGACCGCCAGCCGGAATTCATCAGTGCCATGGCGCCATGGGTGCGCGACGGCAAGGTTAAATTCCGCGAAGACGTGGTCGACGGGCTGGAGCAGGCGCCCGAAGCGTTCATCGGTCTGCTGGAAGGGCGCAACTTCGGCAAACTGGTGGTGCGGGTCGCGCAAGACTGAGTATTTGACGCTAATGAGAGGCGCGGGTATAAACCGCATCTCGTTGTTTTGTCGGACGTTTCCCCCATGAGCTTCAGCCCTTTGATTCGCCAACTGATCGATGCCCTGCGAATTTTGCCGGGCGTGGGTCAGAAAACCGCCCAGCGTATGGCGCTGCAACTGCTTGAACGCGATCGCAGCGGTGGTTCGCGACTGGCGTTCGCCTTGAGCCAGGCCATGGAAGGGGTGGGTCATTGCCGCCTGTGCCGCACGCTGACTGAAGATGACCTGTGCCCGCAGTGCGCGGATACCCGTCGCGACGACACCTTGTTGTGCGTGGTGGAAGGGCCGATGGACGTCTATGCGGTGGAGCAGACGGGCTTCCGCGGCCGCTACTTCGTGCTCAAGGGGCATTTGTCGCCGCTTGATGGCCTCGGGCCTGAGGCGATTGGTATTCCGCAGTTGATGGCGCGGATTGAAGAGGCCGGGACCTTTGCTGAAGTCATCCTCGCCACCAACCCGACGGTGGAAGGTGAGGCGACGGCGCACTACATTGCGCAGTTGCTCAGTAATAAAGGCCTGATTGCCTCGCGTATCGCCCACGGCGTGCCATTGGGTGGCGAGCTGGAACTGGTGGATGGCGGGACGTTGGCGCATTCGTTTGCCGGGCGTAAGCCGATAGCCCTCTAGTGCCTGTACGGGCCTCTTCGCGGGCAAGCCCGCTCCCACACGGGATTTGTGGCATTCACAGAGCCCCTGTAGGAGTGAGCCTGCTCGCGAAAGGCTTACCTCGGTCACCCTGTTCCACACATTCCTGTTGAAAACCAAGCAAGCGCTCGGTTAACTTCGCTGAACCTTCAGTGGAGTTCGCCGATGCCTGCCTTTCAGGAATACTTCGATCCCAGCCACCAATTGGTCCGAGACAGCGTCAGACGTTTCGTCGAGCGTGAGATTCTCCCGGACATTGATCTGTGGGAGGAAGCTGAAAGCTTTCCCCGTGAGCTCTACCTCAAGGCCGGTGCTGCCGGGATTCTGGGCATTGGCTACCCCGAGGCACTCGGCGGCAGTCATGAAGGTGATCTGTTTGCCAAGGTCGCGGCCAGCGAAGAACTGATGCGCTGTGGCTCCGGCGGGCTTGTAGCCGGTCTCGGTTCGCTGGACATCGGCTTGCCACCGATCCTCAAGTGGGCCAGGCCTGAAGTCCGTGATCGGGTGGTGCCGCAAGTGCTGGCCGGCGAGAAGATCAGTGCCCTGGCCGTCACCGAGCCCAGCGGCGGTTCCGACGTCGCCAACCTGCAAACCCGCGCCGTGCGTGACGGCGAGTTTTACCGGGTCAGCGGCAGCAAGACCTTTATCACCAGCGGCATTCGCGCCGATTTCTACACCGTCGCGGTGCGCACCGGCGAGCCGGGTTTTGGCGGTATCAGCCTGTTGCTGATCGAGAAGGGCACGCCCGGTTTCTCTGTCGGTCGTCAATTGAAGAAAATGGGCTGGTGGGCGTCGGACACCGCCGAATTGTTCTTTGACGATTGCCGTGTGCCCGTGGTTAATCTGATCGGCGTCGAAAACATGGGATTCGCCTGCATCATGGGTAACTTTCAAAGTGAGCGACTGGCGCTGGCGTTGATGGCCAACATGACCGCGCAGCTTGCGCTGGAGGAGAGCCTGAAGTGGGCCCGCCAGCGCGAAGCCTTCGGTAAGCCTGTCGGCAAGTTCCAGGTCATCAAACACCGCCTCGCCGAGATGGCGACAGCGCTGGAAGTGTCCCGGGAATTTACCTATCGCCAGGCGGCGAAAATGGCGGCGGGGCAGAGTGTGATCAAGGAAATTTCAATGGCCAAGAATTTTGCCACCGACACGGCTGACCGGATCGTCAACGATGCGGTGCAGATTCTGGGTGGTTTGGGCTATATGCGTGAAAGCCTGGTGGAACGGCTGTACCGCGATAACCGGATTCTGTCGATTGGTGGCGGGACGCGGGAAGTGATGAACGAGATCATCAGTAAGCAGATGGGGCTTTAATCGGCGGTGTAGCGGCTGGCGTCATCGCGAGCAAGCTCGGCTCCCACAGGAGAATGTCGCCGGACACAAATCGTGTATACGACATAGATCACTGTGGGAGCCGAGCTTGCTCGCGATGGCGTCGGTACAGGCACCGTTTACTTATCGCTCAACGCAAACTGCGTCAGGCAGAACGTAGGAATGCCCATGTCTTCCAGTCGCTGCGATCCGCCCAGCTCCGGCAAATCAATGATCGCTGCCGCTTCATGCACCCGCGCACCCATGCGCCGAATCAGGTTTGCTGCCGCAATCAACGTGCCACCGGTGGCGATCAGGTCATCGAACATCACCACCGAATCGCCCTCGCACAGACTGTCGGCATGGACTTCGAGGAACGCTTCGCCGTATTCGGTCGCATAACCTTCGGCCAGCACATCGGCCGGCAGCTTGCCTTGCTTGCGGAACAGTACCAGTGGCTTGTTCAACTGATACGCCAGCACCGAGCCGATCAGGAATCCACGCGCGTCCATCGCACCGATGTGGGTGAAATCGGCCTCGACGTAGCGATGGGCAAAACTGTCCATCACCAGGCGCAGGGCCGTCGGCGACTGGAACAACGGGGTGATGTCACGAAAGATCACGCCCGGCTTGGGGAAGTCGATCACGGGGCGGATCAGGGATTTGATGTCGAAGGAGTCGAAGACCATCATCGAGGTGTCCTGGCAGGCTGCAAACGTCGCAGTATAACGGCGGCTGAACCGTTTCGCTCAGCCGCAATGGTTACAGTCAACCTTCGACGGTGCCGCCGGCCAACGCGCAGAGCTGGATCGGGTCGAGAATACGGATTTCCTTGCCTTCGGCGGCGATCAATTCGTTCTGCTGGAAGCGGGTAAAGACCCGGGACACGGTTTCGACCGCCAGCCCAAGGTAATTGCCGATTTCGTTGCGTGACATGCTCAAACGGAACTGGTTGGCCGAAAAGCCGCGGGCGCGAAAACGTGCCGACAGGTTGACCAGGAAAGTGGCAATGCGCTCATCGGCGGTTTTTTTCGACAGCAGCAGCATCATTTGTTGATCGTCGCGAATCTCGCGGCTCATGACGCGCATCAACTGGCGGCGCAATTGCGGCAGTTGCAGTGCCAGTTCGTCGAGGCGCTCGAAAGGAATTTCGCAGACCGAGGTGGTTTCCAGCGCTTGCGCGGAAACAGGGTGCGTTTCGGTATCCATGCCGGACAGGCCGACCAGTTCACTCGGCAGGTGGAAACCGGTGAGCTGCTCTTCACCGCCGTCGCTCAGGCTGAAGGTCTTGAGGGCGCCGGAACGTACCGCGTAGACGCAATCGAAGGCGTCGCCCTGGCGAAACAGGAACTCGCCTTTTTTCAGCGGGCGGCCACGTTTGACGATTTCGTCCAGCGCATCCATGTCGTCCAGATTCAGCGAAAGCGGCAAACACAGGGGGGCAAGACTGCAGTCCTTGCAATGGACCTGGTTATGAGCGCGCAATTTGACTGGCTCAGACATTTCTTCAATCCTTGTGGGAAAACACACATAAGACGTAAGGGTAACCCACGGAAGGGCATTCAGGCCAGAGTGTGCCACTTTGTCGCATCTCAACCTGGCCTTGAGTCAATGCTGAACGCTGCCTCCCTGGCAAAGAAGTCAAATCACCCGGGAAAACCGCTGGTGGCTGAGGTGTTGCAGATACGCATCAAACACCATGCACACCGAGCGGACCAACAAGCGACCGGCCGGCAACACGCTGATTCGTTCGTTGTCGAGCGTGATCAAGCCATCATCGGCCATGGTCTGCAGTTGCGGCCACAATTGGCCGAAGTAGCCGCGGAAGTCGATGTTGAAGTCGTGTTCGATGTCGACGAACTCCAGGCTGAGATTACAGATCAGCTGCTGTATCACCGCCCGCCGCAACCGGTCATCGGCGTTACACACCAGGCCGCGGCTAGTGGCCAATTGAGCCGTGGCCAGGGTGTTCTGGTATTGCGCCAGGTCGCTGGTGTTCTGGCAGTACAGATCACCGATCTGGCTGATGGCTGACACCCCAAGGCCGATCAAATCGCAATGACCGTGGGTGGTATAGCCCTGAAAGTTGCGCTGCAGAGTCGATTCTTCCTGGGCAATCGCCAGTTCGTCGTCGGGCAGGGCGAAATGGTCCATGCCGATGTAGCGGTAACCGGCCGCGGTCAGTTGTTCGATGGTGCGCTGCAGCGTTTCCAGTTTCTGTGCCGGTGTCGGCAATTCGTCAATGTCGATGCGCCGTTGCGCCATGAAGCGTTCCGGCAGGTGTGCGTAGTTGAACACCGAGAGCCGATCCGGTTGCAGATTGATAACCTCGTCGACCGTGCGAGCAAAGTTTTCCGGTGTCTGTCTTGGCAGGCCGTAGATGAGATCGATGTTGATCGAACGAAATTGCAGAGTCCGGGCTGCGTCGATCACCGCGCGGGTTTCTTCCAGGCTTTGCAGGCGATTGACGGCCCGTTGCACGGCCGGGTCGAGGTCTTGCAGGCCAATGCTGACCCGGTTGAAACCCAGCTCGCGAAGCAGGCCCATAGTCGACCAGTCGGCTTCGCGAGGGTCGATCTCAATGCCATAGTCGCCGGAATCGTCGTCCAGCAAGTTGAAGCTTTTACGCAACTGCGCCATCAGTTGGCGCAGTTCATCGTGGCTGAGAAAGGTCGGGGTGCCACCGCCAAAGTGCAGTTGTTCGACTTTCTGTGTCGGGTCGAGGTGGCAGGCGATCAGCTGGATTTCCTGCTCAAGGCGCTGCAGGTAGAGTCGGGCTCGGCCGCGGTCCTTGGTGATGACTTTGTTGCAGGCGCAGTAGTAGCAAATGTTCGCGCAGAACGGCACGTGCACGTACAGCGACAGTGGACGCAGGGTTTTACGGCTGTCGCGCAGCGCATGGAGCAGGTCGAACGTGCCGACCTGACCATTGAATTGCACAGCGGTCGGATAGGAAGTGTAGCGCGGTCCCGCCAGGTCATAGCGGCGGATCAAATCGGTGTCCCAACGAATGGCGTCGAGCATCATGCGGGCATTCCCCCGGATAGGCTGGCAGTGGCAGCGAGTCTAGGGGGTGCGGCGATGGGGCATCTTGATTTGCATCAACGGTGAGCATGGGCTTGTAGCAGCTGCCGAGCCCGCGAGGCTGCGTTCGGCGGCGAAGCCGTCGCAAACCCTGAGCCCCAGATCCTCCTGAAAGACCGCGCTGCCTGATTTCACGACGGCTTCGCCGCCGAACGCAGCCTCGCGGGCTCGGCAGCTGCTACAGGACTGCGAACTAGTGGCCCATGAGCCAATGTTGATGTGGCCCCGGCAAGGTCCAGATGCCGAACAGGATCACCAGTAACCCGCCGGCCATGCGCACGCTGCGTTTGCGTAACAGCGCCGTCACCCGCTCAGCCGCCAGGCCCGTGGCCAGCAGCACCGGCCAGGTGCCCAGGCCGAACGCGAGCATCAACAACGCACTGTCCAGCGCATTGCCCTGGCTCGCCGACCACAGCAATGTGCTGTAAACCAACCCGCACGGCAGCCAGCCCCAGAGCGCGCCCAGCAGCAAGGCGCGGGGCAGGCTCGACACCGGCAACAATTTGTTGGCAATCGGCTGGATATGCCGCCACAGGCCGCGACCCAGGCTTTCGATGCGGGTCAGGCCGCTCCACCAACCCGCCAGGTACAAGCCCATGGCAATCAGCAGCAAGCCGGCAATTACCCGCATAAACATCGCCGCCGGACTGTTCGCCACGGCCCAGCCTGCCAGGCCGATCAGCATCCCGGCCGTTGCATAGCTGAGAATTCGTCCCAGGTTGTAGGCCAGCAGCAGTCGAAAGCGCCGGCTACGTTGCTCCTTGGGAATCGCCAGGGTGAGCGCGCCCATCAAGCCGCCGCACATCCCCAGGCAATGGCCGCCCCCGAGCAAGCCGAGAATTACCGCAGACACCAGCAGGGGCGCCAATTCAAGCATGAGGCGGCGCCTTGTCGTCGGGTTTGGCCGGATGGCCGCTGGCTTCGTCGACCGCCGCCTTGTGTGCCGGATCCTGGTCGTCAAACAGAATGCTGTGGGCCGGCCCGTCGAGGTCGTCGTACTGACCGCTGTCGACCGCCCAGAAGAAGATGTACACGGCGATGGCCACGATCAGTAGCGCGGCCGGGATCATCACGTAAAGAGCTGGCATGGGTGGACTCCATGCCCGCGCGGCTCAGGCCGGCAGCGGGCGGGTTTCTGGCGTGGTGTGGGCAGCAGGCGCACTCGGCAGGCGAGTCAGGCGCAGGGCGTTCAGCACCACGGTCAGCGAACTGATCGACATGCCGACGGCGGCCCAAACCGGAGTAATCCAGCCAAGGGCGGCGAACGGCAACATGAGGCCATTGTACAACCCGGCCCACAACAGATTCTCGATGATCACCCGACGTGTCCGCCGGGCCAGGCTGAAGGCTTGCACCAGCGCGTCGAGGCGGTTGGACAACAACACGGCATCGGCGCTGGTTTTCGCCAGATCGGTGGCCGAGCCCATCGCCACGCTGATGTCGGCAGCGGCCAGCACCGGCACGTCGTTGACCCCGTCACCGAGCATCAACACCTTGCGGCCTTCCTTGTGCAATTGTTGCAAGACCTGCAATTTATCGTCCGGACGCAAACCGCCTCGGGCCTCGTCGATGCCCAGTTCGGCGGCGACGCTGGCGACCATCGGCGAGCTGTCGCCGGACAGCAACAAGGTGCGCCAGCCACGCGCCTTGCAGGCTTGCAGCAACGCCGGGGCATCGGCGCGCAGACGGTCGTCGAGGACAAACCATGCCAGGGGGCCCTGACTGTCGCCGAGCAGCAGCCATTGACCCGCTTCATCGGGCATCGATGGCACGGCTGCACCACTGAGTTCGCAGACAAAACCTGGTTGGCCAATGCGCAATCGTTGTACGCCGACCATGCCTTCAAGACCCAGCCCCGGCGTACTGTGGACTTCTTCGGCGGCCAGTGGCGCACGGCCGAACGCACGGGCGATCGGGTGTTCGGAGCGGTTTTCCAGTGCAGCGGCGAGGCTCAGGCACTGGTCGCTGTCGAGCACGCCCAGCGGGCGGATTGAACGTAAAGCGAGGCGCCCTTCAGTCAGGGTCCCGGTCTTGTCGAAGATCACCGTGTCGATCTGGTTCAGGCCTTCCAGAACATGGCCGCGGGTTAGCAGCAGGCCGAGTTTGTGCAACGTGCCGGTGGCCGCGGTCAGTGCCGTCGGGGTTGCCAGCGACAAGGCGCAGGGGCAGGTGGCGACGAGCATCGCCAGCACAATCCAGAAGGCCCGGGATGAATCGAGCTCCCACCACAACAGGCCAATGGCGGCGGCGGCAATCAACGACAGCAGCAAAAACCACTGGGCGGCGCGGTCGGCGATTTCCGCCAAGCGCGGTTTTTCGGCCTGCGCCCGGTCCAGCAGACGGACAATGGCGGAGAGGCGCGTGTCGTGGCCCAGTGCCAAAACTTTCACCGTCAACGCGCCTTCAACGTTCAGTGTGCCGGCGGTCACTGCATCGCCCGGCGTGCGCGGTTGCGGCAGGTATTCGCCGGTCAGCAGCGATTCATCGATGCTCGAATGGCCGTCGAGGATCTTGCCGTCAGCCGGCAGAATCGCGCCAGGGTGCACCAGCACCTGATCGCCCACGCGCAATTCGCTGAGCAGGATACGCTCGCTCTGGCCATCCGCGCCCAGGCGCAGGCAGGAAGCGGGCAGCAGATTGACCAGTTGTGCGGTGGCGGCGGCGGTGCGCTCTCTGGCTCGGCGCTCCAGATAGCGGCCGGCGAGCAGGAACAGTGCAAACATTCCCACGGCATCGAAATACAGCTCGCCGACGCCGGTGATCGAGGTCCAGATTCCGGCGAGGTAGGCGCTGCCAATCGCCAATGACACCGAAACGTCCATGGTCAGGTGGCGGGTGCGCAGGTCGCGCATGGCGCCTTTGAAAAACGGCGCGCAGCTGTAAAACACAATGGGGGTGGTCAGAAATAGCGCAACCCAGCGCAGGATGGTATGCAGTTCGGGGCTTAGGTCGATGTTGAATTCCGGCCAGGTGGCCATGGTTGCCATCATTGCCTGGAACCACAGCAGCCCGGCGACACCGAGCTGACGCAAGGCCAGGCGATTTTCACTGGCCAATTGTTCGCTGGCGCGGTCGGCTTGATATGGATGGGCGGCATAACCGATGTGGCGCAATTCGCTGAGCATCTGGCTCAACGGTAATTGTGCGTCAGCCCAGCGTACGTGCAAGCGATGGTTGGACAGGTTCAAGCGTGCTTCGGCCACGGCCGGCAAGCTGCGCAGGTGTTTCTCGATCAACCATCCGCACGCGGCGCAACTGATGCCTTCCATCAACAACGTGGTCTCGGCGAGTTCGCCGTCGTGGCGCACGAACGGCGCTTGCACGTCGGCGCGGTCGTACAGCGCCAGTTCATCCACCAACTGCACCGGCAAGGCTTCGGGGTTGGCCGATGACTCGCTGCGATGCTGGTAATAGCTTTCCAGCCCACCGGCCACAATGGCCTCGGCCACGGCCTGGCAACCCGGGCAGCAGAACTCACGGGTTTCACCCAGGACCGCAGCGGTAAAGCGGCTGCCGGCCGGGACGGGCAGGGCGCAGTGGTAGCAGGGGGTTGGACTGGTCATGAGGTATTCACAGGGTGTTGTCCGATGATCGTTCCCACGCTCTGCGTGGGAATGCCTCCCCGGACGCCCCGCGTCCGTTTCGGCTGGGACGCAGAGCGTCCCTGGCTGCGTTCCCACGCCGAGCGTGGGAACGATCAGGTAAGGCTTACTTTTTCAAGTCTTCCGCGCCTTGCAGCGGCTCATCGCCCAGCAGCAGGTCTTTGTCGTGGCTGACCTGTTCTTCTTCGAACAGGCGCCAGGTCTTGTCACCCTCAACCCCCAGCAGTTCCACAAAGCGACGGCCATCGACCTTGTCGTTCACTTGGCCAATGTAGCGGCCCTGCTCTGTTTCGCTACGCGCGAGCGTGATCTTGCGATCCTTCTCCGGCTGCGTCGGCGAGATCAGGTTCAGTTCCAGGGTTTTCGGTTGGCTGTTGCCGTTCAAGTGCAGGTCGACTTCGCCGGTCACGCCGTCCAGATGAACGCTGGCGTGAAGTTGCAGGGTCTGGGCCAGCAGTTCACGGTCAAGCGAGCGGTTGATGCCTTTGCCAGCCTCGTAGTAGTTGTCGTTCACCAGGTTGTCCGGGTTGTTCACCGCGATAGTCACCATGGACAAGGTCAGGGTCACCGAACAGGCCAGAATCCCGATGATGATCCACGGCCAAAGGTGCTTGTACCAAGGACTTGCGGCAGTTGCTGCGGGCATGATCACTTCTCTCAACGAATTTGTGGGCCGATGAATCGGCTCTTGGCTTCAACATGAACGCTGTTGTCATCGGCATCCTTGAGGATGAATTTCACCTCGTTGGTGCTCGATGGCAGTTGTTCTGGTGCGCTGGACAGTTCCACCGGCTGGCTGAAAATTTCCCCGGCGGCGACTTTGATCTCGCGCTTGCCTTGCAGCCTGAGGTCCGGCAAACCAGTGGCTTCCAGCACGTAGGTATGGTCGCGCTGGTCTTTGTTCATGATTTTCAGGCTGTAGACGTTTTCGATCCGGCCTTCGGCGTTCTCGCGGTACAGCACGCGGTCTTTGCTGACGTCGAAACCGACCAGCGAACGCATGAAGAACGCGGTGATCAACAACGAGATCATCGCCAGCAGCACCACGGCATAGCCGATCAGGCGCGGACGCAGTTTATGGGTTTTTTGCCCGGACAGGTTGTGCTCGGTGGTGTAGCTGATCAGGCCGCGCGGGTAGTCCATTTTGTCCATAATCGCGTCGCAGGCGTCGATACAGGCCGCGCACCCGATGCACTCGATTTGCAGGCCGTCTCTGATGTCGATGCCGGTCGGGCAGACCTGGACGCACATGGTGCAATCGATGCAATCGCCAAGGCCTTGCGCCTTGTAGTCGATGCCTTTCTTGCGAGGCCCACGGGACTCACCACGACGCGGATCGTAGGAGACGATCAGGGTGTCTTTGTCGAACATCACGCTCTGGAAACGAGCGTAGGGGCACATGTAAATGCACACCTGTTCGCGCAGCCAGCCGGCATTGCCGTAAGTGGCAAGGGTGAAAAAGCCGACCCAGAAGTACGACCAGCCATCGGCTTCGCCGGTGAAAAAGTCGAAAACCAGTTCGCGGATGGGCGAGAAGTAACCGACGAAGGTCAGGCCGGTGACAAACCCGATCAACAGCCACATCGAATGCTTGCTGAATTTGCGCAGGAGCTTGTTGGCGCTCATGGGCGCCTTGTCCAGTTTGATGCGCTGGTTGCGGTCGCCTTCAGTGACCTTTTCGCACCACATGAAAATCCATGTCCAGACACTTTGCGGGCAGGTATAGCCGCACCAGACCCGGCCGGCGTAGACGGTGATGAAGAACAGGCCAAAGGCACTGATGATCAAGATGCCGGACAGCAGGATGAAATCCTGAGGCCAGAAGGTTGCACCAAAAATAAAGAATTTACGCTCCGGCAGGTTCCACCAGACGGCTTGATGGCCGCCCCAATTCAGCCACACCGTGCCGAAATACAACAAAAACAAAAAGGCGCCGCCCATCATTCGCAGGTTGCGGAACAACCCGGTGAAGGCGCGGGTGTAGATTTTTTCCCGAGAGGCATAGAGGTCGACGCTGTTGTTCGCGTTCTTGTTGGGGGGAGTGACGTCGTGTACCGGAATCTGATTGCTCATCGTTGCATCCCACGGCAGTGGAAAAATGCCCCGGTCAGTACATGCCGACCGCGGTCAAAAAGGGCTGTTGCAGTGGCCCAATGATACGCCTGAAGCTCTAGCTCAAGGGTGCGACCTTTGGTCGCGTTGGTGGAAAATCATGAATGGTGTAGCGAATGTAACAAAACATGATTCAGATCAATTGACTTCAGAAGTATGGACGAATTTTTGGCGATGAGGTTCATCGATCTGCTGATTTCTGGTAGGTGGGCGACCGGACAGACCTTTCGCTTCTGTATGTTCGGCACCGGTTTTGCTGTTTTATATAAAAACACCCAGCTTTAATAATTTTGGTGCTTGCGGTTTCTGAAATACTATTCATTAATTAGATGGCTGTTGCGTATTTTAATCTTCGGTCTTTTGACATAAGTTTGTTTTCGGCGAAGAGTCGCCGTTCTTGTTTAGTTCAATGGAAATGGAATTCAATAATGTTGTTAGTTAAAAGTTGTTTGATTGTCAGTCTCGCGATGATCTCGCTAGTCAGTAATGCTGCGTATGTGCCGAGCACGAAAAATCCTGAGTTCGCGATATTTACATCTGATCCGCAATACCCCTGGACTGACAAAACGGACGCGGGTGTAGAAGAGTCAGATTCTGAACAACAGGCCCGATCCAGAACGCTGATCGAAAGTCAGTACTCCGACATTGCTCATTTCAGGAAGAGCCGTCCATGGTTGGAAGTTCCCGTCATGATCAACGGTGATATCACAGCGTATGGTCATGGCTGGCAGCGTTCCTATATCCGCTCGGTGCAGAAGAAGTATTTCGGTAGCGATTTTGTATACGGATTGGGTAATCATGATTATGAAGGTCTTGATTGTTTTTCCAATAGTTGTGCTGCGGGCAGTATTACCGATTTTGAGGCGCATCATCGCGACAAAGTTGGGAGTTTTGATTTGAAGATCAGTGGTCCTTTCTTTAACAGGTTGTATTCCGGAAGCCTCGCTTGGTCCAGAGATGTCGGGGATGTACATTTTGTTCAATTGAATAACGAACCGACGTACACGGACCGAATTTACCACCCTCTGAACCCGACTACTTTCGAGATAACGGACTCGCTGGATTGGCTGGAGCAGAATTTGAAAGAAGCACGCTCCAAAGGTCAGATCATCATTCTTAACATGCATAAACCAAGTTACTGGAAAGGCAGCACGGAACAGGTCGCCAGATTCCGCAGGATCGTCGCGGATTACAAGGTCACCGCTGTCTTCGCAGGTCATATACACGAGGACGCCGGGGGATTTCACGGTGGATACTTTTTGGGCGATGTGCCCTTGTTCCTGAGCGGCGCAGCTTCACAGCAGACGTACTTGATTGCCAACTTTTCGAAGGACCGCAAATCCGTGACCGTTGACCTTGTCAAAGGGAACCACTGGCCGAGCCGCACCTTCGTGAAAACGATTCCAGTCAAGTAAACCTTCACTGATTATCTTCAACGAAAACGGCCCCGCCAATTCTCATTGGCGGGGCCGTTTTTTGTTGCATCAGGCGTTTGCCTTACTGAGCGTCTGCCGCCGGAGCCTTCTCACCGTGAGAGAGGCTGTAGACATAAGCAGCCAACAAGTGAACCTTGTCGTTGCCTTGCAGTTGCTCTTGCGCAGGCATCTGGCCCTGACGGCCGTAACGGATGGTCTGCTGCAGTTGAGCGAAGCTCGAACCGTAGATGAACGCGGCCGGGTGGGTCAGGTTGGGTGCGCCCATCGCTGGCGTACCTTTGCCTTCCGGACCGTGGCAGGCCACGCAGTTGGCAGCGAACAGCTTTTGACCGGCAACCGGGTCAGCCTTGGTGCCTTCCGGCAGTTTGCGGCCATCGAGGTTGGTCAGGACAAACGCCGCGACGTCGGAAACGCCTTGCTCGCCGATCACGTCAGCCCACGCCGGCATGACCGCGTGACGGCCGCCCATGATGGTGGTCTTGATGGTTTCCGGCTCGCCGCCCCAGCGCCAGTCGGCGTCGGTCAGGTTAGGGAAGCCATAAGCGCCTTTGGCGTCGGAACCGTGGCAAACCGAGCAGTTGGAGGCGAACAGGCGGCCACCCATCTTCAAGGCTTGCGGGTCTTTGGCGACTTCTTCGATAGGCATGGACGCGAATTTGGCGAAAATCGGGCCGAACTTGGCGTCCGACTTGGCCATTTCCTTTTCCCATTCGTGAACGCCGGTCCAGCCGGCCTGGCCGTTGGCGAATGGGGTCTGCTTCTCGGTATCAAGGTAGTTGTAACCCGGCAGCAAGCCTTTCCAGTTGCCCAGGCCCGGGTACAGGACCAGGTAGCCCAAGGCAAAAATGATGGTGCCCACGAACAGCATGAACCACCATTTTGGCAGTGGGTTGTCGTACTCCTCGATCCCGTCGAAGGAGTGGCCAACCGTTTCGTCCGTCTGCTCGGTGCGCTGGCCCTTGCGGGTGGACAGCAGCAGCCAGGTCAGGGCGAAGATGGTGCCGAGACTGAGGACTGTGACGTACAGACTCCAGAACGTAGTCATTCTTTGTTACTCCTAGAAGCTTGCTCGACGTGCTTGATGGCTTCGGGATCATCCGCGAAAGGCAGCAAGGTCGCGTCTTCAAACTCCGACTTGCGCTTGGGGCTGAACACCCACAACGCCAGACCGATGAAGGCCACCATCACAACAACGGTGCCCAGGCCACGAATCATCCCGATATCCATCTAAATCACCGTTTGCTTTTGATGATGGTGCCCAGGCCTTGCAGATAGGCCACCAGCGCGTCCATTTCGGTTTTGCCCTTCACAGCATCCTTGGCACCGGCGATGTCTTCGTCGGTGTAAGGAACGCCGAGCGTGCGCAAGACTTCCATTTTCTTGGCGGTGTCTTTGCCGTCGAGCTTGTTTTCCACGAGGAACGGGTACGCCGGCATTTTCGACTCGGGCACGACGTTGCGCGGGTTGTACAAGTGCGCACGCTGCCAGTCATCGGAGTAACGACCGCCGACACGGGCCAGGTCCGGACCGGTACGCTTGGAACCCCACAGGAACGGGTGATCCCAGACGCTTTCACCGGCAACCGAGTAGTGGCCGTAACGTTCGGTTTCAGCGCGGAACGGGCGGATCATCTGCGAGTGGCAGCCGACACAACCGTTGGCGATGTAGATGTCGCGGCCTTCCAGTTCAAGGGCGGGACGCGGCTTCATGCCTTCGACCGGCTTGTTGGTGACGTCCTGGAAAAACAGCGGAACGATCTGGGTCAGGCCGCCGATGCTGACGGCAATAACCATGAAGAAGGCCAGCAGGCCAATATTCTTCTCGACTGCTTCATGCTTCATCAGTGAGCTCCAACTACAGCAATCTGTTCGGCGGCTGCAGCTTCAGCCGGGTTCGAGGCACGTACGGTGCGCCATACGTTGTAGGCCATGAACAGCATGCCGCTGGCAAAGAACGCACCGCCCAGGGCGCGAACGATGAAACCAGGGTGGCTGGCTTGCAGCGCTTCGACGAACGAGTAGGTGAGGGTGCCGTCGTCGTTGATTGCACGCCACATCAGACCCTGGGTAATGCCGTTGACCCACATCGACGCGATGTACAGAACGGTACCGATGGTCGCGAGCCAGAAGTGCGTGTTGATCAGGCCAGTGCTGTGCATCTGCGCGCGACCGAACAGCTTCGGAATCATGTGGTAGATCGCGCCGATCGAGATCATCGCTACCCAGCCCAAGGCACCGGCGTGTACGTGGCCGATGGTCCAGTCAGTGTAGTGAGACAGCGAGTTGACGGTCTTGATGGCCATCATCGGACCTTCGAAGGTCGACATGCCGTAGAACGCCAGCGACACGACCAGGAAACGCAGGATCGGGTCGGTGCGCAGCTTATGCCAGGCGCCCGACAGGGTCATCATGCCGTTGATCATGCCGCCCCAGCTCGGAGCCAGCAGGATGATCGACATCGCCATGCCCAGCGATTGTGCCCAGTCCGGCAGAGCGGTGTAGTGCAGGTGGTGCGGACCGGCCCATATGTACAGGGTGATCAGCGCCCAGAAGTGCACGATGGACAAGCGATAGGAGTAGATCGGACGCTCGGCCTGCTTCGGAACGAAGTAGTACATCATCCCCAGGAAGCCGGTGGTCAGGAAGAAACCTACGGCGTTGTGGCCGTACCACCACTGGATCATCGCGTCAGTCGCACCCGAGTAGGCCGAGTAGGACTTGAACAGGCTGACCGGCAGCGACATGTGGTTGACGATGTGCAGCATCGCGGTCACGACAATGAACGCGCCGTAGAACCAGTTACCGACATAGATGTGCTTGGTCTTGCGCTTGACGATGGTGCCGAAGAACACCAGTGCGTAAACGATCCAGACAATGGCCAGCAAAATTGCCAGAGGCCATTCCAGCTCAGCGTATTCCTTGGTGGTGGTGTAACCCAACGGCAAGGTGATGCCTGCACCGACGATCACCGCTTGCCAACCCCAGAAGTGGAAGGCTGCGAGGCTGTCGGAAATCAGTCGCGTTTGGCAGGTTCGCTGCACGACGTAATAAGAAGTGGCAAACAGTGCACAACCACCGAAGGCGAAAATCACCAGGTTGGTGTGCAACGGGCGTAGGCGTCCAAAAGTCGTCCACGGCAGACCGAAGTTCAATTCCGGCCATACGAGCTGTGAGGCGATGAAGACACCGAGCCCCATGCCAAGGATCCCCCAGACCACCGTCATGATGGCGAACTGGCGGACTACCTTATAGTTATAAGCAGTCGGACTGATTGCTGTGCTCATTCTAAGGTTCCACGGTTTGGGTGTTTTATTAGGAGTAAAAATCGGCCGCAAGTATGGAGAAAGCAGGGGGTCATTGCAACGCGCCATGACCTGGGTCAATGCTTTCAAAAGCTGATTCTGCGGCCTTTCCATGCGCCGCGTAAGGACAAAATTGCCCGTGGGCAAAATGTCGCAGCGAACGAAAATGATGAGGGGGCCAGGTCAGATGTAACGGAGTGTGTTGAAACGCAACGATCCAGTGACCGATGGCAATTGGCGCGACAGCCGGTATCTACCAGCCTTTGCGGGTTGTCATCGGACAGAATTGTCGAACACATCGGCTAAAAACGACCCGGAACCGGCCCATGCCAGTTCGCACGGAGCAAGCTTAGACCCGAATCTGGCGAACCGAAAGAAAGAGCAGGGGGAGGGTGCGACAATGAGTCGCAAAGGGGCAGGGAACTGCCGCATTGCGCAGAATGCGGCAGCAGAGCGGTCCAGATTTATTCGTTCTTGCCTTCAGCCTGCAAACGCTCGGTGTTCAACCCGTGGGACAGGCTGAACACGTAAGCCGCCAGCAATTGCACTTTGTCGTTGCCGAGCAATTCGTTCTGCGCTGGCATATGACCCTGGCGGCCATGACGAATCGTTTGTTCAAGCTGCGTCAGGCTCGTACCGTAAATGAAACCGGCTGGGTGCGTCAGGTTCGGCGCGCCCATGGCTTGCGTACCCTGGCCGTTTGCCCCGTGACACGCGGTGCAGGTGGTGCTGAACAGTTGCTGTCCGGCTTGCAGGTCAGCGCCGCTGTTGGCAGGCAACGGCAGGCCGGCCAGGTCATGACGCACATACGCGGCGACATTCTTCACACCCGCCTCGCCGAGGATTTCACCCCAGGCCGGCATCGCGGCCATGCGTCCGCCCATGATGGTGGTCTTGATGGTGTCCGCCGCGCCCCCCCAACGCCAATCGCTGTCGGCCAGGTTCGGGAAGCCGAACGCGCCCTTGGCATCCGAGCCGTGGCAGACCGAGCAGTTGGACGCAAACAGGCGGCCGCCCATTTTCAGCGCTTGCGGGTCCTTGGCCACTTCTTCCACCGGCATGGCGGCGAATTTGGCGAAGATCGGCCCGAACTTCGCGTCGGCCTTGGCCATCTCCTTTTCCCATTCATGCGCGCCGGTCCAGCCGTTTTCATAGCCCGGCAAGATGCCTTTCCAGTTGCCCAGGCCCGGATAAAGGATCAGATAACCCACGGCAAACACCAACGTGCCGGCAAACAGCATGAACCACCACTGCGGCAGCGGGTTGTCGTATTCCTCGATGCCGTCGAAGCTGTGGCCCATGGTCTGGTCGACGCTGCCCTTGGTTTCGCCCTTGCGAGTGCCGATCAGCAGCCAGGTCAGGCCGATCAGGCTGCCGATGGTCAGCACGCAGATCCACGTACTCCAGAAGGTGGTCATGGCCGGGTACTCCTTGTTTCAGGTTCTTGGGTGGCGTCATCGGGTTTCGGTTCGTCGGCGAACGGCAGCAGGCGTGCTTCGGCAAATTCCGGATTGCGCTTGCTGTTGAACACCCACAACGTCAGCCCGACGAAAGCCACAAACACCACGACCGTGCCCAGGCCGCGGATCATTCCAGTGCTCATTTCAATGACCATGGCTCACCTCTTGCTCTTGATGGCAGTGCCGAGCACTTGCAGATAGGCGACCAGGGCATCCATTTCGGTCTTGCCCTTGAGTGAGGCGACGGCGCCTGTGATGTCGTCGTCGGTGTACGGCACGCCAAGGGTGCGCATTGCCTTGATCTTGGTTTCGGTGTGGCTGCTGTCGAGTTGATTGGCCACCAGCCACGGGTAGGCGGGCATTTTCGATTCCGGCACCACGTTGCGCGGGTTGTACAAGTGCGCGCGGTGCCAGTCTTCCGAGTAACGTCCGCCGACCCGGGCCAGGTCCGGACCGGTACGTTTCGAGCCCCACAGGAACGGGTGATCCCAGACGCTTTCCCCGGCGACCGAGTAGTGGCCGTAGCGTTCGGTCTCGGCGCGGAACGGGCGGATCATCTGCGAGTGGCAGCCGACGCAGCCTTCGCGGATATAGATATCGCGACCTTCCAGTTGCAGGGCGGTGTAGGGCTTCATGCCTTCCACTGGTTTATTGGTCACGTCCTGGAAGAACAGCGGGACGATCTGGGTCAGGCCGCCGATGCTCACTGCCAGTACCATCAGCAACAGCAGCAGGCCGACGTTTTTTTCGATTGTTTCGTGTTTCATGGCGGACTCCTCAAGCCATCTGCGCGGCAGCGGCGACGTCGGCGGGCTGCGAGGCCCGCACGGTGCGCCAAGTGTTGTAAGCCATCAGGAACATGCCGCTGAGGAAGATCGCCCCGCCTACCAGCCGCACGATGAAGCCTGGGTGACTGGCCACCAGCGTTTCGACGAAGGAGTAGGTCAGCGTGCCGTCTTCGTTGACGGCGCGCCACATCAGGCCCTGAGCGATGCCGTTGACCCACATCGAGGCGATGTACAGCACGGTGCCGATGGTAGCGAGCCAGAAGTGCGCGTTGATCAGGCCGATGCTGTGCATCTGCTCGCGGCCGAAGACTTTCGGAATCATGTGGTACAGCGCACCGATGGAAATCATCGCCACCCAGCCCAGAGCGCCAGCGTGAACGTGGCCGATGGTCCAGTCGGTGTAGTGAGACAGTGCGTTGACGGTCTTGATGGCCATCATCGGGCCTTCGAAGGTCGACATGCCGTAGAACGCCAGCGACACCACGAGGAAGCGCAGGATCGGGTCGCTGCGCAACTTATGCCAGGCGCCCGACAGGGTCATCATGCCGTTGATCATCCCGCCCCAGCTGGGTGCCAGCAGAATCAAGGACATCACCATGCCCAGCGACTGTGCCCAGTCCGGCAGCGCGGTGTAGTGCAAGTGGTGCGGACCGGCCCAGATGTACAGGGTGATCAGCGCCCAGAAGTGCACGATGGAGAGGCGATAGGAATACACCGGACGTTCGGCCTGCTTCGGAACGAAGTAGTACATCATCCCGAGGAAACCGGCGGTGAGGAAAAAGCCCACGGCGTTGTGGCCGTACCACCACTGCACCATGGCATCGGTCGCACCGGCGTACACCGAGTAGGACTTGGTGAAACTGACCGGCAATTCCATGTTGTTGACGAGGTGCAAAATGGCCACGGTGATGATGAACCCACCGAAGAACCAGTTACCGACATAGATGTGCTTGGTCTTGCGCTTGACCAGCGTGCCGAAGAACACGATGGCGTAGGCGACCCAGACGATGGTGATCAGGATGTCGATCGGCCATTCCAGCTCGGCGTATTCCTTGGAGCTGGTGTAACCCAGCGGCAGGCTGATCGCTGCCAGCAGGATCACCAGTTGCCAGCCCCAGAAGCAGAACGCGGCAATTTTCGGCGCGAACAGCTGCGTTTGGCAGGTGCGTTGCACCGAATAAAACGAACTGGCGAACAGGGCGCAACCGCCGAAGGCGAAGATCACCGCGTTGGTGTGCAACGGGCGCAACCGGCCGAAACTGGTCCACGGCAGATTGAAGTTGAGTTCGGGCCAGACCAATTGGGCCGCGAGAAAAACCCCGAGCCCCATGCCGACGATGCCCCACACCACCGTCATAATGGCGAATTGGCGGACCACCTTGTAGTTGTAGGCGGTACTGATAGAAGTGTTCATGGTTCCCCATCCACGGTTCAGCCGAAGTGAAGGCGTCTCGCAAGGCAATGACGCTCCCTTCGCCTGGAGTTATAGGCAGACTAAAAGCGAGGCAAGCATGGACAAACAGCACAAGGCCAGTATTGACGGGGATCAATGGGCGCAGTGCACGCGCGATCATGGATGGTTATGGAATGCGGCTGTCACGCCGGCCTCGGCGACGCTGATTCTCGCCCACGGTGCCGGTGCGCCGATGGACAGCGACTGGATGAGCGATATGGCGCAACGCCTTGCTGCACAAGGCGTCAACGTGTTGCGCTTTGAGTTCCCGTACATGGCGCAGCGGCGCACCGAGGGCGGTAAACGCCCACCCAATCCGGCGCCGAAACTGCTGGAATGCTGGCGCGAGGTGTATGGCGAAGTGCGACGTCATGTCACTGGGCCTCTGGCCATCGGTGGCAAGTCCATGGGCGGGCGGATGGCCAGTTTGCTGGCGGATGAGTTGGGCGCGGAGGCGCTGGTGTGCCTGGGTTATCCGTTCTATGCGGTGGGTAAGCCCGAGAAACCGCGGGTCGAACATCTGGCCGGGTTGAAGACGCGGACGTTGATTGTGCAGGGCGAGCGGGATGCGCTGGGCAATCGGGAGGCGGTCGAGGGTTACGCGCTATCGCCGAACATCGAGGTGATGTGGCTGGCGGCGGGGGATCATGACTTGAAGCCGTTGAAGGCGTCGGGGTTTACGCATGAGCAGCATTTGGCGGCTGCGACGGGGAAGGTGGCTGAGTTTTTTGGGGCATGACTACTCCGTCGGGTCAAAGATCGTCCAGATCGGGAAAGATAATTTTCCCCATCACCCAAGGCTCAACAATCTCGCAATTCACTGTACGCAGAAATGAACCCCATTCCATTCGATTATGGGCATCCGGGCCGGTGACGGTAAGCAATAGGTACTCGTCCCGAAAGGCGTCATAGGCATAGATCAGCCAGAAGTCATTGTCAGGGTCGTTGACCAATGCTGTGCGGTAATACTGGCGTTCGATTTTCGCCCATCGCACTTGAGTCGTGTGAGTACTTGCCAAGTGAATGTGGTGCATGTCGTTCAGATCGAGTCGTTCGTCCCGTCCGAAAATTGCTGACAGTTCGTTGCACACTTTGTAGTTATAAAAGTGTGCCGCGAAGTTTTGCCAGTTGATTAATTGTTCGAAAATCGCGGAGATTTTGACGGTTGGCATCCAGGCCTACTTTGTAATGGGTAGCCTGCCTGTGATCACAAATTTATCGAACACTTTCTGTCCATCACGTGCGGCTTGCCGAACATCCAGGAATGTCAGTTCATCACGAACAACCTTTTTGTTGGGTTTGTCGATTTTTTTGGTGGTGGCCATCGGAGCCTCCGAAGGATGTGTATTCATACCGGCCAGCTTATGTGAATAGTTTTTGACCGGCAAACAATAGAACCTGCCCCCCAATGCGTACAAGTCGGCGGATTCTGGCGATGTTGTAGGCAGCGTCAGCGTCGGTTGAATGAGTTTGTCGTTAGCAGTCATGGTTTCTTCGCTGGCTGCCAATGAAGAAGCCAACCCAAGCTGCTTCATTTTCAGAGCGGCCACAAAAAACCCGGAAGCTTTCGCTGTCCGGGTTTTTGGTCTCACCAGTGCAATCAGCGGTTTAAACCGCTCCACCAACGAATACTGGGTATTCGCGGTCTTCGTCAGTTCTTCACTCAGCAATGCCGAGTTCTGCGCTTGCTCGGACGTCTGGTCCGCCAATTGCGAGATGTTGCTGATGTTGCGGCTGATTTCTTCGGCCACCGCGCTTTGCTCTTCGGTCGCTGCCGCGATCTGGGTGGTCATGTCGGTGATGTTGGCCACCGCTTCGCTGATGCCCACCAGCGCCTGATCCGCTTCCAGCACCCGTGCCACGCCTTCTTCGGCCTGACGATGCCCGGCTTCCATGGTCTGCACGGCCGTGCTGGCAGTTTGTTGCAGCTTGGCGATCAGGCTATGGATCTGCCCGGTGGATTCGCTGGTGCGTTGCGCCAGTTGGCGGACTTCGTCAGCCACCACCGCAAAACCACGCCCCATTTCACCGGCGCGGGCCGCTTCAATGGCCGCGTTCAAAGCCAGCAGGTTGGTCTGGTCGGCGATGCCTTTGATCACGTCGACCACGCCGCCGATTTCGTCGCTGTCCTTGGCCAGTTGGGTCACGGTCAGGCCGGTTTCGCCGACTACCACCGACAGGCGCTGAATGGCTTCGCGGGTTTCCCCGGCGATGTCGCGACCGCGACCGGTCAGGCGATTGGCTTCCTGCGTGGCGTCGGCGGTGCGTTGTACATGGCTGGCGACTTCCTGAGTGGTGGCCGCCATCTGGTTGACGGCGGTGGCCACTTGCTCGGTTTCCACGCGCTGGCGTTCCAGGCCGCTGGAGCTGTTGTGCGCCAGGGCGTCGGACTGTTTCGCCTGATCGGTCAGGTGCTCGGCGGTGTCCTGCAGACGGGTCAGGCAGGTTCTCAAGCGGGCTTCCTGGCTGAGGATCGACATTTCCAGTCGCGCCTGAGCGCCACGGCTGTCGGTGTACATCTGCGCGATCAGCGGGTCGGACGTGGTCTGTTCGGCCAGGCGCAGCAGGCGCTTGAGGCCGCGCTGTTGCCAGCTCAACCCCATCAGGCCCAGCGGCACCGACAGGCCGGCGGCCAGGGCAAAGCCCCATTGCGACGTCAACGTGGCCCCGATCATGAAGCTTAGCTGGCTGACCAGAATGAACGGCAGCCAGTCCTGAAGCACCGGCAGCCATTTATCAGTGGAGGGGATGGCCGACTTGCCTTGGTTGATGCGTTGGTAGAGTGCTTCGGCACGCTGGATCTGTTCGGCAGTGGGCTTGATCCGCACCGACTCGTAACCGATCACCTGTTTGCCTTCGAAAATCGGTGTCACGTAGGCGTTAACCCAATAGTGATCACCGCTTTTGCAGCGATTCTTGACGATGCCCATCCATGGCAAGCCTTGTTTGAGTGTGTCCCACATGTGCGCGAACACCGCGGCCGGAACGTCGGGGTGACGGACCAGGTTGTGCGGTGCGCGGACCAGTTCCTCACGAGAAAACCCGCTGATCTCCACGAACGCGTCGTTGCAGTAGGTGATCATGCCCTTGGCATCGGTGGTGGAAATCAACCGTTGCTGGGCCGGGAAGGTCCGTTCGCGTTGTGTAATGGGCTGGTTGTTACGCATGGCTTTCTCAATCTGCAAGGCTTTGAAAGGTTGTCGGCGGTGGCAGGCATTAGTTTAAATTATTTTTTAATAATCAGCAGTGCGTCGCAAAACGAGAATTGCCTCAGCCCGCGAGCATGGGATAAGTGAAGAACGCGAAGTGCAGCAGGTTCAGGCCGAAATGGGTGGCGATGGCTGCACCCAGGCCGCCGAAGCGATAGGCCAGGCCGTACCCGACACCGGCGAGACTGGCCAGCAGCCCCCATTGCCAGCCCGCCCCCAGATGCACGAGGCCAAACAGCAATGAGGTCATTAACAAGGCGAGGTTTTCGCCATGGGGCAGGTGCTGGAAGCGACGACTCAGGCCACCCTGCAGATACCCGCGAAACAGGGCTTCCTCCACGAGGGTGACCAGCAGCAGATTATTCAGCAGCCACAGCCAGGCGTGATCCGGCCACTTCGGCGCCCAACTGATCATGCCCAACAGCAACGCGCCACCCAAGGCCAGCACGGCACTGAGCGTCAGGGCGAGGGCAGTGGCGTAGATTCCAAGTCGTAAAGAACGCCGGCCGACAATCCACGGACAAGCCAATAGCAGCCAGAAGCCGATCAGGGGTTTGTCCTGATTCAAATACATTGAAAAAGGCACGGCATCGTCGGTGAGGCGTTGAGGGGCAATGCCGCGACCGTTATAGAAACCGGGAAGCCAGTGCAATGCCAGCGCCAGGGCCAGGATCACGAACAGACCGTGACCGAGGTAGTGGGCGACGGGGAGTTTTTGTTGGCGGACGGCAACACCGGCCACTAGCAGCAACGCCACGGAAACAACGGCCATCCAGCCAAGTTGGCCGTAGGTCAAAGCGAGGGCGTAGCCGAGGGAGAGCAGGGCCAGGTAGCTCCATGGCAGGGCGAGCATGTGAAGTCCTTGTGTACAAATTTTGCGGAACGCCTCGGGCCTCAGTGGTTTTGTGCCGAGCCTACAAAGCGGGGGGATTATAGGGGCGCGCGCGGCACAAACAAAAACACCGCCCGAAGGCGGTGTCTGTGTCCGCAAGCGCTTAAGAGGCAATCAGTTGCCGCAACACGTAATGCAAGATCCCCCCGGACTTGAAGTACTCGACTTCATTGAGTGTGTCGATCCGGCACAGCACTTCGATCTTTTCCTTGCTGCCATCTTCGCGGGTGATGACCAGTGTCAGGTTCATCCGCGGCGTCAGCTCTACGCCAGTCAATCCGAGGATATCCAGCGTCTCCTTGCCACTCAGTTTCAGGATCTTGCGGTTCTGATCGAGTTTGAACTGCAACGGCAACACACCCATGCCGACGAGGTTGGAGCGGTGAATCCGTTCGAAGCTTTCGGCGATGACCGCTTTTACGCCCAGCAGGTTGGTGCCCTTGGCTGCCCAGTCGCGGCTTGAGCCGGTTCCGTATTCCTGGCCGGCAATCACCACCAGCGGCGTGCCCGACGCTTGATAACGCATGGCCGCGTCGTAGATCGGCATTTTCTCCATCGTGGGGATATAGAAGGTATTGCCGCCTTCTTCGCCGCCGAGCATTTCGTTGCGGATACGAATGTTGGCAAAGGTGCCGCGCATCATCACTTCGTGGTTGCCACGGCGGGAGCCGTAGGAGTTGAAGTCGCGCGGCTCCACGCCTTTGTTGCGCAAGTACTGTCCGGCCGGGCTGTCGGCCTTGATATTGCCGGCCGGGGAGATGTGGTCGGTTGTTACGGAGTCACCCAGCAGGGCAAGGATTCTGGCTTCGGCGACGTCCTTGACCACGGGTGGCGGTCCGCCGATGCCATCGAAAAACGGCGGATGCTGAATGTAAGTCGAGTCATCCTGCCAGACATAGGTCGCTGCTTGCGGGACCTGGATGGCCTGCCATTGTTCGTCGCCGGCAAATACTTGGGCGTATTCCTTGTGGAACATGGCGGTGTTGACCTGATTCACCGAGTCGGCGATCTCTTTGCTGCTCGGCCAGATGTCGCGCAAGTACACCGGGTTGCCCTCCTTGTCGTTGCCCAGCGGTTCGCTGCTGATGTCGATGCGCACGGTACCGGCCAGCGCATACGCCACGACCAGCGGTGGGGAGGCCAGCCAGTTGGTTTTCACCAGTGGATGTACACGTCCCTCAAAGTTGCGGTTGCCCGACAAAACCGAGGCAACGGTCAGGTCAGCGGCCTGGATGGCTTTTTCGATGGGCTCCGACAGCGGGCCGGAATTGCCGATGCAGGTGGTGCAGCCGTACCCGACAAGGGCAAAACCCAACTCATCGAGATAGCGTGTCAGGCCCGCTGCCTTGTAGTAGTCAGTGACCACTTTGGAGCCCGGCGCCAGTGAGCTCTTGACCCACGGTTTACGCATGAGGCCTTTTTCAATGGCCTTTTTCGCCACCAGACCCGCCGCCATCATCACGCTCGGGTTGGAGGTGTTGGTGCAGGAGGTGATCGCGGCAATCACCACCGCGCCGTTTTTCAATCGATAGGTCTGGCCGCCGTGTTCGTAGTCGGCTTCACCGGCCAGATCGGCATTGCCTACTGCGACACCGCCGCCGCCTTCACTTTCCAGGCGACCTACTTCCTTGCTGGTGGGTTTGAATTGCAGGTCGATGAAGTCGGTGAACGCCTGCGCGACATTGGGCAATGAAACGCGATCCTGTGGACGTTTTGGCCCGGCGAGGCAGGCTTCGACATTGGCCATGTCCAGCGCCAGGCTGCCGGTGAACACTGGTTCCTTGCCCGGCAAGCGCCACAGGCCTTGAGCCTTGCTATACGCCTCGACCAGTTTCACCGTTTCCGGCGGCCGGCCGGACAAACGCAAATACTCCAGCGTCACATCGTCTACCGGAAAGAAGCCACAGGTGGCGCCGTATTCCGGGGCCATGTTGGCGATGGTCGCGCGATCGGCCAGCGGCAGGTCGGCGAGGCCGTCACCGTAGAACTCGACGAATTTGCCGACCACACCTTTCTTGCGCAGCATCTGGGTGACGGTCAGCACCAGGTCGGTGGCGGTGATGCCTTCCTTGAGTTTGCCTGTGAGCTTGAAGCCGATCACTTCGGGGATCAGCATCGACACGGGTTGGCCGAGCATCGCTGCTTCCGCTTCGATTCCGCCGACGCCCCAGCCGAGGACGCCAAGGCCGTTGATCATGGTGGTGTGGGAGTCGGTGCCGACCAGCGTGTCGGGGAAGGCATAGGTGCGGCCGTCCTCGTCCTTGGTCCAGACCGTGCGGCCCAGGTATTCCAGATTGACCTGATGGCAGATCCCGGTGCCCGGTGGCACTACGCTGAAGTTGTCGAATGCGCTCTGGCCCCAGCGCAGGAATGCGTAACGCTCACCATTACGCTGCATTTCAATGTCGACGTTTTGTTCGAAGGCGCTGGAACTGCCAAATTTGTCGACCATCACCGAGTGGTCGATCACCAGGTCCACCGGCGACAGCGGATTGATGCGCTGCGGATCGCCGCCGGCCTTGGCCATGGCGGCGCGCATGGCTGCCAGGTCGACCACGGCGGGAACGCCGGTAAAGTCCTGCATTAGTACGCGGGCGGGGCGGTACTGGATTTCGCGGTCGGAGCTACGCTCCTTGAGCCACGCGGCAATCGCCTTGAGGTCGGCACCGGTGACGGTTTTTTCATCTTCCCAGCGCAGCAGGTTTTCCAGCAGTACTTTCAACGACATGGGCAATGTGTCGAGATCACCGAGGCTCTTGGCGGCCTCGGGCAGACTGAAATAGTGGTAGGTCTTGTCGTCGACTTGCAGGGTTTTAAGGGTTTTCAGGCTATCGAGAGAGGGCATTACGATCACTCCTTTAAGTCCGCACGGCTACGGACTGAGGGGATGGGCAGAGCATTAAACCTAGCCCTGTTTTAAGTAGCTGGCTAATAACTGGACTCTATGGCCAAGTCCAAGGTTCCGAACTCGGCTATCATGCGCCGGTTTTCGTGACAGGCTTTGCTTCAACGCAAGTCTGGGCATCGCGCAGTGGTTGAATGTCTCGCCATCTGCCCAGGAGTAAAAATGAACACCCTCTTTATGCATTGCCGGCCGGGCTTCGAAGGCGAAGTCTGTTCCGAGATTTCTGAACACGCGGCGCGTCTGAACGTGGCCGGTTATGCCAAGGCCAAAACCGCCAGCGCCTGCGCCGAGTTCATCTGCACCGAAGAAGACGGCGCCGAGCGCTTGATGCGTGGCCAGCGTTTCGCCGAGCTGATCTTCCCGCGCCAATGGGCTCGCGGAATTTTCATCGACCTGCCGGAAACCGACCGCATCAGCGTAATCCTCGCGCACATGGCGGACTTTCCGCTGTGCGGCAGCCTGTGGCTGGAAATGGTCGACACCAACGATGGCAAGGAGCTGTCGAACTTCTGCAAGAAATTCGAAGGTCACCTGCGCAAGGCGCTGATGGCTGCCGGCAAGCTGGTGGAAGATGCGCATAAGCCGCGTCTGCTGCTGACGTTCAAGAGCGGCCGTGAAGTGTTCATGGGCCTGGCCGAGTCAAACAACTCGGCGATGTGGCCGATGGGCATTCCGCGCCTGAAATTTCCGCGTGAGGCCCCGAGCCGTTCGACGCTGAAGCTGGAAGAGGCCTGGCATCACTTCATCCCACGCGATCAGTGGGATGAGCGTCTGCACAGTGACATGACCGGCGTTGACCTTGGCGCTGCCCCCGGCGGCTGGACCTGGCAACTGGTCAATCGCGGCATGCTGGTGACCGCTATCGACAACGGCCCGATGGCCGAAAGCTTGATGGACACCGGGCTGGTGCAACACTTGATGGCCGACGGTTTTACTTTCAAGCCCCGCCAGCCGGTGGACTGGATGGTCTGCGACATCGTCGAGAAGCCGGCGCGTAACGCTGCGATGCTGGAGGAGTGGATTGGCGAGGGGCATTGCCGGGAAGCGGTGGTCAACCTCAAACTGCCAATGAAACAGCGTTACGCTGAAGTTAAGCGTTTGCTGGAACGCATCGCCGACGGCTTCAAGGAGCGCGGTATCCGGGTCGAGATCGGCTGCAAACAGCTGTACCACGATCGCGAAGAAGTGACCTGCCATTTGCGTCGGCTGGATGTGAAGAAACCCAAGTCCCGCTGATTCTCACGGACCCCTGTGGGAAAGAGCTTTTGTGGGAGCCGGGCTTGCCCGCGATGCAGGCGACTCGGTTTGACGTCGAACCCGGTTGATGCCATCGCGGGCAAGCCCAGCTCCCACAACAGCTGACCCCCACAGGGGCGGCGGTATGCCACAGATGACCGAACACCCGGCAATGCGCGACAATGCCGGCCAGTTTCAGGAGTTAATCATGAGTGAAATGTTTGATACGCCGGTTGACGGCACGCTCGACGCCACCGGCCTCAATTGCCCGGAGCCAGTGATGATGTTGCACCAGCACATCCGTGACCTGGTGCCTGGCGGTCTGCTCAAGGTGATCGCCACCGACCCGTCGACCCGTCGCGACATTCCCAAGTTCTGCGTGTTTCTCGACCACGAGTTGGTGGGGCAGCACGAAGAGGCTGGCACCTACCTCTACTGGATTCGCAAGAAGCTCGATTAACGGGCACAAAAAAAGGGCCTGCAAACGCAGGCCCTTTTTTGTATTCGCTCATCCCGCCGAATGGCTGATGCGAATCCGCTTGCGTGCACTGCGCGCCAGGCGGATCGACAGCATCACGGCTGC
Source organism: Pseudomonas sp. B21-040 (assembly GCF_024748695.1). Taxonomy (NCBI): domain Bacteria; kingdom Pseudomonadati; phylum Pseudomonadota; class Gammaproteobacteria; order Pseudomonadales; family Pseudomonadaceae; genus Pseudomonas; species Pseudomonas sp. B21-040. Next base: position 2,089,293 of record NZ_CP087176.1, read on the forward strand.
GCAACTCAAGCCCACGATCAAACCTTGCCACAGGCCGCTCGGGCCGCTCGGCGCGCCGAACCAATCGGTCAGGCCCAGCGCGTAACCCACCGGCAAACCAATCCCCCAGTAAGCGAACAGGGTCAGGATCATTGTCACGCGCGTGTCCTGATAACCGCGCAAAGCGCCGGCCGCTGTCACCTGGATCGCATCGGAAAACTGGAACAACGCCGAGTACACGATCAGCATGGCAGCCACGCGAATCACCGTCGGGTCAGCGGTATAGATCGCTGCAATGTGCTCGCGCAGCAACAACATCATGCTTGCGGAAAGGCAGGCATACGCCAGCGCCGTGCCCATGCCGACACCGGCGGCGAAACGTGCCTCGCGTGGCTCCTGGCGACCGAGGGCCTGGCCTACCCGCACCGTCACGGCCATGCCGAGGGAATAAGGGATCATGAACACCAGCGAGCTGAAGTTCAGGGCGATCTGGTGCCCGGCCACCACGGTGGCGCCGAGGCTGCCGATCAGCAGCGCAATCACCGCAAAAATGCTCGACTCGGCGAACACTGCGATGCCGATCGGCAGGCCGATGCCCAGCAAGCGTTTGATCACCGACCATTGTGGCCAGTCGAAACGACTGAACAACTGGCTCGACTGATAAGCCGGCGCCCAGCGCTCCCAGCCGGCCATGCCCAGCGCCATCACCCACATCACAATCGCGGTGGCCCAGCCGCAGCCGACACCGCCCATGGCCGGCACACCGAAGTGGCCGTAGATGAAGATGTAATTCAGCGGGATGTTCAGCGCCAACCCGCACAGGCCAAGCACCATCGCCGGGCGCGTGCGGCCCAGGCCATCACTGAAACAGCGCAATACATGATAGAAGGCGACGGCGGGCAAACCGCTGGCGATGCCGTGCAAGTACTGCATGCAGGGGCCGATCAATTCGGGATCGACGTTCATGATGTGCAGGATCGGCTCGGCGCTGAACAGGATGCCGGTCGCCATCAAACCGACCACCAAGGCCAGCCAAAGGGCCTGACGCACAATCGGGCCGATCTCGCTGTGGGTGCCGGCGCCAAAACGCTGGGCGACTTTGGGTGTGGTGGCCAGCAAGGTGCCGGTCATCAGCAGAAACACCGGGACCCAGATCGAGTTACCCAGCGCTACGGCCGCCAGATCGCGAGGCCCGACCCGGCCTGCCATCACCGCATCGACAAAGCCCATGGCGGTGGTCGCCAGTTGCGCGATCATGATCGGCAGCGCCAGCGTGAGCAGGTTTTTCAGCTCCAGGCGAACCCGGGCCGGGCGGGTGAGGGAGAGTGTGGCGGGGTGGTCAGTCACGGAATTCAAGGGCGAAACGTCCAAAGGTTTTAATGCGCAAGGCGACGCATTCTACGCCCTGACGCAGTGGTCAGGAAAAGTCCTGTGTTAGGGATTTGTAATCGTACTTCGGACGTTGCGACATGCCTTTTAGCAGCTGGCGAAGCCTGCGTCCGGCTGCGAAGCAGTCGTAAAGTCAGACGATGCGGTGTTTCAGTAAGACTGCAAACTCAGGTTTTACGACTGCAGCGCAGCCGGACGCAGGCTTCGCCAGCTGCTACAAGGATGCGCAATGCCTGCTGGCTCAGTACAGGCATCTGCGCCTACACTGCCGATCCGCCAAAGGAGCCTGCCATGCTGATTGTTGCCGACGAAAATATCCCGCTGCTCGATGCCTTCTTCTCAGGTTTCGGTGAAATCCGCCGGGTACCGGGACGGTCCATCGACCGCGCCACCGTCGAACAAGCCGATGTGTTGCTGGTGCGCTCAGTGACCAACGTCAATCGTGCCTTGCTCGAAGGCAGCAACGTGCGTTTTGTCGGTACGTGCACCATCGGCACCGATCACCTGGACCTGGATTACTTTCAGCGCGCCGGCATCACCTGGTCCAGCGCGCCCGGCTGCAACGCTCGGGGCGTCGTCGACTATGTGCTGGGCAGCCTGTTGACCCTGGCTGAAATCGAAGGGGTCGACCTGACCCCGCGCACCTATGGCGTGGTCGGTGCCGGCGAAGTGGGTGGGCGACTGGTCAAGGTCCTGAAAGGCCTGGGCTGGAAAGTGCTGGTGTGCGATCCGCCCCGGCAAGCGGCTGAAGGCGGCGACTTCGTCAGCCTCGAACAGATCATCGAGCAGTGCGATGTCATCAGTCTGCACACGCCCTTGAAGAAAAGCGGCGCGCAGTCGACCTGGCATCTGTTCGATCAAAACCGTTTGAACCAGCTCAAGCCTGGCACCTGGCTGATCAACGCCAGTCGTGGCCCGGTGGTCGACAACGCCGCCCTGCGCCAGGTGTTGCTGGAGCGCGAAGACCTGCAAGCCGTGCTCGACGTTTGGGAAGGCGAGCCTGAAGTCGATGTAGCGCTGGCTGAGCTGTGTGTACTGGCAACACCGCACATTGCCGGATACAGCCTTGATGGCAAACAGCGTGGGACGGCGCAGATTTATCAAGCGTATTGCGAGTTTCTCGGGCAACCGGCGCCCATCAGCCTGAATGATTTGCTGCCGGCGCCGTGGTTGTCGCAAGTGACCTTGAATGCGCAAACAGACCCTGCGTGGGCGTTGGCCATGTTGTGCCGTGGCGTGTACGACCCGCGCCGTGACGATGCGGACTTTCGGCGCAGCCTGGTCGGTAATGTGAGCGAACAGCGCGCAGCGTTTGATGCGCTGCGCAAACACTATCCGTCGCGTCGGGAGATTGAAGGGTTGCAGGTGCGGATTGAGGGCGAGTCAGCTCAATTGCACAAGATCGTGGCGGCGTTGGGTGCTGTGACAGTCTAGGGAACGAGTCGGCCCTATCGCGGGCAAGCCACGCTCCCACAGATCTTGAGTCATCCACCCAACCTGTGGGAGCGTGGCTGAACTGGCCTAATAATTTCGGACACCTCTTAAGGGCGATATGATTTCGCCAACTTGGAGGCTCCATGAACGAAAGAAAGGTCTATACGCGCGAGTTCAAGCTTCATGCTGCCAGCATGGTGCTTGATGATAACTGCCCGGTTTCAGATGTTTGTGCATCGCTGGATATCGGGCCCACCGCTTTACGGCGCTGGGTCGATCAGGTTCGTAAGGAACGTGAAGGGCAGCCAGTCAAAGGCACCAAGGCAATCACCGAAGATCAGCGCCAGATCCAGGAACTAAAAGCCAAGATCAAGCGCATGGAGATGGAAGCCGATATCCTAAAAAAGGCTACCGCTCTCTTGATGTCGGATCCCGATCGTTTTCGATGATCGCAGAGCTAAGAGAGTCATTCCCGACGGCTGTGGTGTGTCGTGTTTTCGGTGTGAAGCGCAGCAGCTTTTATGAGTGGATTCAGCGACGCGCCAAACCGAGGCGCAAACGCGAAGAGCTCAAGCTGAAAGTAGTTGAGCTGCACAGCGAAAGCCGCGAAGCCATGGGCTCCAGAATGATCAGTAAAGGCCTGAAATCCCAAAGCATTACAGCTGGAAGGAGTCTTGTCAGAGCGCTGATGAGAGAGGCCAATATCGTCAGTAAACAACGCCAGCCTCACCCTTTCAGATCCAAAGGAGTGGAAGCATTTGTCGCGCCCAATCGGCTCAAGCGCAACTTCAAACCGACTGCAATCGATCAGGTTTGGTGTGGCGACGTCACCAGTTTGATGGTGGGCAAACGTTGGGTTCATCTGGCCATCGTGATCGATCTGTATGCCCGAAGGGTTATTGGCTGGGCATTTTCTCTGGTCAATGACGCCAACTTGGTCAGCAAAGCGCTGCGTATGGCGACAGAGGTACGAACGTGTCCTCCTGGGCTGATGTTTCACTCAGATCAGGGATGTCAGTACACCAGTCGCAAGTTTCAAGAAGAGCTGCTGCAACACGACATTTTGCAAAGCATGAGTCATCGCGGGCAGTGCTGGGATAATGCGCCGACAGAACGCTTTTTCGGCACGCTCAAGTCAGAGTGGGTGCCTCGTGGCGGTTACAGCCTGATCGAGGAAGCCAAAACCGATATCGTGCGCTTCTTCATGTACTACAACCGCACCAGACTCCATAGCTATAACGACTACCTGTCGCCAATAGCCATGGAGCAAAAAGCGGCATAAACACCGTAATCGGTGTCCGAGATTACTTGACCAGTTCAGGCTTGCCCGCGATAGGGTGCGCAGCACCCTCAAAAATCACCCATAAAAAACCCGGCCCTTCAGGGCCGGGTCAAGAAGACGGTGGCTATATCACTTTTGTTTGGCAGGCTTGACCAATCGCTTTTCCAGTTCGCTGCACGCTTGCTGGATCATGTCTTCAGTGATCGGTACTTCGCGGCCCTGTTCATCGATAATCGAGCAACCCAGAGACTGGTCTGGCTGCGTGCGGATCACTTGAATCTTGTCATCGCTGCTGTGTTGCAAGGACATGGCCTGTCTCCTCATCAGGTTGTGTGCTTACTCTAAAACCCTCAGGTGACCGGGCTATGACAACTCCCTGCGATCTTTCCCGACGGAAACATCAGTCCACCAGAAATTTAAAAACGTTGCTACCCGGACTTTAGACCAATAGCGTCTAGAGACTAGTCGTCGCGGTCATATTTAACCTGACTCATTGTGATTTACAGGGTTCAACCGCTGGCGGTGTAGGCTGGCTACAACCATTGCATACTGGATACTCCGATGCTCTCTGCCCGTTACCGCCGTGCGATCCGCCTGACCAGTCGCTTTCTTGTGCCTTACCGCTGGCAAGCCCTTGGCGCGCTGCTCGCATTGATTGTCACCGCCGGCATTACCTTGTCGATGGGGCAGGGCATTCGCATGGTGGTGGATCAGGGGTTCATGACCCGATCACCGCACTTGCTCAATCAGTCCATCGGCTTGTTCATGGTGTTGGTGGTCGGGCTGGCGGTCGGCACCTTTGCGCGTTTTTACCTGGTGTCGTGGATCGGCGAGCGCGTGGTCGCTGACATCCGCCGGCAAGTATTCAACCATCTGATTTACTTGCATCCGGGGTTCTATGAAAACAATCGCAGTTCCGAGATCCAGTCGCGGCTGACCGCCGATACAACGTTGCTGCAATCGGTGATCGGCTCTTCGTTGTCGCTGTTCCTGCGCAACACGCTGATGATCATCGGCGGGATTGTGCTGCTGTTCATCACCAACCCCAAACTCACCAGCATCGTGGTCGTCGCATTACCGGTGGTCATCGCCCCGATTCTGATTTTCGGCCGCCGGGTGCGCAGTCTGTCGCGCCTGAGCCAGGACCGGATCGCTGACATCGGTAGCTACGTCGCTGAAACCCTCGGCCAGATCAAGACGGTGCAGGCCTACAACCATCAGGTCCAGGACGAGCAGCGTTTCGCCGTGACGGTGGAAGAGGCGTTCAACACGGCTCGTAAACGTATTTTCCAGCGAGCCTGGCTGATTACGCTGGTGATCGTGCTGGTGCTGGGCGCGGTGGGCGTCATGTTGTGGGTCGGCGGCATGGATGTGATTGCCGGTCGGATCTCGTCCGGTGAACTGGCGGCATTTGTTTTCTACAGTCTGATCGTGGGCAGTGCGTTCGGCACCTTGAGCGAAGTGATCGGCGAGTTGCAGCGTGCAGCGGGCGCGGCCGAGCGGATTGCTGAGTTGCTGCGCTCGGAAAACATCATCCAGCCGCCGAGCTCTGGCCTGGTGACCTTGCCGGAGCGGGTGAAGGGCGATCTGGTTCTACAAGATGTGCGTTTTTCCTACCCGTCGCGTCCGCAAAGCTACGCGGTCGATGGTTTGAGTCTGACCATTAACGCGGGCGAAACCCTGGCCCTGGTCGGCCCCTCCGGTGCCGGTAAATCCACCGTGTATGACCTGCTGCTGCGTTTTTACGATCCGGCCGCAGGGCGAATCCTGCTCGATGGCGTGCCATTGACCCAGCTCGACCCACTCGACCTGCGCCGTTGCTTCGCCCTGGTTTCGCAAAACCCGGCACTGTTTTTTGGCAGCATCGAGGAGAACATTCGCTACGGCAATCCAGCGGCGACCCCGGCGCAAGTTCAGGAGGCCGCAAAAATTGCCTACGCCCATGAATTTATCGAGCACATGCCCAATGGCTACCAGACCCATCTCGGCGACGCAGGGCTGGGTTTGTCGGGTGGTCAGCGCCAACGCCTGGCCATCGCTCGGGCGTTGCTGGTGGACGCACCCATCCTGCTGCTCGACGAAGCCACCAGCGCACTCGATGCGCAAAGTGAACACCTGATCCAACAGGCCCTGCCGAGCTTGATGAAAAACCGCACCACCCTGGTGATCGCCCACCGTTTGGCCACCGTGAAAAACGCCGACCGGATTGCCGTGATGGATCAGGGTAGGTTGGTGGCGGTGGGCACGCATCAGGAGTTGATTGCGAGCAATGCGCTGTATGCGCGGTTGGCGGCGTTGCAGTTCAGTGATGGCAAGGCCGAGCGTGGTCTTCACCTATAAGCGTCGTGTAGGAGATGTGTAGGAGCTGTCGAGTGAAACGAGGCTGCGATCAAAAATTCGCAGCCTCGTTTCACTCGACAGCTCCTACACATCTCCTACAACACCGGTTCCGCGCTGTTCCTGTTTAACGGGCGCTACCGGTCACTGATCGTCGAAGAACCGTTCATGCCATTCCACCAGCGGTTGGGGCGTGTTGAGCTTGTGACCGTAGATCACCGAATACGACAGCACGTTCTGTACGTATTGGCGGGTTTCGTCGAACGGGATGCTTTCCACCCACACGTCGTAGCTCAGGTGATCGGCACCACGTAGCCACTGGCGTACGCGGCCCGGGCCGGCGTTGTAGGCGGCGGAGGCGAGGACGCGGTTGCCATTGAACTGGCTGTGGACCTGGCTCAGATAAGCGGCGCCGAGCTGGATGTTCTTGTCCGGGTCAAGCAGCTGCTGCGGCGAGGAGTACGGAATGCTGAACTTGCGCGCGGTTTCCTTGGCGGTGGCAGGCATCAATTGCATCAGGCCTGTGGCGCCGACACCAGAGCGGGCGTCGTCCATAAAGGCACTTTCCTGACGGGTGATGGCGAATGCCCAGCTCGAATGGATACCGCGGTTTTTGGATTCGCGGACCAGCGCATCGCGGTGGGCCATCGGGAAGCGGATGTCCAGATCGTCCCAGTACTGCGCCTGACTGATGGTGCGAATCGCCGGGAAATACCATTTCAGGTCATAGGCCAATTTGGCCTGGGCAACCATTTCGTCGCGGCTGAAATGACGGCTGACGTAGTACCACTCCCGGCGCCCGTCGGCGATCTGTCCACGGGCGTGCAACTCCAGGGCGCGGCGTACGCCAGGGGTGTTACGCACCTTGTTGGTCAACGCTTGGCTCAATACCAACGGTTTGTTGACCAGCGAATAGGGCGACTGCGAACGATCGGCCGCCATGAAGCCATAGAAATCGCGCTCGTGAGCGAGGTTTTTATAAAGCGTTTGCGGTTCCGCGTTCTGTGGCTGGGCCAGTTCGAGGCTGCGGGCCTGCCAGTAACGCCAGCGATTGGTAGTCGCCAGGTCCTGCGGCAAACGCCGGGTCAATTGATAGGCATCGTCCCAGCGGGCCAGGCGCAACAGTAGCCGCATGCGCCATTCGGACACGGTGTTGTCGCGCAGTTCCGGGTCGTACTTGGTCATCACGTCCAGTGCGCGGCTGTCGAAACGCCGTGCGAGGGTCAGCCCGATTTCCCGGGCGATCGCCACTTTTTCATCGCGGGAGAAGTGCATGCTGCTGGCATAACCGTCCAGCAGGTCCATGGCCTTGTCCGGGTCTTGCTTGGCCAGGCGGCGCAGGCCGAGGCTGACGATGTCGGACATCGGTTCGTCGGCAGGGGTGAAGCGCGAAGGCTGGTTGAGCAGCTCAGGCTTTTGCGCCACATCAATCAACAGCTGACCGCGAGGGGCGAGGGTGGTCAGGCCGTTAACGAGGCTTTTGGCCAGCGGATAATTGCGTGCCTGGGCGGCGAGTTTGGCGCGCTCCCAACGTTTTTGCTCGGTCAATTGACCTTCGGCGGCCCATTGCCCGAACAGTGCATCGCAGGCCTCAGGTTGGGATTTGCCGGTCAGCCAGAGCTTGTTGGCGTTGGCGTAACCTTCGGTCTTCTGGTTATGACTGATCTGATACTGCGCATTCAGGCAGTCCAGTTCGGTGAAGTTGAGCTTGGGGTCGTAATACTTGACGAAGGTCGCCCAGTCGCCACGGTCAGCCAGCCAGCGCAGCCAGCGCAATTTCATCCAGTTGGCTTGCGGCAGGTCACCGTGCTCGGCGAGGAATTTTTCGATTTCGGCATTGCTGGCGGTTTTTAGGCGCGCGGTCAATTCGTCGTAGGCCAGATAGGGCTCCAGCGGGTAATCCCTGAGGGCCTGGCTGTAACGGAAGTAGGGGCCGGAATCGCCCTTGGCCAAGGCACGCTTGGCTTCATCGTAATACTGACGCTGGGTGGACAGGTCCACCGCCTGGGCTGATTGGACGGCAGTGGCAGAAAGAAGCAGACAAGATAAAAGACTGAAAAGGCGACTGCGCATGAGACGTCCGGGCAGAGAAATCATGACAAGTGCGGGCAATGCCCGCACTGAATTGTCTGTAGCTTAGCCTTTTGCCAGCAGCAGGCGAAAGCTTTGCGGGCCTGTCAGCATAAGTTCGCAACATTTGTTGTGCAGAGTGCTTCGAGAGTGAAATTGCCGGCCTTCTGAAGCCTCAAGTCAGGTAGAATGCGCGCCCGGTTTTTGGAGAAGCTCATGACCCTGCTCAAATTCAGCGATGTGTCCCTTGCTTTCGGCGCTATGCCGTTGTTGGACAAGGTGTCCTGGCAGATCGCCCGTGGTGAGCGGGTGTGCATCATCGGCCGCAACGGCACTGGCAAGTCCAGCATGATGAAGCTCGTCAAGGGCGACCAGAAGCCCGATGACGGCTCCGTCTGGCGTGCACCCGGACTCAAAATTGGCGAATTGCCGCAAGAATTGCCGGTAGCCGACGAGCGGACCGTGTTCGACGTGGTTGCCGAAGGCCTGGACGGCGTCGGTGCGTTGCTCGCCGAATACCATCACCTGAGCCAGAACATCGTTACCGACGCCGATCTGGACAAGCTGATGCACGTCCAGCACGACCTCGAAGCCCGCGATGGCTGGCGTCTGCAGCAACTGGTCGACAGCACGTTGAGCCGTCTGCAGTTGCCAGCCGACAAGACCCTCGCCGAGTTGTCCGGCGGCTGGCGTCGTCGCGTCCTGTTGGCCCAGGCCCTGGTTTCCGAACCGGACCTGCTGCTGCTCGACGAACCGACCAACCACTTGGACATCGGTGCAATTGCCTGGCTTGAAGAAGCGCTGAAGGATTTCCAGGGCGCCGTGCTGTTCATCACGCACGACCGTTCATTCCTGCAAAACCTCGCGACCCGCATCCTCGAACTGGATCGCGGCGGCCTGATCGACTGGAACGGCGACTACGCCAGTTTCCTCGTGCACAAAGAGGCCTCGCTGGCGGCTGAAGAAACTGCCAACGCGCTGTTCGACAAGAAGCTGGCTCAGGAAGAAGTCTGGATCCGCCAGGGCATCAAGGCCCGTCGCACCCGTAACGAAGGCCGTGTCCGCGCGTTGAAAGCCCTGCGCGTCGAACGCAGCGAACGTCGTGAGCGCACCGGCAAGGCCAACATTCAGCTGGATACCGCTGACAAGTCCGGCAAGCAGGTGATGGTCCTCGAGAACGTGAGCTTTGCTCACCCGGGTGGCCCGTTCCTGATCAAGGATTTCTCGATGGTCCTGACGCGCGGCGACCGTATCGGTCTGCTCGGTGCCAACGGTACCGGCAAGACCACACTGCTGAAGCTGATGCTCAGCGGTCTGCAGCCAACCAGCGGCACAGTGGAAGAGGGGACGCGCATCGACGTCGCCTACTTCGACCAGTTGCGCCATCAGCTGGACCTGGAAAAGACCGTGATCGACAACGTGGCCGAAGGTCGCGACTTCATCGACATCGATGGTCAGAGCCGTCACGTGCTGAGCTACCTCGGCGACTTCCTGTTCAGCCCGCAGCGTGCCCGCACGCCGGTCAAGGCGCTGTCCGGTGGCGAGCGTGCCCGTTTGTTGCTGGCGAAGCTGTTCAGCAAGCCGGCGAACCTGCTGGTCCTCGACGAACCGACCAACGACCTCGACGTCGAAACCCTCGAGCTGCTGGAAGAGGTGCTGCTGACCTTCAACGGCACCGTGCTGATGGTCAGTCACGACCGGGCATTCCTCGATAACGTGGTCACCAGCACCCTGGTCTTCGAAGGTGAAGGCAAGGTTCGTGAGTACGTCGGTGGCTACCAAGACTGGCTGCGTCAGGGCGGTTCGCCGCGTCTGCTGGGCGTGACCGAGAGCAAATCCGGCAAAGCCGACCTGACCTCCGCAGTCGTAACGGCTGAAGCGGCGCCTGTGGTTGCCGCTGTTGAAGCGCCGGTGGCGAAGAAGAAGCTCAGCTACAAGTTGCAGCGCGAGCTGGAAATGTTGCCGAGCCAGATCGAAGCCATGGAGCAGCAGATTGCTGTGGTTGAAGCGCAAATGGCTGATGCCGCTTTCTATCAGCGTCCTGCTGCCGAGACCGCCGCGGTGATCGCGCAGTTGGAGCAGTTGCAGGCTGAGCTCGACGTGATGGTCGAGCGCTGGGCCGAGCTGGATGCCTGATTGATCCTGTTGTAAAAAAGCCCGGCGTTCAGTGATGAACGCCGGGCTTTTCATATGGAGTGAGATCTACGAGGCTACAGCGATCCATTGTGGGAGCGTGTTTCAGCTTTTGATCAGGCGCACCGCGAGTACATCGCAAGGCGCGCCGTGCAGCACGTCATTGGCGGTTGAGCCAAGCAACAGTGCCAGACCATGGCGGCCGTGGCTGCCGACCACGATCAGGTCGCATTGCTGTTCCTTGGCGAAATGATGGATTTCCTGGCGTGGTTGGCCATAAGTCAAATGGCAGTTGGCACCTTCGAGTTCGGAGTACTTGAGTTTCAGGCGCTCAAGGCGCTCCTTGGCCTGATCGAACTGCTGTTGTTGCAGTTGTGACAGGTCCATGGGGACGTCACCGCCAAAGGCCATGGCCATTGGCTCGACAATGTGCACCAGGGACAGCTTTGCCCCATTGCTCACCGACAACTCGCGAGCGCGGTGGATTACAGGGTCGCACTCTTCGGTTAGATCTACAGCGACCAGAATGTGGTTGTAGGGCATGAGGTGCTCCTCCTGAGGGTTGCAATATTGGTAAGTATGGCTGGTTTCAAGCGCATTGGTTTCTATGTGGCTCAAAGCGCTCATCAAGATTCGGGAGTACAGATATGACGGTCTGGATAGTGGTGTCAATCCTGCTGGTGGTACTGAGTCCGCTCGCATGGTTGCGGCCGTCTCGTGGTCAGAGCGGGCGAATGGCCCTGCGCATGGAGGCGCGACGTATCGGTCTGGCCATGCAACTGGCGCCTCAAGAGTGGCCGCATTGGCTGAGCAAGGAGCCGCCGAGCCCCTGCGCCCAGTACCATCGCTCGCGTCGCGGCAATCAACCGGCATGCTGGAGTTACTGGCAAAAATCGCCGGGTGTATGGGTGAATCAATGGCAGGAAGTTTGCGAGGATCCGGCGTTTTTGATTCATTTCGAAAAGTTGCCAGAAAATGTCTACAAGGTTGAGGCAGACAAGCAGATGATCACCTTGTATTGGGGAGAGAAGGGCGAGGCGACGGTTCTGCAAGACATTGACGCCGTGCTGAAAGCGCTGGCGTGAGCCGAGAATGTTTTGCGCTGCAATGGCGCAAAGCGCGGCAGACAGTCAATAAAAAGCCCGACATCATCATCGGGCTGGGGTTGGCCAGGCAGGCCGGTAATTCGCTGTAGGGCTGATCTTACGCACGGTATTCGCCAAACGCGTTCAAATTTTCCTTCAGGTTCCTGCCAGCGTAGCTTGTTAAACAAAGGCTGCAGTGAATTAGGGCGACTTTTCTAACTATTGATTCTATGAATGCTTTCACATGCAGCGGCGTGTTGAAGTGCTTCGCGGTACGGAAATGACCGGAAAGTCGCGTTTGAACCTGTATTTTGGGCGATTGACAATTGTCGGAAATTCCGTGAAGGTGACGTACCCAAATCAAACGGGCGTATGAATTGAGCGTTTGTATTTCAGATCGCTCCTACAGAATCCCGACTATCGCGTTGGAGGGTGTGCCGGGTGGATTGGCGTAGCATCGACGTTTAACGTCCTGCCGAGCCATTCACCTGCGTCCGACGTGTACTGTTCAGCTTCCATATCGTGGAGATCAGTTGATGATTTACGAAGGTAAAGCCATCACGGTTAAGGCTCTTGAAAGTGGCATCGTCGAACTGAAGTTCGACCTCAAGGGTGAGTCCGTCAACAAGTTCAACCGTCTAACCCTGAACGAACTGCGTCAGGCTGTAGACACCATCAAGGCAGATGCTTCGATCAAAGGCGTGATCGTCAGCAGTGGCAAGGACGTGTTCATCGTCGGCGCCGACATCACCGAATTTGTCGAAAACTTCAAGCTGCCTGATGCCGAGCTGGTTGCTGGCAATCTGGAAGCCAACAAGATTTTCAGCGATTTCGAAGACCTCAACGTCCCGACTGTCGCCGCAATCAACGGCATCGCCCTGGGTGGCGGTCTGGAGATGTGCCTGGCGGCGGACTACCGCGTCATGTCCACCAAGGCCAAGATCGGTCTGCCGGAAGTCAAACTGGGCATCTACCCAGGCTTCGGCGGTACTGTGCGTCTGCCGCGCCTGATCGGCGCCGACAACGCCATCGAGTGGATTGCCGCTGGTAAAGAAAACCGTCCTGAAGACGCGCTGAAAGTCGGCGCAGTGGACGCAGTGGTTGCTCCTGAGAAACTGCAGGAGGCGGCCCTGGAACTGATCAAACGCGCCATTTCCGGTGAGTTTGATTACAAGGCCAAGCGTCAACCGAAGCTGGAAAAGCTGAAGCTGAACGCAATCGAACAAATGATGGCTTTCGAAACCGCCAAAGGTTTCGTAGCTGGTCAGGCTGGCCCGAACTACCCGGCGCCGGTTGAAGCGATCAAGACCATCCAGAAAGCCGCGAACTTCGGTCGCGATAAAGCGCTGGAAGTCGAAGCCGCCGGTTTCGTCAAACTGGCCAAGACCTCTGCCGCGCAGAGCTTGATCGGTCTGTTCCTGAATGATCAGGAGCTGAAGAAAAAGGCCAAGGCCTACGACGAAATCGCCAAAGACGTGAAGCAGGCTGCCGTATTGGGCGCCGGCATCATGGGTGGCGGTATCGCTTATCAGTCGGCCTCCAAAGGTACGCCGATCCTGATGAAGGACATCAACGAGCACGGCATCGAGCAAGGCCTGGCTGAAGCCGCCAAGCTGCTGGTCGGCCGCGTTGATAAAGGTCGCATGACCGCCGCGAAAATGGCTGAAGTGCTCAACGGCATTCGTCCAACCCTGTCCTACGGTGATTTCGGTCACGTGGACCTGGTGGTTGAGGCGGTTGTCGAAAACCCTAAGGTCAAGCAAGCCGTACTGGCCGAAGTCGAAGACAAGGTCAAAGAGGACACCATCCTCGCGTCCAACACCTCGACCATTTCCATCACCTTGCTGGCCAAAGCCCTCAAGCGTCCGGAAAACTTCGTCGGCATGCACTTCTTCAACCCTGTGCACATGATGCCGCTGGTTGAAGTAATCCGTGGCGAGAAGTCTAGCGAGCTGGCGGTTGCCACCACCGTTGCCTACGCCAAGAAAATGGGCAAGAACCCGATCGTCGTCAACGACTGCCCGGGCTTCCTGGTTAACCGCGTACTGTTCCCGTACTTCGGCGGTTTCGCCAAGTTGGTCAGCGCCGGCGTGGACTTCGTCCGTATCGACAAGATCATGGAAAAATTCGGCTGGCCAATGGGCCCGGCGTACCTGATGGACGTGGTCGGCATCGACACCGGTCACCACGGTCGTGACGTGATGGCTGAAGGCTTCCCGGATCGCATGAAAGACGACCGCCGTTCGGCTATCGACGTGCTCTACGAAGCCAAGCGCCTGGGCCAGAAAAATGGCAAGGGCTTCTACGCCTACGAGACCGACAAGCGCGGCAAGCAGAAGAAAGTCGCCGATCCTTCGGTGCTGGAAGTGCTCAAGCCGATCGTTTATGAGCAGCGTGAAGTCACCGACGAAGACATCATCAACTGGATGATGATCCCGCTGTGCCTGGAAACCGTGCGTTGCCTGGAAGACGGCATCGTCGAGACTGCTGCCGAAGCCGACATGGGTCTGGTCTACGGTATTGGTTTCCCTCCATTCCGTGGCGGTGCGCTGCGCTACATCGACTCGATCGGTGTTGCCGAGTTCGTTGCCCTGGCTGACCAGTACGCTGATTTGGGCGCGCTGTACCACCCGACCGCGAAGCTGCGCGAAATGGCCAAAAACGGCCAGAGCTTCTTCGGTTAAGCGCCCCCAACTAGAGTGAGAGTGAACTTATGAGCTTGAATCCTAGAGACGTCGTGATTGTCGACTTCGGTCGTACTCCGATGGGCCGCTCCAAGGGCGGCATGCACCGCAACACCCGCGCCGAAGACATGTCGGCGCACCTGATCAGCAAATTGCTGGAACGCAACGTCAAGGTTGACCCGAACGAAGTCGAAGACGTGATCTGGGGCTGCGTAAACCAGACCCTGGAACAGGGCTGGAACATCGCTCGCATGGCGTCCCTGATGACTCAGATCCCGCACACGGCTGCCGGTCAGACCGTCAGCCGCCTGTGTGGCTCCTCGATGAGTGCGCTGCACACTGCTGCTCAAGCAATCATGACCGGCAACGGTGACGTGTTCGTCGTCGGCGGCGTCGAGCATATGGGCCACGTGAGCATGATGCACGGTGTCGATCCGAACCCGCACATGTCCCTGTACGCGGCGAAAGCCTCGGGCATGATGGGCCTGACCGCTGAAATGCTGGGCAAAATGCACGGCATCACTCGCGAGCAGCAGGATGCTTTCGGCGTGCGCTCCCACCAGCTCGCCCATAAAGCGACGCTGGAAGGCAAGTTCAAAGACGAAATCATCCCGATGCAGGGCTACGACGAGAACGGTTTCCTGAAACTGTTCGACTACGACGAAACCATTCGTCCGGAAACCACCCTGGAAAGTCTGGCGGCTCTCAAGCCTGCCTTCAATCCAAAGGGCGGCACCGTGACAGCCGGTACGTCGTCGCAGATCACTGACGGTGCCTCGTGCATGATCGTGATGTCGGCGCAGCGTGCACAGGACCTGGGCATCCAGCCTATGGCAGTGATTCGTTCGATGGCAGTGGCAGGTGTGGATCCGGCAATCATGGGCTATGGTCCAGTACCGGCTACACAAAAAGCACTGAAGCGTGCGGGTCTTGGCATTAACGATATCGACTTCTTCGAGCTCAACGAAGCTTTCGCCGCACAGGCTCTACCAGTGCTGAAAGATTTGAAAGTACTCGACAAGATGAACGAGAAGGTTAACCTGCACGGCGGCGCGATCGCCTTGGGTCACCCGTTCGGTTGCTCCGGTGCACGTATCTCCGGCACTCTGCTGAACGTGATGAAGCAAAATGGCGGCACCTTCGGGGTGGCTACCATGTGCATTGGTCTCGGCCAAGGCATCTCCACCGTCTTCGAACGCGTTTAAGCGTTCCGTTGACGGAAGCCGGGGCCAAGTGCCCCGGTTTTTGTTTTTCTGAATTTATTTTTGTTTTTATTTTGAAAAGATTTGAGTGAGGGCCAAACCATGCCGATACAACCTGGGCTCTACCAACATTACAAAGGTCCGCAGTACCGCGTATTCAGTCTTGCGCGGCATTCGGAAACTGAAGAAGAAGTGGTCTTCTACCAAGCCCTGTATGGCGATTACGGCTTTTGGGTACGTCCCTTGAGCATGTTTCTTGAGTCGGTCGAGGTTGACGGCGAACAGGTGCCACGCTTTGCTTTGGTGCAAGCCGAACCGAGCCTTTTTTCGAAGCCATAAGCTGAGTGCGCGCAAAACCCTGCGCTTGACCTCACCTTGTAGCCACTATATATAGCGGTGCCGCGTCAGGCGCCAACCGCCTTTCACTTCTAGAATTCAGGAATTTTCTGATCCATGGGCAAATCGCTGGTCATTGTGGAATCCCCGGCTAAGGCCAAGACCATCAACAAGTATCTGGGTAACCAATACGTGGTGAAGTCGAGTATCGGCCATATCCGAGACCTGCCCACCAGCGGTTCGGCTAGCGCCAGCAAAGAGCCAGCCGCGAAGCGCGGCAAGGCTGCCGCGGGCGAAGGTCCGGTGCTCTCGCCGAAAGAGAAAGCGCGCAAGCAGCTGGTCTCGCGCATGGGGGTCGATCCCGATCATGGCTGGAAAGCCAAGTACGAGATCCTTCCGGGCAAGGAAAAAGTCATCGAAGAGCTGCGCCGGCTCGCCAAAGATGCTGACACCATCTATCTCGCAACCGACTTGGATCGCGAGGGGGAAGCCATTGCCTGGCACCTGCGCGAAGCCATCGGTGGTGACGACAGCCGCTACAAGCGCGTGGTGTTCAACGAAATCACCAAGAAGGCGATTCAGGAAGCCTTCTCCAAGCCGGGCGAGCTGGACATCGACCGAGTAAACGCTCAGCAGGCGCGTCGCTTCCTCGATCGCGTGGTGGGTTACATGGTTTCGCCGCTGCTGTGGGCCAAAATCGCCCGTGGCTTGTCCGCCGGTCGCGTGCAGTCGGTTGCGGTAAAACTGGTGGTCGAGCGCGAACGTGAAATCCGTGCGTTCAACCCGGAAGAATACTGGGAAATCCATGCTGACCTCGGCACCGCCAAGGGCGCGACCGTGCGCTTCGACGTGGCTCGCGAGAAAGGCGAGGCCTTCAAGCCGCTCAACGAAGCCCAGGCCATGGCCGCGCTGGAAAAGCTCAAGGCTTCCAGCTACAGCATCGTCAAGCGCGAAGACAAACCGACCAGCAGCAAACCGTCGGCTCCGTTCATCACGTCCACCCTGCAACAGGCTGCAAGCAACCGCCTGGGCTTCGGCGTGAAGAAAACCATGATGATGGCCCAGCGTCTGTACGAAGCCGGCTACATCACTTATATGCGTACCGACTCCACCAACCTCTCGGCCGATGCCGTGACGATGGCGCGCACTTATATTGAAGGCGAGTTCGGCAAGAAGTACCTGCCGGAATCCCCGAACGTCTACAGCAGCAAAGAAGGTGCACAAGAGGCTCACGAAGCGATTCGTCCCTCCGACGCCAATACCGAGCCAAGCAAGCTGTCGGGCATGGAACGTGATGCCGAGCGCCTCTACGAGCTGATCTGGCGCCAATTCCTGGCTTGCCAGATGTTGCCGGCGCAATACCTGTCGACCACGGTCACCGTCGGTGCTGGTGATTTCGAGCTGCGTGCCAAGGGTCGCATCCTGAAGTTCGACGGTTACACCCGCGTCATGCCGCAAATTACCAAGCCGGGCGATGATGATGTGTTGCCAGATATGGCTCAGGGCGATGCGATGAAGCTGATCAAGCTTGATCCGACCCAGCACTTCACCAAACCGCCGGCGCGCTACTCGGAAGCGAGCCTGGTTAAAGAAATGGAAAAACGCGGCATCGGTCGTCCTTCGACCTACGCAGCGATCATTTCCACCATTCAGGACCGTGGTTACGTCGCGCTGCACAACCGTCGTTTCTATTCGGAAAAGATGGGTGACATCGTCACTGAGCGTCTGTCCGAGAGTTTCTCCAATCTCATGGACTACGGCTTCACCGCCGGCATGGAAGAGCACCTCGATGACGTGGCCCAGGGCGAGCGCGACTGGAAAAACGTACTGGACGAGTTCTACGGTGACTTCAAGAAGAAGCTGGAAGTAGCCGAAAGTCCAGAAAGTGGCATGCGTGCCAACCAGCCGGTCATGACGGACATTCCGTGCCTGACCTGTGGTCGCCCAATGCAGATTCGTACGGCCTCGACGGGCGTGTTCCTCGGCTGCTCGGGCTACAGTTTGCCGCCGAAAGAACGCTGCAAGGCCACCGTCAATCTGGTGCCCGGTGATGAGATTGCCGCGGACGACGAAGGTGAATCGGAGTCGCTGGTGCTGCGTGGCAAGCATCGCTGCCCGATCTGCAGCACGGCGATGGACGCATACCTGCTCGACGAGAAGCGCAAGTTGCACATCTGCGGTAACAACCCGGATTGCGATGGCTACGAAATCGAAGAGGGTACTTATCGCATTAAAGGCTATGAAGGTCCGAGCCTGGAGTGCGACAAGTGCGGCAGCGAAATGCAGCTCAAGACCGGTCGTTTCGGTAAGTTCTTCGGTTGCACCAACGCAACGTGCAAGAACACCCGCAAGCTGCTGAAGAGCGGTGATGCTGCGCCGCCGAAGATGGATCCGGTGAAGATGCCTGAGCTGAAGTGCGAGAAGGTCAACGACACCTATATCCTGCGCGACGGTGCTTCCGGCCTGTTCCTGGCGGCGAGCCAATTCCCGAAAAACCGCGAAACCCGTGCTCCGCTGGTCATGGAAATCGTGCCGCACAAGGACGAGATCGATCCGAAGTACCACTTCCTCTGCGAAGCGCCGAAGAAGGATCCGGACGGTCTCCCGGCGGTGATTCGTTATAGCCGCAAGACCAAAGAGCAGTATGTGCAGACAGAAGTCGACGGTAAGCCGACTGGCTGGAAGGCGTACTACGACGGCGGCAAGTGGAAGGTTGAAGACAAGCGTCCCGCTGCAAAGGCTTAAAGGATAGTGGGCCGACGCCGTCGGCCAATGGGAGCAAGCTCCCTCGCCACATTACAAAGGCCGCATGACAACCCTCGGGTTTTCATGCGGCCTTTTGTTTTGTGCTTGCGGGAAGCGGAGGTGATCCACGACACTGTCTGACCTGTGTGAAGCAATTATTTCGTTGTGGAGACTGCCGTCATGGCCCACGAACTCTATACCCGTACCAATCAGAAGATTTATTTCGCCGGTCTGTCGCTGGAGGCGCTCGCCAGAGCTGAAGAAGGGCGGGCAATGAACTCGCTGGCGCTGATCCAGGCGGGTCGCGAATCGGCGTTGTTTCACCTGTACGGTGCCTTGTTGGGGCTATGCCATGAAATCGCCGGGTTCTATCGTTTGCCTCAAGCTAATGCGCCTCGGGCTGAGTTGTTGCTGACTCGCGAAATACTCGAGACCATCGCAATTCCTGAAATGGCTGAAATGGTCGAGCTCGCGCAAAACCCTGAAACCTGGCTGGCCAAGTTGTTGGCGGCCCATGCGGCGTTGTTTCAACCTCCGCGCGCGCCGCACAAGCCTAAGGGTGACGTGACTCAGCCATTGATTCTGGCTGTTAACCTCGATGAAGAAGAGGCGCCAGAGGAACTGAGTCGGGAGGAGTTGGAAGGCTGGCGTCAGAACCTGAAAGGGCTGGCAATCCGGTTTCGAGAAGGGTTGAACGAGTGCTGACGGATTAGCCGGTATGACGGATGCCTTGAAAGGTGTCCGCTCAAGGATGGGTGCTGAAAGATATTTCCTTGCCATGACATCTGGTCAAGTTGCCGAGCGAAGCCTGACCGATGCCTATATAATCCCCGCCTTTCGTGGAGAACAGACCTTTATGCCAACGTCCTTTCTAGAAATTGTCGAGTTACCAGACGGTCGTATCGAGCTGCGCAGGGCCGAGGACGAGGGTTCTCTGGTCACTTTGGATTTCTCCGAGGATGCCAAAGCGTTCCTTCAAGGTCAGTACGTGGAAGTCGCCAAGGCGATGTTGAGCGTCGGTGTTCAGATGGCAGGGCGCCTGGTTGAAGGCGAATTTGATAAAGATCAGGGATCTCGCGTCCTTCATTGATCCCGCCCGTCGGATTGCAGGAATCGCTACAGATCGGCTTCTCTATCCTTGGAGAAGCCCCGCGCAGTTCAACGCGCGCATTGTTACTCGGTTAGCCCAATCGAATATTCAAGCTCTGTGCGTCCCCGGTTCGGGCGGCGCTGATCAACTGTTGCCGTGAAGTCGTGTTCAACGGATTGAGCCAGCTGACCACTGTGTGGCTGCGGCCCAGACGCAAGGCTTCGCAGGTCAACTGCTGGGCGCTTTGGGTGCCGCGAGGTTGCAACAGCAAGATGCGTTCGCGGTTAAGACCTGCATCCCGCAGCCAAGCCTGGGTCAGGCTCGCTGGCGGGGCAATCAATGTTAGCCAGCGTGCGTCCTGATCCTGGCTCAGCTCCCTGAGAATAGGTGCCAGAAGGTTCAGGCAGTTCCCGGCTGCACCACGTAGCGACAGCTCACTGAAGGCTTCGGGCTCGGCGCACCACGGCGACTCGACCACGTCTTTCAGGATCGGCGCCAATGGTTGCGCCATGAACGCCTCAAACAGCGGTAATTGGGCTTGCTGTGATGTGTGTGGGAACTGCATAAAGCCTCCTTTAGCGGCGAATCACGCCGACACTCAAGCCTTCAATCACCAGTTCCTGATCTTTCAGGTTCACTTCGATAGGGGCAAATTCAGGGTTTTCGGCAATCAACCAGACCTTGCTGCCGTCACGCTTGAAACGCTTGACCGTCACTTCGTCGCCAATTCGAGCGACCACGATTTGACCATTACGGGCTTCACGTGTGGTGTGCACGGCCAGCAGGTCCCCGTCGAAAATACCGACGTCTTTCATGCTCATGCCGTGAACCCGCAGCAAGTAGTCAGCGCGCGGATGGAAGAAGGCGGGGTTGATGTTGCAAGACTCTTCGATGTGCTGCTGGGCCAAAATGGGAGCACCGGCAGCGACTCGTCCAATGATTGGCAGCGTCGAGTCATCGGCCTTGGCTTCGAAGCCTGGAATACGAATGCCACGGGACGCGCCCGGAGTCATCTCGATAGCACCCTTGCGAGCGAGCGCCTTAAGGTGTTCCTCTGCTGCGTTGGGCGACTTGAAACCCAGTTCCTGAGCGATTTCCGCGCGGGTTGGTGGATAGCCGTTGTCTTCGAGGCAGCGTTTGATGAAGGCCAGAATCTCTGCTTGGCGTGGCGTCAGCTTTAGCATTTTGATCGCTCTGTCTTTTTATACAGTGACTGGGATTATATACAGTGAAAGCGTCTTGGCAATGCCCCTTTTTTCACCGACTGCCGGACGGTCGATCGACCCGCTGATTGAAGCTTTGCCGTTGTATGGTTAAATAGCTGACCGACCATTCCCAAATCGAACTGCCAGGCTTGACAACGCATAGGCTGAAACGTATGTTTCAAACAAGTGTTTGTCAGGCGGAGTAGCCATGGCCCAGTCGGAAACCGTTGAACGTATTCTTGATGCTGCCGAGCAGTTGTTCGCGGAAAAAGGTTTCGCTGAAACCTCGTTGCGTCTGATCACCAGCAAGGCCGGTGTCAATCTGGCGGCGGTGAACTATCACTTCGGTTCCAAGAAAGCGCTGATTCAAGCGGTCTTTTCGCGCTTCCTCGGGCCGTTCTGCATTAGCCTCGATAAAGAGCTCGAGCGGCGTCAGGCCAAGCCCGAGAACAAGCCGACTCTTGAAGAGCTGCTCGAAATCCTCGTCGAGCAAGCCCTTGTCGTGCAGCCTCGTAGCGGCAATGATCTTTCGATCTTCATGCGCTTGCTGGGTTTGGCCTTCAGTCAGAGCCAAGGCCACTTGCGGCGTTATCTGGAAGACATGTACGGCAAGGTGTTCCGTCGCTACATGATGCTGGTCAACGAAGCCGCACCGCGCATTCCACCGATCGAGCTGTTCTGGCGCGTACACTTCATGCTCGGTGCCGCAGCGTTCAGCATGTCGGGGATCAAGGCCCTGCGCGCGATTGCCGAAACCGATTTCGGCGTCAACACCTCCATCGAGCAAGTCATGCGCCTCATGGTGCCGTTCCTGGCTGCCGGCATGCGTGCCGAAACCGGTGTGACCGATTCCGCCATGGCGACCGCGCAGTTGCGTCCTCGCAGCAAGTCGGCCCCGGCTCCCGCCAAGGTTTAACCGCTCACGGGTGGGCGCGGCAGCTGACATCCGCTAAGCTAGCCGCCCATGCCGACTCTCGTTTTGAACCCGTTCCCCATTTGTATCGCCGACCTGCCGGGCTTTGCCCAAGGCGGCGAATTCGTGTGGGTCGGGTTTCTCGTTATCAAGGAATTTCTATGACTGCTGGCCTGCAAGGCTCGTTGATGGTGGACGTCGCCGGTACCTGGCTGACGGCTGAAGATCGCCAATTGTTGCGCCAGCCCGAAGTGGGCGGCTTGATCATTTTTGCGCGTAACATTGAAACTCCACGCCAGGTGCGCGAGTTGAGTGCTGCGATTCGTTCAATTCGCCCCGATCTGCTGCTGGCGGTGGACCAGGAGGGCGGTCGCGTCCAGCGTTTGCGCCAAGGCTTTGTGCGACTGCCGGCGATGCGCGCCATCGCCGACAATCCAAACGCCGAATACCTGGCCGAGCAGTGCGGCTGGATCATGGCCACCGAGGTGCTTGCCGTTGGCCTCGACCTCAGTTTCGCCCCGGTACTGGATCTTGATTATCAGCGCAGCGCCGTCGTCGGAACCCGTTCCTTCGAAGGTGACCCCGAGCGCGCCGCGTTGCTGGCCGGTGCTTTTATCCGGGGTATGAACAGCGCCGGCATGGCCGCTACTGGCAAGCACTTCCCCGGTCATGGCTGGGCTGAGGCGGATTCCCACGTCGCCATCCCGAACGATGAGCGCAGCCTCGACGAGATCCGCGCCAACGACCTGGTGCCGTTCGCCAAATTGAGCAAGCAACTGGCTGCCGTCATGCCGGCCCATGTTATTTACCCGCAAGTCGACTCCCAGCCTGCCGGCTTCTCTCGTCGATGGTTGCAGGACATCCTGCGCGGTGAGTTGCAATTCGATGGTGTGATCTTCAGCGACGACTTGTCGATGGCCGGTGCTCATGTGGTGGGCGATGCGGCCAGCCGGATCGAAGCCGCGCTGACCGCCGGTTGCGACATGGGCCTGGTGTGCAACGATCGCGCTGCTGCGGAGTTGGCGCTCAGCGCTGCCCAGCGGCTGAAGGTCAAACCGTCTGAGCGTATTGCGCGAATGCGCGGCCAGTCATACGCCAATACCGAATACCGTCAGAACCCGCGATGGCTGACGGCTGTCGGCGCGCTCAAAGACGCTCAACTGATTGAATAAGGACTTTACGTTATGACGGTTTACGCGATTATCGGTGGCACCGGCCTGACTCAACTCGAAGGCCTGAGCATTCGCCAGTCACTGGCAGTGGACACTCCGTACGGTGCGCCCTCGGCTGAAGTGCAGATCGGCGAATACGCCGGCAAGGAAGTGTTGTTCCTCGCCCGTCACGGTCATCCGCACCGTTTCCCGCCACATCAGGTGAACTACCGCGCCAACCTCTGGGCGTTGAAGCAGGCGGGCGCCGAAGCGATCCTCGCGGTCAACGCCGTGGGCGGGATTCATGCGGCGATGGGCACCGGGCATTTCTGCGTGCCGCATCAGTTGATCGATTACACCAGCGGTCGTGAACACACGTTTTTCGCCGATGAGCTGGAACACGTCACACACATTGACTTCAGCTATCCCTACAGCGAGCCATTGCGTCAGCAGTTAATCGCGGCGTTGGCGGCTGAAGGCGTCGGCTACAGCAGTCATGGCGTATACGCCTGCACCCAGGGGCCGCGGCTTGAAACTGTTGCGGAAATCGCCAGGCTGGAGCGTGATGGCTGCGACATCGTCGGCATGACCGGCATGCCGGAAGCGGCACTGGCTCGTGAGCTGGAACTGGATTACGCCTGCCTGGCGCTGGTGGTGAACCCGGCGGCGGGCAAGTCGACGGCGGTGATTACCATGGCTGAAATCGAGCAGGCATTGCATGACGGGATGGGGAAGGTGAAGTCGACGTTGGCGCGGGTGCTGAAAGGGTAAGGCAGGCTTTGCATCGAGTTGACCCAATCGCGGGCAAGCCCACTCCCACAGGATTGATGTTGACCTTGTGGGGGCGGGCTTGCCCGCGAAAGCAATCGATCAGACGCAGAGACGTCAGCGCTTCTCCAGCTTATCCGGCAGTGGCGCAAACAACGCTTCAATATCATCGTTCTGCAACTTCCAGTCCCCGGCCTTGCGTCCATCCAGAACGCCGGCAGCCAGGTCGGATTTTTCTTTTTGCAGATGCTGAATCTTCTCTTCCACTGTGCCCCGGGCAATCATCTTGTAGACGAACACCGGTTTCTCCTGGCCAATTCTATAAGCCCGGTCAGTCGCCTGGTTTTCCGTTGCCGGGTTCCACCAAGGGTCATAGTGAATCACCGTATCCGCTTCGGTCAGGTTCAAACCAACACCGCCGGCCTTCAGGCTGATCAGAAAAATCTGACGCTTGCCGCTCTGAAATTCCTTCACCGGCGCACGTCGGTCGCGGGTTTGTCCCGTCAGCAGCGCGTACTCGACGCCACGCTTCTTCAGTTCGACTTCGATAAGCGCCAGCATTGACGTGAACTGCGAAAACAGCAGAATCCGCCGACCTTCTTCAAACAATTCCTCAAGCATTTCCATCAAGCTGTCGAGCTTGCCCGATGTGCTGCCGCGAGACGGCAGGGCGGCATCGTTGACCAGGCGCAAATCACAGCACACCTGACGCAGCTTCAGCAGCGCCTCAAGAATGATGATCTGGCTGCGCGCTACGCCTTTGCGGGTGATCTCGTCGCGGACCTTTTTGTCCATGGCCAGGCGCATGGTTTCGTACACATCGCGCTGGGCTTCGTTGAGCTCGACCCAGTGAATGATCTCGGTCTTTGGCGGCAATTCTTTCGCGACCTGTTCCTTCGTCCTGCGCAAAAGGAACGGTTTGATCCGGCCGTTGAGGTGCGAAAGCCTGACTTCGCTTGCGCGTTTTTCAATCGGCACCCGGTAGTCGCTGTTGAAGCTTTTTACATCCCCCAGCCAGCCGGGCAGCAGGAAGTGAAACAGCGACCACAGCTCACCCAAATGGTTTTCCAGCGGTGTGCCACTCAGGCACAGGCGCTGGCGCGCATTGAGCTCGCGGGCGGCCTGGGCTGCCTTGCTGTTGGGGTTCTTGATGTACTGCGCTTCATCCAGCACCAGTACGTGCAATGGCTGCGCGGCGAGGCGTTCGACGTCCTTGGGCAGCAGCGCATAGGTGGTCAGGATCAAGTCGTAATCGGCCAGATGGTCGAAATGTTTTTTGCGACTGGCGCCGTACAGTGCCAGCACTTTGAGTTGCGGCGTGAAGTGCGCCGCTTCGTCGAGCCAGTTCGGGATCAGGCTGGTGGGCATCACCACCATGCACGGCCGATCCAGGCGCCCGGCATTTTTCTCGGTAAGAACATGCGCCAGGGTTTGTAGGGTTTTGCCCAGGCCCATGTCGTCCGCGAGAATCCCTCCGACCTCCAGTTGCCGTAACGACTGCATCCAGCTCAGGCCTTCCAGCTGATAGGGGCGCAGGGTTGCGTTCAAGCCTTCCGGTACGGTCGCGGTGTAGTCCTTGATGTCGCGAAGACGCTGGGCGAACGAGCGGATCTGTTCCCCGCCTTCCCACAGCAGCGGCATGTCTTCCAGCGGATTCAGGCGCGTGGCGTCAGCCTTGCTCAAGCGCAGCGTGGTTTCGCCGGGTTCTTGCAGATAGAACTCGCCGAGCGTCGCCAGTACCGGCTTCAAGCGCCCGAAGGGCAGGGCGACTTGCAGCGGGCCGTATTCGGAGTTCGGACGATTGGGAATGTTCACCAGAATCAGCTCGTCGTCGCGCCGGCGGGCCAGGCGCTCCGGGTTGAGGATTTCGGTGTGGGAGCGCATCAGGTTCAACAGGATCGGCAGTAAACTCAGGCGCTCGCCATTGACGATAATCCCCAGCTCGAGATCAAACCAGTCGCGCTCCGGTGCCTGCTCGACGGTGGCGTACCAGTCGTCCACGGCGGTCAGGTCGAAACCGAAGTCTTCGTCGATCTGCAATTCCCAACCTTGGGTGCGCAGCTTCGGCAGCTCATTCAGGGTGAACGTCAGCCAGGCACTGTCATTGACCATCTCGTAGAGCTCGCCGGCGCTTTCCGGCAACGCTTTACTTTGCCGGGTGGCAATCTTGAAGCCAAGGATTCGCAGCTGTTCTCTGTAGGTTTGTTCGACGTCCGGGTGACGTTTTATCCGCAGCGTCTGGGTTTCCTGGCGAATCAGGATGTCGGTGTTCTTTTGTCCGCAGACGTATTCATCCAGATAGCTGAAAGACAACGCCGCGCGATGCTGGATATAGCGCTGCATTTTGCCGTTGCGCGGTTCGAAAGCGCTGAACTCGATACTCGCCAGCCACAGTCGCGGCACCGGTTGGACATTATCCACCAGGATTTGCGGAGGTGCTTTCGGGCTGCGGTTTTCCAGCACGGCCTGAAGTTTTTCCAGTAGCTCGGCGTCCTGCGCGGCGGCGGGGTAGTCCAGGGTTTCCTGGACCTTCAGCAGTACCGCTGCGCAATGTTTGCAGTTGTTGTGAACCGGGCAGGTGCACGTCGCGTCGACCATCAGCAAGGTGGCTTTGGCCGACTCGCGCAGGCGAATGGTCTGACGGTAAACGTTACCGCCAGAACCTTCGCACGCGGCGATAATCGTAGCATCGCCGACCTCGACGATTCTGACGCGATTCTCCAGGGCGTAGCGACGGCCGCGCTCCAGGCTTTGCTCTTTGAACCGGCTGACCCAGGAAGGTCCCAGGGGTTTGCTCAGGGTCGAGGTCATAGGGACTTCAATCAGTCCGGAATTTCATCGGGGACTGGCCGAGGTGCAGGGGCGGTAAGCGAGGTGATCTTGATCAGCAAGCCGAGGTGGCCGTTGTCGAGGAAGTTCAGCTGGCCGTTCTTGGTATGGCTTTCTTGCTTGAGGCGCTCGCTGGCGGTGACCATGCCGTTGGCGTCGATCTGGTTAACCCAGAAATCGGCGTCTACGTCGGTGAATCGTCCCAATTTCAGGTTCAGCGTGCCCTCGATCGGGAATTGGCCGAACTGTTCCTTGCCGTCGCTGATCGCGATTTTGCTCGGTGCTTCACCGAGTGTCTGTTGCCAGGCTTTGTGCAGCAACACGGTGTAGTCGGCGCTGGCGGTGAGTTTTTCCACTTCGCCATTCAGGCTTGGCGTACGCAGGCTGTCAGGTTTGATGCTTTGTGCGCCGGCGGCCCAGTCTTCCGGTGCTGCGCGGCTAACGATAGCAGGCACAGCGTTTTGGCGGACCAGAATCATTTCGACCTGATACAGGTCATCGGCAAACGCCGTTGGAGCGACCAGGGTTGTCAGCAAGGTCAGTAAGCGAAACAGGCGCATGCGGCGTCCTTCAAGCAGTTTTCGGGATGAGGCACTCAAGCAGCGCCTCTACAGTATTAAAGCGCTCTTGCGGGCTTTCCATCGGGACCATGAATTTAAACATCGTGGCACCTTCGAATTTGTAGCGTTTGGGTTGGCCCTGAATCAGTTTGATCAGTGTCAGCGGGTCGACCGGCGTCTGCGCCGCGAACTCGATGCGGCCACCTTGCGGGCCGCCGTCGACTTTCTTGATGCCCAGCAGTTCGGCCTGCAGCTTCAGCGCGGTGATGCGCATCAGGTTCTTGGTCGGTTCCGGCAACAGGCCGAAACGGTCGATCATTTCAACTTGCAAGTCTTTGAGGCCATCTTCATCGGTGGCCGAAGCAATGCGTTTGTAGAGAATCAATCGGGCGTGAACGTCCGGCAGATAGTCTTCGGGAATCAACGCCGGAACGCGCAGATTGACTTCCGGGCCACCGCCCAACGGCTGATCCAGGTTGGGTTGCTCGCCCTTGCGGATCGATTTCACCGCGCGCTCGAGCATTTCCATGTACAGCGTAAAGCCAACCGCCTGGATCTGCCCGCTTTGACCGTCGCCCAGCAACTCACCTGCGCCACGGATTTCCAGGTCGTTGGTGGCAAGCACGAAGCCCGCGCCGAGGTCCTGGGTGTTGGCAATCGCTTCCAGGCGTTTTTCTGCGTCCGGGGTAATTTGCTGGCGCGGCGGCGTCAGCAGGTAAGCGTAAGCCTGGTGGTGACTGCGCCCGACACGGCCGCGCAACTGGTGCAGTTGTGCCAGCCCGAATTTGTCGGCGCGCTCGATGATGATGGTGTTGGCGCTCGGCACGTCGATGCCGGTCTCGATGATGGTCGAGGCGATCAGCACGTTGAAGCGCTTGTGGTAGAAGTCGCTCATCACCTGTTCGAGTTCGCGTTCGCGCATTTGTCCGTGGCCGATGCCGATCCGCGCCTCTGGCACCAGTTCGGCGAGGTCGGCGGCGCATTTCTCGATGGTCTTCACGTCGTTGTGCAGGTAGTAAACCTGACCGCCACGCAGCAATTCCCGCAGCAGGGCCTCTTTGACCGTGCTCTTGTTCTGCTCCATGACGAAGGTGCGCACCGACAGGCGACGAGCCGGCGGGGTTGCGATGATCGACAGATCGCGCATGCCCGACACTGCCATGTTCAGCGTGCGCGGAATCGGCGTGGCGGTCAGGGTAAGAATGTCGACTTCGCTGCGCAACGCCTTCAGCTGTTCCTTCTGACGAACACCGAACCGGTGCTCTTCATCGATGATCACCAGCCCAAGGTTTTTGATCTTCACGTCATCTTGCAGCAACTTGTGGGTGCCGATGACGATGTCGATCTTGCCTTCGGCGAGATCCGCGACCGCGGCGTTCACTTCCTTGGTCGACTTGAAACGACTCATCACTTCCACGGTCACCGGCCAATCGGCAAACCGGTCGCGGAAGCTGTTGTAGTGTTGCTGGGCGAGCAGGGTGGTCGGTACCAGAATGGCGACCTGACGACCGCCGTGCACGGCGATGAAGGCGGCGCGCATCGCCACTTCGGTCTTGCCGAAGCCAACGTCGCCGCAGACCAGGCGGTCCATCGGCTTCGGCGCGAGCATGTCGGCGCGTACCGCTTCAATGGTGGTTTGCTGGTCCGGGGTTTCTTCGAACGGGAAACCGGCGCTAAAGGTCGCGTAGTCGGCTTTCGGGTCTTCGAAGGCATAGCCTTCGCGCGCTGCACGACGTGCGTAGATGTCGAGCAGTTCGGCAGCCACGTCGCGCACCTGTTCGGCGGCTTTGCGTTTGGCTTTTTGCCAGGTTTCGGAGCCGAGACGGTGCAGCGGGGCCAAGGCATCGTCGCTGCCGGTGTAGCGAGCGATCAGGTGCAGGTTGGCCACCGGCACGTAAAGCTTGGCGCCTTCGGCGTATTGCAGCGTGAGGAATTCGGCCGCCTGATCGTCGATTTCCAGCGTCGCCAGCCCGAGGTATCGACCGACACCGTGATCGATATGCACCACCGGCGCGCCTTCGCGCAGTTCGGTGAGGTTCTTGATGACCGCATCGTTATTGGCGTCGGCGCGTTTTTCGCGACGACGGCGCTGCATCACTCGCTGACCGAACAGCGGGCTTTCGGCAACTAGCGCCAGCGCCGGATCATCGAGCACCAAGCCTTCGTCGAGCGGGGCAATGGTGATCGCCAGGCGTTCTTTGCTGGAGACAAAGTCCGGCCAGCTGTCGACGGTTTTCGGTCGCAGTTTCAGGCGTTCGAGTAATTCCAGCAGCACTTCGCGACGGCCCGCCGACTCGGCGGTAAACAGAACGCGTCCGGGGAATTCATCGAGGAAGCCGGCCAGTGCCGCCAATGGCTGAGTGGCCTTGGCTTCAATGGCCAGGTTTGGCAATTCCCGCGCCGGGAAGCGCTCTCGACCGACACCGGTTTCCACGTCCTGTTGGCTGGCGACGACGCGGGGCCAGGTCTTCAGGCGTGCAAAGCAGTCTTCGACTGGAAGGAACAACTCGGCCGGCGGTAATAAAGGACGGGACGGGTCGACACGGCGTTCTTCGTAGCGATTGCGCACGTCGTTCCAGAAATTCTCCGCCGCCTGCTCGATGCCCGGCAGGGAAAACACTTGCGTGTCCTGCGGCAGGTAATCGAACAGCGTCGAGGTTTCCTCAAAGAATAGCGGCAGGTAGTACTCGATACCTGCTGGTGTGATGCCACTGCTCAAATCCTGAAAGATCGGGCAGCGACGGAAATCGACATCGAAGCGCTCGCGAAAGCGTGCCTTGAAACGGGTGACCGCGTCTTTTTGCAGCGGAAACTCCCGCGCTGGCAGCAAGCGGACAGTGTCGACCTTATCGATGGAGCGCTGGTTTTCGGGATCGAATGTGCGCAGCGTCTCGATTTCATCATCAAACAGGTCGATGCGGAACGGTAGTTTGCTGCCCATCGGGAACAGGTCGATCAGCGAGCCGCGCACGGTGAATTCGCCGTGCTCGTACACCGTGTCGACATAGCGATAACCGCTGGCTTCAAGCCGCGTGCGCATTTGTTCGACGTCGAGTTTCTGGCCAACATCCAGCACCAGGCTGCTGCCGAGCAGGAATTTGGTCGGCGCCAGGCGATGCAGGGCTGTGGTGATCGGCACCACCAGAACGCCATGGTTCAGCTCCGGCAGCCTATATAAGGCAGCGATGCGCTGGGAAATGATGTCCTGGTGCGGCGAAAACAGATCGTAGGGCAGGGTTTCCCAGTCCGGGAAATGCAACACGGGCAAATCCGGGGCGAAGAAGCTCAGCTCCTGCTCCAGCCGTTCGGCGCTTTGGCTATCGGCGGTCAGCAGCAGGGTAAAGCGCTTGGCAGCGCTGGCAGCCTCGGCAATCGCCAGGCTGAGGGCAGCACCGGGCAGGTTGCCCCAATGCTGTTTACCTGCCGCGGCAGGGAGAAGCGGTAGACGCAGAACGGGCACGGAAGGTTGAGCTCCAAGCGTTGCGACAAAGTCGGTAATTGTAGCGGTCCCGGGTGCCGCCTGTCAGTTGCAGACTGTGTCTATTACGCAGGTTTGGCGAAATGTAGTGGTAAAGACAAAATTCGGCGGTTTTTTACTGGAAATGACTGGGTATGTAGTGGCAAAACCAATGAGTGTTACGGAGGGTTACGGATAAGGGCGCGCTGTCTCCAAAAAATTGACTGCGCTGAAAGCCCCGGTTTTATTGGGCTTTGGCGAGGCGTGATTTTTTTGAACAGGAAAATGTTACGGATCGCACGACAAGCGCGCATTGCTACGGGAGGGAGTCGGCGGCATAATGTAGCCCCTTTTTTCTGCCCCTACATGTGGAAGGTTCCCGTGACTCAGAAGCCCGACCAGTGTCTTGGTGAATGGATCGACCGTGAAGCACTCGCAGAAGCGATGATTCCGCTTATCGGTCAGCTCTACCGCAATAACAACGTGGTGAGCTCGATCTATGGCCGCAGCCTGATCAACCGTTCAGTCATTGCGATTCTCAAAGCTCACCGCTTTGCTCGTCATCGTCAGTCCGATGACAGCGAATTGTCCGTCCACGAAACATTCCCGCTGCTCAAAGCGATGAGCGAGCTCAAGCTCGGCGCCGCTTCGGTAGACCTGGGCAAGCTTGCGGTCAAGTTCAAGACCGAAGGCAAAGGCCGTACTGCCGAGCAGTTCGTCCGTGAAGAACTGGCTGATGTGGTTGGTCAGCAAAACGTTGCCGCGCGCAAAGGCACCGACGTTGTCCTGTACGGCTTCGGTCGTATCGGCCGTCTGCTGGCGCGCATCCTGATCGAGAAAACCGGTGGTGGCGACGGCCTGCGTCTGCGCGCCATCGTTGTCCGCAAGGGCGCCGAGAACGATCTGGTCAAGCGTGCAAGCCTGCTGCGTCGTGACTCGGTTCATGGTCCGTTCGATGGCACCATCACCATTGATGAAGCCAACAGCACCATCACCGCCAACGGCAACCTGATCCAGGTTATCTACGCGAAAAACCCGACTGAAGTGGACTACACCCAGTACGGCATCAAAGACGCGCTGCTGGTGGACAACACCGGTGTATGGCGTGATGCCGACGGCCTGGGCCAGCACTTGGCTTGCCCGGGGATCGATCGCGTTGTTCTGACCGCGCCAGGTAAAGGCAAGCTGAAGAACATCGTTCACGGCATCAACCACGGTGAAATCACCGCTGATGACAAGATCGTTTCTGCCGCTTCCTGCACCACCAACGCCATCGTGCCGGTGCTGAAAGCTGTCAACGACAAGTTCGGCATCATCAATGGTCACGTTGAAACCGTTCACTCGTACACCAACGACCAGAACCTGATCGACAACTTCCACAAAGGCGATCGCCGTGGCCGTAGCGCCGCGCTGAACATGGTTATCACCGAGACCGGTGCTGCCACTGCTGCTGCCAAGGCTCTGCCTGAACTGGCTGGCAAGTTGACCGGTAACGCGATCCGCGTTCCGACGCCAAACGTGTCGATGGCCATTCTCAACCTGAACCTTGAGAAAGCCGCCACCCGCGAAGAGATGAACGAGTACCTGCGCTACATGGCGCTGCACTCCGATCTGCATAAGCAAATCGACTACGTCAATTCGCAGGAAGTGGTTTCCACCGACTTCGTTGGCTCGCGCCACGCAGGTGTTGTGGACGCTGAAGCGACCATTACCCAAGACAACCGCGTTGTTCTGTACGTTTGGTACGACAACGAGTTCGGTTACAGCTGCCAGGTAGTTCGCGTAATGGAAGACATGGCCGGTGTAAACCCGCCAGCTTTCCCGCGCTAAGCGCTATCCGCTGCAAATGAAAACGCCCCGACCTAGGTCGGGGCGTTTTTGTTTGTGCGGTGATCATACCCTCATTTCTATCGCATAATGGCGGGCCTTG
The DNA here is from genome assembly GCF_024748695.1 of Pseudomonas sp. B21-040. Classification (NCBI taxonomy): domain Bacteria; kingdom Pseudomonadati; phylum Pseudomonadota; class Gammaproteobacteria; order Pseudomonadales; family Pseudomonadaceae; genus Pseudomonas; species Pseudomonas sp. B21-040. The sequence goes on from NZ_CP087176.1 coordinate 2,121,872, forward strand.
ACGGCGTGTCTGGGCTTTTTTCAGGGGATGCAGGATTTGTTGAAATGGCGGCTTTTCAGTCTCGTCACATTGATCGCCGCGTTGCCAGGCTGCGGCAACAGCGACTCCATGGAGAGTTTCGGCGGCCCGACCATGGGCAGTACTTATTCGATCAAGTACGTGCGCCGCGAAGGTCTTCCCGCCCCAAAAGACGTCAAGGTCGAAGTCGAAAAAATCCTCGCTGAGGTCGATCAACAAATGTCGACCTACCGCAGCGACTCGGACATCGAGCATTTCAACGATCTCCCTGCCAATCGCTGTCAAAAAATGCCTCCGCCCATCCTCAAGTTGATCCGTGTTGGCGAACAGCTGTCAGAGCAAAGCGAAGGCTCCTACGACTTGACGGTAGAACCATTGCTCAACCTTTGGGGGTTCGGCCCGCAGGCGCGAGCGGAAACTGTTCCCTCTGCTCAAGCGCAGGCAGAGGTTAGGCAGCGTGTCGGATACCAGCACCTGCGCATCGACGGTGATCAGTTGTGCAAGGATGCCGCCGTCGAAGTCGACTTCAACAGCATCGCCGCCGGTTATGCCGTCGACACCATTGCCGCAAAACTCGAAGCCATGGGTATCCACAATTACCTCGCCGAAGCCACGGGCGAACTCAAGGCTGCCGGCAAAAAAATCGATGGCTCAGCGTGGCGCGTCGCCCTGGAAGAGCCTCGTGACGACCAGCAAGTGGCGGAGCGCATCATTGCTGTCGATGGCTATGGCGTTTCCACCTCCGGTGACTATCGCAATTATTTTCAGCAAGACGGAAGGCGTTATTCCCACACCTTCGATGCCCGCACTGGTGCTCCGGTCCTACACACTCTGGCGTCAGTAACGGTGATTCATCCTTCGGCATTGATGGCCGATGGACTATCGACGCTGTTGCTGATTCTCGGCCCTGAACGGGGGTGGGACTATGCCCAGGCACATGACATCGGTGCATTCTTTGTGATTCGTGCCGATACAGGTTTCGTCACACGAACCAATCAGGCTTTCGAGCGGCTCAGCGGCGCAAAAACTGACTGAGGACAATACGAAAGCTGGCGTTGTAGTGCAGGCAAAAGTAGCCTACGACGCGACCAAGGGTTAATGTGCGCGGCGTTGACGCTTCTATAGACTGTGTCCGGGTTCTGCACTGGCCCCAAATTGTTCCTTCACGCCACAGATTGGCGTGATTTAGCCGCAGGGTGCCGATGGCATCGCGGCCTGTTCTGAGGAGTACGCATGGCTGTCTACAACTACGACGTGGTGGTGTTGGGTTCCGGCCCGGCGGGAGAAGGCGCGGCAATGAACGCCGCCAAAGCAGGGCGCAAGGTGGCGATGGTCGATAGCCGTCGCCAGGTCGGCGGCAACTGCACCCACCTAGGTACCATCCCGTCCAAGGCACTGCGTCACTCGGTCCGGCAGATCATGCAGTTCAACACCAACCCTATGTTCCGGGCCATTGGTGAGCCGCGCTGGTTCTCGTTTCCGGACGTACTGAAAAGCGCCGAGAAAGTCATTTCCAAGCAAGTCGCTTCGCGCACCGGCTACTACGCCCGTAACCGCGTCGACGTATTTTTCGGCACCGGCAGCTTCGCCGACGAGCAAACCATCGAAGTGGTCTGCGCCAACGGTGTGGTCGAAAAGCTGGTAGCCAAGCACATCATCATTGCCACCGGTTCGCGTCCTTATCGCCCGGCGGACATCGATTTCCACCACCCGCGTATCTACGATAGCGACACCATCCTCAGCCTTGGCCACACCCCGCGCAAACTCATCGTTTACGGCGCCGGTGTGATCGGTTGCGAATACGCGTCGATCTTCAGCGGTCTGGGTGTACTGGTCGAGCTGGTGGACAACCGCGGTCAGTTGCTGAGCTTCCTCGACTCCGAAATTTCCCAGGCGTTGAGCTACCACTTCAGCAACAACAACATCACGGTTCGCCACAACGAAGACTACGATCGCGTTGAAGGCGTGGACAGCGGTGTGATCCTGCACCTCAAGTCCGGCAAGAAGATCAAGGCCGACGCCTTGCTCTGGTGCAACGGCCGTACCGGCAACACCGATCAGTTGGGCCTGGAAAACATCGGCGTGAAGGTCAACAGCCGTGGCCAGATCGAAGTCGACGAGGCTTACCGCACCTGCGTACCAAACATCTACGGTGCCGGTGATGTCATCGGCTGGCCGAGCCTGGCGAGTGCCGCGCATGACCAGGGGCGTTCGGCTGCTGGCAGCATCGTCGACAACGGCAGCTGGCGCTTCGTCAATGACGTGCCGACCGGCATCTACACCATTCCGGAGATCAGCTCGATCGGCAAGAACGAGCAGGAGCTGACTCAGGCCAAGGTGCCGTACGAAGTGGGCAAGGCGTTCTTCAAGGGCATGGCGCGGGCGCAGATTGCCGGTGAGCCGCAAGGCATGCTGAAAATCCTGTTCCACCGTGAAACCCTGGAAGTGCTGGGCGTTCACTGCTTCGGTTATCAGGCGTCGGAGATCGTGCACATCGGTCAGGCGATCATGAACCAGCCGGGCGAACTGAACACGCTGAAGTATTTCGTCAACACGACGTTCAACTACCCGACCATGGCCGAAGCCTATCGGGTAGCGGCGTACGATGGCCTCAACCGGCTTTTTTGACGGGCTCCGGCCGGTGGCCTGAGCCGGCCGGGGAGACCGATTTCAGCAATTCTCGAGCGTGGCGCTGGCCAAACCGGGAAAGTCTGTAATCAGGCTGTCAACGCCGAAGTCGGCGAGTCTGCGCATCAACGCGGGCTCGTTGACTGTCCATACCGACACATGCAACCCCTGGCGCTGCGCCTTCTGCAGGCGCTCCGGCGTACACAGGGTCCAGTTCAACGCCAGAATCTCACAGCCGTAGCTTGCCGCAACCTTCAACGGGTCGAGCCAGGCGTATTCGGCCACCAATCCGCGAGACACGTCCGGCACCAGGTCCAGCGCGGCTTTCAGCACTTCGCGTGAACTTGAGGTGATCGTGACCTTGTCGAGCAGACCGAAACGCTGAGCCATTTCACGAATCGCCAGTACCGTCGTCGCAGCGCGAGTGCGTGAGGCGCTCTTGACTTCCAGTTGCCAGTGATCGAAGTCGCACTTCTCGAACAATTCTTCCAGCGTCGGGATAGGGCAGGGTTTGATCCAGCCCGGGCCACCCTTGCGTGCGTCGTAGGTCACCAATTCGGCCGCCGTGTGTTCGACGACTTTGCCGCGACGGTCAGTGGTGCGTTTGAGTGTCGGGTCGTGTATGACCATCAACTCATTGTCCATGGACAAGTGCAGGTCCAGTTCGCAGCGGCGCACGCCGTGCTTGAGGCATTCCTGAAAACTGATCAGGGTGTTTTCCGGTGCTTCGCCCTTGGCGCCGCGATGGCCGTAGATGAGGGTCACGGTTCTTCCTTAAATTAAATGCCTGATTCGTTTTCGCGGGCCAGTCGTCGTTCCTGGGCCTGCTTTTGCAAAATATAGCGGGCGAGCAACTGCCGTTGAGCATCGGTCGGGCGTTCGAACTCGGTGCCGATATCAAAGGCACCAGCCTTGCGGTCGCAATGGGTGACGCGGGCTCGCAGCAACAGGCCGAGGGCTTGCGGCATCAGCACCATTTTGACGGACAGGTGTGCACCTACGGATATAGGTGTCGGGTGCTGGAAGTCGATGCCGCCTTCGGAAATGATCACCGGCTGCGGTTCGCCGATCTGTCCGAGCACGGTGATCGCGATCACCTGGCTCAGTAAATCGATACGTTTGTTCTGGGATTTCAGGAAGGCTGCGAGGTTGCGCTCGCGCTCACTGATCTGGCGTAACAGGTGTTGTGACTCGAATTCGCTCAGGTGCAGTTCGCTGAGCAAGTTGAATAGTGGAGAAGCATCCTGCAACACTTCCAGGCCTGCGGCCTCGGGAGCGGACAGGGTCCGAATTTCCAGTGCGATCGTGTCCTCGATACGGTAGTATTCGCGGCGATCTTCTTCATCTAATGTCGACATGGCGAACCCATGGTAGCGGCGGTGGTCTGAGTGTAAAGCTGGTTATCGACCCCCGCCACAAGGACGTTCCTTTTCCCTCCGAACAAGCCCCGACATGTTCAGACCTCTCTTCGCATTTATTGGCACGCGTTATACCCGTGCAAAGCGTCGCAATCATTTTGTGTCGTTCATTTCCCTGACCTCGATGATCGGACTCGCCCTTGGCGTAGTCGTGATGATTGTGGTGCTGTCGGTCATGAACGGCTTCGATCATGAGATGCGCACCCGTGTGCTGGGCATGGTGCCCCACGCGACCATCGAGTCCGGTGAGCCGATCAGCGACTGGCAAAGCCTGGCCGCCAAGGTCAAGCAGAACTCGCAGGTGACGGCCGTTGCGCCGTTTACTCAGATGCAGGGTTTGCTGACCAACAACGGCAAAGTCTCCAAAGTCCTGCTCAACGCCATCGATCCTGCGCTTGAACGGCAGGTCTCGATCATTGATAACTTCATGCAGCAGGGCAAACTCGACGATCTCGTTCCGGGCGAATTCGGCATCGTTATCGGCGACAAGGCGGCAGCCAAGCTCGGCGCGGCTATCGGCGACAAACTGACGTTTGTCGCGCCAGAGGTCACCGTGACCCCGGCTGGCATGTTCCCGCGCATGAAACGCTTTACCGTGGTGGGCATTTTCCATGTGGGCGCCGGTGAGCTGGACGGCTACCTGGGCATCACCAACCTGCAGGACCTGGCCCGGCTGCACCGCTGGAAGCCGGATCAGGTCCAGGGCATCCGCTTGAAGTTCGACGACCTGTTCCAGGCGCCGCGCACCGCGTGGAGCATCGCCCAGCAACTCGGCGAGGACCGTTTCTACGCCCGTGACTGGACGCGCACCCACGGCAACCTGTATCAGGCGATCCGCATGGAAAAAGCCATGATCGGTTTGCTGTTGCTGCTGATTGTCGCCGTTGCTGCGTTCAACATCATTTCCACGCTGGTGATGGTGGTGAACGACAAGAAGGGCGACATCGCGATTCTGCGCACACTGGGCGCCACGCCGCGCACGATCATGGCAATCTTCATGGTGCAGGGTACGGTCATCGGTGTGGTCGGTACGCTGATCGGCGCTGTGGTCGGGATCTTCGCCGCGTTGAATGTCAGCGCCGCGATCTCGGCGCTTGAAGGCCTGATCGGCCACAAATTCCTTAACGCCGACGTGTACTTCATCGATTACCTGCCGTCGCAAGTGCAAAGCCAGGATGTGTTGATGGTCTGCGCCGCCGCGTTGGTCCTGAGTTTCCTCGCCACCCTGTATCCAGCCTGGCGTGCCGCGCGCACCCAGCCTGCGGAGGCGCTACGTTATGAGTGAGTCGGGCATGAGTGATAAAGCAATCTTGAGCTGCCGCAACCTGGGCAAATCCTACGAGGAAGGTCCGGAGTCGGTTGAGGTTCTGGCCGGTCTGCAACTGGAACTGCACCCGGGTGAGCGCGTAGCGATTGTCGGCAAGTCGGGTTCTGGCAAAAGCACCTTGCTCAATATGCTGGGCGGGCTCGATACGCCGACCAAGGGCAGCGTCTGGCTCGACGGTGAAGAACTGTCAGCGCTGAGCGAGAAGAATCGCGGCCTGCTGCGTAACCGCGCCCTCGGGTTCGTTTACCAGTTTCACCACTTGCTGCCGGAGTTCACGGCCCTGGAAAACGTCTGCATGCCGCTGCTGATCGGCAAGACGTCGATCCCCGAGGCGCGTCAGCGTGCCACGGCGTTGCTGGAGCGCGTAGGGTTGGGCCATCGTCTGGAGCACAAACCGGCCGAATTGTCCGGTGGTGAACGCCAGCGTGTGGCCATCGCTCGTGCCTTGGTGAACAACCCGGGCCTGGTGATGCTCGACGAGCCGACCGGCAACCTCGACTCCCACACAGCCCAGGGTATTCAGGATTTGATGCTGGAACTCAGCACCTCGATGCGCACGGCGTTCCTGGTGGTGACCCACGACATGAACCTGGCCCGCCAGATGGATCGCGTCCTGCATTTGCAGGAAGGTTGCCTGACACCCATCTGATTGGCCGAAACCCGGTGTGCTGAACAGTGCGTCGGGTCTTTAATTTTTATACGGTGCCCCAGCGAATGTTCAGACCGTTATCGATCTTTATCGGCACGCGCTATACCCGCGCCAAGCGCCGCAATCGCTTTGTTTCCTTCATCTCGATGACCTCGATGATCGGCCTCGCCCTGGGTGTGCTGGCGATGATCGTGGTGTTGTCGGTCATGAACGGATTTCAGCGCGAAATGAGCTCGCGCATCCTTGGCATGGTGCCGCATGCAACCATCGTCGGCGTTAACCCGATCGACGATTGGCAGCCCGTTGCGGCGGCCGCGATGAAAAACCCGGAAGTGACGGCCGCCGTGCCGTTCACCGAAATGGAGGGCATGCTGTCCTACAAGGGCTCGATGCAGCCGATCCAGGTCAGCGGTGTCGATCCGGCACTCGAAGGCAAGGTTTCAATTGTCGCCAAGCACATTGTTCAAGGGCGCCTCGATGCCCTGAAGCCGGGTGAGTTCGGCGTGGTGATCGGTGAAATCACGGCCCGGCGCTTTCGCTTGAACGTCGGTGACAAGATCACCCTGATCGTGCCGGAAGTGAGTACTGCGCCGGGCGGGATTACCCCGCGCATGCAGCGCCTGAACGTGGTTGGCGTGTTCAAGGTCGGTGCCGAGCTCGACGGTTCGATGGCGTTGATCCACGTCGCCGATGCCGCGCAGATGCAGCATTGGGAGCCCAATCAGGTGCAGAGCGTGCGCCTGGCGGTGAAGGATTTGTACGCGGCGCCGCAAGTATCCAGCGATATCGCCAGTGGTTTGGGGGCTGCCTATAAGGCTGACGACTGGACCCACACCCAGGGCAGCCTGTTCAGCGCGATGAAGATGGAAAAAACCATGATCGGCCTGCTGTTGCTGATGATTGTCGCGGTGGCGGCGTTCAACATCATCGCCACCTTGATCATGGTGGTGAACGACAAAGGTGCGGATATCGCGATCCTGCGCACGATTGGCGCTACGCCTGGGCAGATCATGGCGATCTTCATGGTTCAGGGGACGGTGATCGGTGTTTTCGGGACCTTTATCGGCGGCGTGCTCGGCGTGATCGCGGCGCTGAACGTCAGTGAAATGGTGGGCTGGATCGAGCGGGTGAGCGGTCAGCACATCTTCAGTTCCGATGTGTACTTCGTCAGTAACCTGCCTTCGGAATTGCAGGGCGCCGATGTGCTGCTGATTTGCTCGGCGGGGTTCATCTTGAGCTTTCTGGCGACCGTCTACCCGGCCTGGCGTGCGGCGAAAATTGAGCCAGCTCACGCGTTGCGGTATTCGTAACTCCTGAAATCGCCATCGCGGGCAAGCCCGGCTCCCACAGTTGATCGAGTTGAATCACACATTTGTGAACGACTCAAAACCCTGTGGGAGCCGGGCTTGCCCGCGATGAGGCCGGTACTGCTGGCCTCAATCTCCCTTTGGCAACTCAATCACAAACAGCGTCCACCCATTCGCCGATTCGCAACGAATCTGCCCGCCATGGGCACGCACGATCGACTGCGTAATCGCCAACCCCAACCCCGCATGTTCGCTACTGCCTTCCTGGCGCGCCGGATCGGCCCGATAAAACCGGTCAAACAATCGCGGTAGCAACGCCCCGTCAATCCCATCGCCACTGTTCTCAACCACCAGGCTCAACCCTTTAGCCTCCTCGACAATCCGCACTCGAACCTCACCCTGGGCCGGTGTGAACCGCAACGCATTGTCCAGCAGGTTGGACAATGCCCGACGGAGCATGCTGCGATCACCCTCCAGATGCGCGGTGCCTTCCCGCGTGAGCGTCACCTGAGCGTCTTCCGCCAGCGGTGCAAAATACTCCAGCAACAGATCCACTTCCTGCGCCAGCTCCAGCGGCTCGCGTTTGGGCGTCAGCAATCCGTGATCCGCCTTGGCCAGGTACAACATGTCGTTGACCAGTTGCGCCATCCATTGCAGTTCTTCGAGGTTGCTGTGCAGCGCCTCGCGGTAGTCCTCGATGGGCCGGGGGCGGGTGAGGGTGACCTGCGTGTGGGTCAGCAGGTTCGACAGCGGCGTGCGCAATTCATGGGCGATGTCAGCGGAGAACGCGGAGAGCCGTTGAAAAGAGGCATCAAGGCGTCCGAGCATGGCGTTAAAGCTGTGGGCCAATTCCGCGAGCTCAGGCGGCATGTCTTCTTCGGGCAGTCGAGCATTGAGCGATTGCGCCGACACACCGCTGGCGACCGCGCTCATGCGCCGCAACGGGCGCAACCCGCTACGCGCAGCCCAGGCGCCGAGCAGGGCGGTGGCCAGGGCTGACAAACCCACGGTCAGCCAGATCAGGTGCTGCATGCGTTGCAAAAAGTGCTGGTGATGGGTGATGTCCAGCAATAACGTCAGTTGTGGGGAATCCGGTCTATCGTCAAACAATGGCGCAATCAGCACGCGGTAGTCGGTGCCGTCGTTGTTCAGGGTCGATAAACCGGGCTGTTGCGGGAGTTTTTCCGGCAGGTGCGCGGAACTGTCATACCAGCGCTGGCCGTCACTGCCGGTGATGCGCAGCGACAAATCAGCCTGGCGGCTGAGTTCATCTGCCAGTCTGATTTCGCTCTCGCTGGATTGAATGTCCTGAAGCGCCCGGCGTAAACCAATCAATTTCCCGTCCAGCAATTGCTGATCGAGTTCGACGAAGTGCGCTTCGCTGGCACGGCTGAACAATACTCCGGCGAATAGCGAAACCACCGCCGTGCAGGCCGCAAACAGCAACGCCAGACGGCTGCTCAACGAAAGGTGCCGCATCAGGCTGCACGCTCTTCGAGGACGTAGCCCATGCCGCGCACGGTGTGTATCAGTTTGTTGGGGAATTCATCGTCGATCTTCAGACGCAACCGACGGATCGCGACTTCGATCACATTGGTGTCGCTGTCAAAGTTCATGTCCCACACTTGCGAGGCAATCAGCGATTTGGGCAGGACTTCACCCTGGCGACGCAGGAGCATTTCCAGCAGGGCGAATTCCTTGGCCGTCAGGTCGATGCGCTGGCCGCCGCGCTCAGCGCGCCGCCGAATCAAGTCCAGGTGCAAGTCTGCCAGTTGTAATTGGGTTTCCTGAGGTGAGGCGTTGCCGCGACGCAGCAGGCTACGGACCCGGGCCAGCAGTTCGGAGAAGGCGAATGGTTTGACCAGGTAATCATCGGCGCCCAGTTCGAGGCCATGAACCCGATCTTCCACTGCGTCTCGTGCGGTCAGAAAAAGTACCGGTGTGTCCAGGCCATTACTGCGCACTGCTTGCAGAATCTGCCAGCCATTGCGGCCGGGCAGCATCACGTCGAGAATCAACAAGGCGTAGTCACCGCTCAGCGCCAGTTGTTGGCCGGTGTTGCCGTCAGCCACCAGTTCTGCGTTGAACCCGGCCTCGGTCAGGCCCTGACGCAGGTAGTGGCCGGTTTTCGGTTGGTCTTCGACGATCAGCAGTTTCATGGGCAACTCGAGATAAATGGAACGAACGCTTTATACCGTGGGCAGCGTTAATTCAGGTCAACCTGACAAAGTTGTAATCTGGCTGTCAGGTTGCGGGCAGTGACAGGAGTTTAGAGTTTTCCACAGGCTGAACCTTATCTTGTTGGAGTACGACGATGTTTTTGCGCAAATCTTTGCTGCCGGTGGTGTGTTTGTTGGCGCTGAACTCGCCAGTGTGGGCCGGCCCGGCAAACACCTACGATTTCGGCCAACCTGCGCCGGCGGCCAAGGCGACTCGCAGTGTTGAAGTGGTGATGGGTGATATGTCGTTCTCGCCCAAGGCCATCGATATCAAGGCCGGTGAGACCATTCGTTTTGTGCTGGTGAATAAAGGCCAGTTGCTGCACGAATTCAACCTCGGTGATGCAGCGATGCATGCCAAACACCAGCAGGAAATGTTGCAGATGCAACAGAGCGGCATGCTGGCGCCTACCGCCATGAAGGAAATGGACCACAGCGCCATGGCCGAAATGGACCACTCATCCGGGCAGGGAATGAAGCATGACGACTCGAACAGCGTGCTCGTGGAGCCGGGCAAGACCGCCGAGCTGACCTGGACCTTCACCAAGGCCACCAACCTGGAATTTGCCTGCAATATCCCTGGCCATTATCAGGCTGGCATGGTCGGCAAGTTGACTGTCAGTCAGTAAGGACTCAATGGCGGGAGCAAAGGCTGGTAGAATCCGCTGATTCTTCAGTCAGGTTTCCGCCATGCATCCCGCAGCCGAACATTCGCCGCTGGGCAAATCCAGCGAATACATCGCCACTTACACGCCGTCCTTGCTGTTCCCGATCCCGCGTACTGCGAAATGGGCCGAGTTGGGCCTGACGGCTGAAACCCTGCCGTATAAAGGCGTGGATTTCTGGAACTGCTTTGAGCTGTCGTGGCTGTTGCCGTCGGGCAAGCCCGTGGTGGCGATTGGCGAGTTCAGCATCCCGGCGGATTCGCCGAATATCATCGAATCGAAGTCGTTCAAGCTGTACCTGAACTCACTGAACCAGACACCGTTTGCCGACACGGCAAGCCTTGAGGCGACACTGGCCAAAGACCTGTCGGCCGCTGCCGGCAAACCGGTCGGTGTGCGCATTCGCAGCTTGAAAGATGTCGAAGCCGAAGGCGTCGTGGCGCTGCCCGGCGTGTGCATTGATGACCTGGACATCAGCGTCAGCAACTACGAGCATCCGCGCCCGGAACTGCTGCGTTGCGATGAATCGCGCATCGTGGAGGAGAGCGTGCACAGCCATTTGCTCAAATCCAACTGCCCGGTTACCAGTCAGCCGGATTGGGGCAGTGTGGCGGTGGAATACCGTGGCGCGGCACTGGATCACGCGAGTTTGCTGGAATACATCGTGAGCTTCCGACAACACTCGGACTTTCACGAGCAGTGCGTGGAGCGGATTTTCCTCGACTTGCAGCGGTTGTTGAAACCGGAGAAGTTGACGGTGTATGCGCGCTATGTGCGCCGTGGCGGGTTGGATATCAACCCGTACCGCAGCACCGAAACCGTCCAACTGCCGAATCATCGGTTGGTGCGTCAATAAAAATCCAATGTAGGAGTGAGCCTGCTCGCGATAGCTGACTGACATTCAATATTGATGTCGTCTGATCCACCGGTATCGCGAGCAGGCTCACTCCTACAAGGGACTGCGTTTCAAATTGTGGAAATGAAAAAGCCCTGCCAGCGATGGCGGGGCTTTTTTGCGTCTGGCGGGTTCAGATACCCATGTTACCCAAGGCTTGCGCGATGTTGCGCAGGGTGCCAGCCAGGGTAGGGTGTTCGAGTTCGAAGCGTTCAACTGCCAGGTTAACGCCATCGGCGAGGCTGGCGTCCTGGGTTTTGGTTTCTAGCTCAAGCTTGAGTTCGATCTGTTGCATCAGTTCATGCAGGTTTTCGCGTTCGGATTCGGACAGTGGAGGATTCTGTTCCAATTGCTCGCGCAGGGCATTGAGCTGTTCTTGCAGTTCGCGGGCAGGCATGGCGTTCTTCCTTCTCTCGATTGGCACTGGCATAGACCACGGCAGCGCACCAAAGGTCTATGGCTGACCTTTAGATTAATCCACTCTCGCGCAACCTGCATGATCTCGGTCAGGGCTTTTCGCCCTTGAGTCGGCGCAGGCTGATATCGGCCAGGCAGGTGTCGAGTTCACCCAGGTGATCGATCACCGAATGCACGCCCAGGCCGAACAACTGCATCGTCGCCTTGCCGCGCAGGTGTTCACGTTCCTTTTGGCTCAATGCGTGCCATTCGCTGGGCGCCAGGCCGCAGAGCGAACCGCAGGACGCCAGGCCAATCGTCCACAAGCCGGCGTTCAAACCCGATTGCAACAAGCGTGGTTCGCCACTGACCAGCACGCAGCCATCCAGGCGATCGACATTCAACGCCATCAGGGCTTGCCAGCAAGCGTTTGGTGCAGGCCATGGATTGATTGTTGCCGGGTGTTGCGACGATGTAATCCAGGCCGGCAAGGTAACGGCCAGAGAATGGCTGAGGGCAGGGGGTAGTTCATCGAGCCAGGCGCAGGGGATTTGCTGGCGCTGCAAACTGCGCAGGCTGTCCAGCGCGCCGGGCGTGGCTTCGGCGTGCTCCGCAGAATACGCCCCGTGCTGGCGCGTCCGGGCGCCGAAATCCACCAGGCAACCACTGAGGCCGAACAAGACGGCGGTCAAACTGGGGGCAGCGAGAGGCAAAGTTTCGGCGTGCGACATATCGGCGTCCCTGAAATAGCAACAAGGCTAGGCGGCGTGAGTGACAGTTGAGTGACATTGATGTGAAACGCTCTCAGTCAGCGCGAGTCATCTATAGTCGAAATGCGCGCGATGCTGCCTAAACCGGGTTTTCCGTCTTATACTAATCAGCTTAATGCCCGGGCCAAGTGCTCGCGCCAGTACAAATCCAAGGAGTTTTTCTATGCGCTGGAGCAATCATTTCGCTCAGCTTTTTGTGTGTGCCAGCCTGTTGCTGGTTCCGTTTGTGGCTCAGGCTGCTTCGGAAGACGATCCTTGGGAAAGCGTTAACCGTCCAATCTATAAATTCAACGACGTCATCGACACGTATGCACTCAAGCCTGTGGCTCAGGGCTATGAGTTCATCACGCCGCAGTTTCTGGAAGACGGCATTCACAACATGTTCCGCAACGTCGGTGACGTCACCAACCTGGTGAACAACATTCTGCAAGCCAAACCGGCTGCAGCGGGCACCGACACTGCACGCATCATCTTCAACACCACGTTCGGCTTGCTGGGCTTCTTCGATGTGGGCACCAAGATGGGCCTGCAACGCAGCGACGAAGACTTCGGTCAAACCCTTGGCTATTGGGGTATGGGTAGCGGTCCTTACGTGATGCTGCCGCTGTTGGGTCCAAGCACCTTGCGTGATGCGCCGTCGAAGGTCGTCGACAGCTACACGGGCCCGTACCCGTACATCAACGACGTGCCGGTGCGTAACTCGGTCTTCGGCCTGAATATCGTCGACACGCGTGCCAGCTTGCTGTCGAGCGAAAAACTGATCACTGGGGACAAGTACACCTTTATCCGTAATGCGTATTTGCAGAACCGTGAGTTCAAAGTCAAAGACGGCCAGGTTGAAGACGATTTTTAATCTCGACCGGTAAAAACGAAGAAGGCGGCCATTGGCCGCCTTCTTCGTTTGGATCCGGTTTATTTCATTTTCAAGATTGTAAGCCCGAGTTTCTGAGCATCACCGTCCAATGACTTCACCCACACCACCTCGGTGTCGGCTTCGAGCCCCTTCAACGCTGCGTGATCGGAATCGATGCGCACATTGAGCCGGTCACCGACTTTGAACTCTCGTTTCGCTTCGACCTGCATACCACTGCTGGAAAGGTCGATGCAGACGGCTGGCACCTCATCGCCTTCATGAATCAGCGACACATCGGCATCGACGCGCATGCGAATGAAATCACGCTTTTCGCTGTAGTCCCGACCGGTTTGACTCATGGGCTCGATCCTTCCATTGGGTTACGGATTTGCCTGTTCTTATAACTCCCGGTGATTTGACAAGTAAAGACGCCAAGCGACCATCGGCGTGAGCTTGAAACGCCCCGCGGATGGGAGTACCGTCTGCGCCTTAGAAGGGCACCTCTGGTGTACGTGTGAGTAGGGCAAACGCTCGAAAACGGTGCAATAGAGAGGCTAGAAAGCGAATCCAGTAGTGTGAGCCGGGCTAAAGGCCTTGCCTGCTACGCCAACCTAATTCTGGCGCCGTTTGCCCACATGCCAAAAACCAGTGCCACGCTGCTGATAATCGATGATGACGAAGTAGTGCGCGCGAGCCTCGCGGCCTATTTGGAAGACAGTGGTTTCAGTGTCCTGCAGGCCAGTAATGGTCAGCAGGGTCTTCAGGTATTCGAGCAAGACAAGCCCGACTTGGTCATCTGCGATCTGCGCATGCCGCAGATGGGCGGACTCGAACTTATCCGCCAGGTCACCGAGCGGTCACCGCAAACCCCTGTGATTGTGGTTTCAGGTGCCGGCGTGATGAACGACGCGGTCGAGGCGCTGCGCCTGGGTGCAGCGGACTACCTGATCAAACCTCTCGAAGATCTGGCCGTGCTCGAGCATTCTGTTCGCCGAGCCCTGGATCGTGCGCGCCTGCTGCTGGAGAACCAGCGCTACCGCGAGAAGCTGGAAAAGGCCAACCGTGAGCTCGCTGCCAGCCTGAACCTGCTCCAGGAAGACCAGAACGCCGGTCGCCAGGTACAGATGAACATGCTGCCGGTCAGCCCCTGGGCCATCGACGAGTTCCAGTTTGCTCACCAGATCATCCCGTCGCTGTACCTGTCGGGTGATTTCGTTGACTACTTTCGGGTCGACGAGCGCCGGGTAGCCTTCTACCTGGCGGACGTTTCCGGTCATGGTGCTTCTTCAGCCTTCGTTACCGTGCTGCTGAAGTTCATGACCACGCGCTTGCTGTTTGAATCCAAACGCAGCGGCACATTGCCGGAATTCAAGCCTTCAGAGGTCCTTGGTCATATCAACCGGGGCCTGATCAGTTGTAAGCTGGGCAAACACGTCACAATGGTCGGTGGAGTCATCGACGAGGAGACAGGTTTGTTGACCTATAGCATCGGTGGTCACCTGCCGTTGCCAGTGTTGTACACACCCGACAGTGTTCGTTATCTGGAAGGGCGCGGTCTGCCTGTAGGCCTCTTCAATGAAGCCACCTACGAAGACCACGTACTGGAACTGCCGCCGACGTTCAGCCTGACGCTGATGTCTGATGGCATTCTGGATCTTTTGCCAGAACCCACACTCAAAGAAAAAGAAGCGGCGTTGCCCCAAAGGGTCAAGGCTGCGGGCGGCACCCTGGACGGGCTGCGGCAGGTTTTTGGATTGGCCACGCTTGGGGAGATGCCGGATGATATCGCCCTGTTGGTGTTGAGCAGGAATCTTTAATGAGTACCGGTAGAATCCAGTTCGCCGAGCAGGACGGCACCTTCGTCCTGAAATTCGTCGGTGAAGTTCGCCTGACCCTGTGTTCGGCGTTGGATGCGACTATTGATCGGATCTTCACCGCGTTGAACTTCAATGCGATCGTGATCGACCTGACCGAAACCCGCAGCATCGACAGCACCACGCTGGGCCTGCTGGCCAAGCTGTCGATCCTGTCGCGGCAAAAGGTCGGCCTGCTGCCGACCGTCGTCACCACCCACGAAGACATTACGCGTCTGTTGGAGTCAATGGGCTTCGAGCAAGTGTTCAACATCGTTGACCAGCCCGTGCCCTGTCCCGAATGCCTGGACGACTTGCCAGACCAGGATCAGTCCGAAGAAGTGGTGCGGATCAAAGTCCTCGAAGCGCACAAAATCCTCATGGGTCTGAACGACTCCAATCGTGAAGCGTTCCATGACTTGGTAAATGCGCTGGAGCGACACTGATTCCCTGTAGGAGCGAGCCTGCTCGCGATGGCGTCCTGACAGTCACCAGACACATACAAAAAAGGGCGAACCTGTGAGGGTTCGCCCTTTTTGCGTTGGCCTGTCAGCTGTTACAGCTTGGCCTGCAACAACGCCTCAAGCTTCTCCTGATCCCGGGCAAACTGACGAATCCCCTCAGCCAGTTTCTCGGTCGCCATCGCATCTTCGTTGGACAACCAACGGAACTGCGCTTCATTCAAGCTCAAGCGCGCTTCACCGGCATGCCCAGGTGACAACTTGCGTTCCAGCTTGCCAGTGTCAGCCGCCAGTTTCTCCAGCAGATCCGGGCTGATAGTCAGGCGATCACAGCCTGCCAGTTGCTCGATCTGGCCCAGGTTGCGGAAGCTCGCACCCATGACCACCGTCTTGTAGTCATTGGCCTTGTAGTAGTTGTAGATGCGTGTCACCGACTGCACGCCCGGATCATCCGCACCGGTATAGTCGTTGCCGTTGGCTTTCTTGTACCAGTCGTAAATCCGGCCCACGAACGGTGAAATCAGGAACACACCGGCATCCGCACACGCCGCTGCCTGAGCAAACGAGAACAGCAGCGTCAGGTTGGTCTGAATCCCTTCTTTTTCCAGCGTCTCTGCCGCGCGGATACCTTCCCAGGTGGAGGCGATCTTGATCAGCACGCGGTCACGGCCAATACCGGCCTTGTCGTACAGCTCGATCAGACGGTGCGCACGCTTCAATACGGCGTCAGTGTCGAACGAGAGGCGTGCATCCACTTCGGTAGAAATACGACCCGGTACAACCTTCAGGATCTCTTGCCCGACCGCTACGCCAAAACGGTCGCTGGCCAGGCCCACATCGCCCTTGCAGTCGTGAACGCAAGCATCCAGCAATTCGGCATACGCAGGAATTGCCGCGGCTTTGAGCAGCAGGGAAGGGTTGGTGGTGGCGTCCACCGGTTTAACGCGGGCGATAGCTTCGAAGTCGCCGGTGTCGGCAACCACGGTGGTCATTTGTTTAAGTTGTTCCAGCTTGGAAGTCATGGGCGTGCTCTGTCCTGTGGGTCTAATGACATTACCCGAGCGCTGACAGCCACTCAAGGGCGCATGTACGTATCGATGGCCCCAGCGGCAACAACCTGAAAACAGGTGTTTGAAAGGTGAGGGGCGCGGTGTCGGTTTATACGATGCCAAAACGGGGCGCAGGTTCAACGTAACTGACCGTTGACCCCGCGCCAACAATGTCGCCGCCGGTTCTTACGGGCGGGCCTTTGATCGTTTAGCGCTGTTAAAAAGTGTCGATTTTGACCGTTATAATATGTCAAATAATCAAGGCCGATGAAGTGTAATGTGCTGCCGATTAACGTAGGTAGCGGATGGAAAGATGACTTCACAGGAAACACAAGTGTCTGGAGTTGTGGAGGCTTTCGATGACTTTATACTCGCTTATGTCTTGAAGAAGTTGACCGATGTATTGGAAGAGCTGATGGCGGTCTCGAAAAGAAACTACCCGGACAATATGAGTGGTGTGCTTGAGATGGGACGGGTTAAAGCCGCAGCGAAAATTCCCGTCTGGTTAAAAAGAGTGAAGTACAGTGATCCCTGTAAAGTGACCCGCATGATGAAGGAGCAAATGGACGACGCGCATAAATGTAACCAGAACTTGCGCTTCGAAGCACAGGTCGTATTGCTGGAGGTGCTGGTGGAAGGGGCGCTGGCAATGAACGTGGCGTATTATTCCGAGTTTATTGGTAAGCGCCTGCATTAAGTGAAGAGAGTATTTTTTCTATTGTGATTTTAATAGCGTCTTGACAGCGCGGACTTCCTGATGATTACGATGTTTGTCCGGGCGGGGGCGAAGTCAAAACAGGTGTGGCCAGTCATATACAGCGATATCATCAACCCTCTTATGCAAACGCTCCAATGTTATTTTTTGTCGGGTAAATGACGGCGGGATTGTTGTCGTTATTTTTGGTCCGGCTATTCTTGTTGGGCGTTTTTTGTATGTCGTGCTATTTAATGCACTTGTATTTTTATGATGGATTCATCTCTGAATGCGGGACCGATTTTGTCGGTTCACTCATGTCCCCGCTACACATTGGCCGAATCGACACTACACGGGAAGAGTAGCCTTGTTCAGAAAGATTCTTATCGTATGCGTTGGTAATATTTGCCGAAGTCCAACCGCTGAAATGTTGCTCCGCAACGCGCTGGATCCTTCAGATATCTCGGTGACCTCCGCGGGACTCAACGCGCGGGTGGGGGAGTCTATCGAGCCAAACGCACTTTCAGTTCTCGAAGAACAGGGTGGCGCCGCCCAAGAGTTTAAAGCGCGGCAGATCACTCCAGCCATTGTTAATGAGTCAGACCTCATTCTGGTCATGGAGAAAGAGCATGTAAAAGGCGTGCTGAGTATTGCCTCGCACGCGAGGGGCAAAGTGTTTCTTCTGGGGAAGTGGCAGAGTGAGCGCGAAATAAAGGATCCGTATCGTCAAGGAAAAGCTGCTTTTGTCCATGCCCATGCATTGATTGAAGATGCTGTTTGCTCATGGGCACAGCGCCTCGGACGTTGATGGATGATTTTCAGATTAGTATTAATGGTAAAAGAATAGACCTTATGCAGTTACCGTCAGTAGTCAGTGGCCGAGATAACGATAAAGACGAGATTGATCTTCTCGGTTTGCTAGGCACATTGATAGATCACAAATGGTTAATAGGCGCCATTACCGGAGCGTTCATGGTGACCGGTGCCGCGTATTCGATTTTGTCGGCGCCCGTGTATTTGACAAACGCCCTGGTGCAGGTCGAGCCGAAAAAGAACGACATGTTGGGCTTTTCGGATATCAGCAGCATGCTGGGTGGGCAATCCCCGGCGGCTACCGAGATCGGAATTATCAAGTCTCGCGCAGTCATCGGCAAAACAGTCGATGACCTGCGTCTGGATATTGTGATCACGCCGAACACCTTTCCCGTCGTGGGTGGTTTTATTGCGCGGCGATATAAAAGTACTCCCGGCCAAACTATTTCGCCTCCACTCCTTGGCATGAACAGTTTCGCCTGGGGTGGCGAGCAGCTTGAAATCGAAAAACTCAAACTGCCCGATGAACTGTTAGGTGAAAAACTGACCCTGATTGCCGGAGAGCAGAACCGCTTCAAGCTTTACGATGAAGAGGGTGGATTGTTGGCCGATGGAACCACAGGCGTCGCCGTGGTAGAGAACGGGGTCGAGGTGTTGGTCGCGAACATGATTGCGAACCCTGGCACTAAATTCGAAGTCGTACGCAACCCACGAATTGTCACTATTCAGAATTACCAGGACATCCTTGAAGTCTCCGAACAAGGTAAGGAGTCGGGCATTATAAGTCTGGCGCTAGCCAGCACCGACTACTCCCTGGCTGTGAAAATCCTGAACAAGATTTCTACGCTTTATGTAGAGCAGAATGTGCAACGCACCTCTGCCGAGGCGGCTCAGAGCCTGGATTTCCTGCAGTCACAGCTCCCTCAAGTCAAAGAGGATCTGGTCAAGGCCAGCAATGCGCTGAACAGCTATCAAACCCGCGGAAATACAGTAAATATCTCACTCGAAACCAAGTCTGTCCTGGAGCAGATGGTGGTTTTGGATACGCGCATCTCCGATTTAAAACTCCAGCAAGCAGAACTGGATCGAAAGTTCACCCGTGAGCATCCGGCCTACCGCGCCTTGATGGCCCAGTTGGGGGATTTGAATAATCAGCGCCGCGGTTTGGAGAAGAAGGTTCAGGATCTTCCGGCAACGCAACAGGAGCTTTTGAACCTCACTCGTGATGTGGAAGTGGCGACACAGATTTATACCCAACTGCTGAATAAATCCCAGGAGCTGGACATCGTAAGAGCGGGGGCGGTCGGGAATGCTCGATTGATCGATACCGCCGATGTCGACATCACATCCCCGGTCAAACCGCGCAAAGCCTTGCTCATTATTATTGCAACGTTGCTGGGCGGGTTTGTCGGCGTTGCCTTGGTGTTGGTGCGTAAATCGTTGAGCCGAGGACTTGAGGGGCCGGAAGCCATCGAACAACTCGGGCTGCCCGTCTATGCCTCTATTCCCTACAGCGCCCTGCAACAAGAAGAAGACAATAAAAAACTTCGGTTGGGCGATAGCGTCAACCGCCAGGCTTTCCTATTGGCGCTGCGCAACCCTACTGACCTGTCCATTGAGTCGATACGCAGCCTGCGAACCTGTTTGCATTTTGCGGGGCTGGATGCGACCAACAACCGGATCATGATTTCCGGTCCGAGCCCGCAGGTGGGCAAAACGTTTGTTTCCTCTAACCTGGCCGCGGTCATTGCTCAAAGCGGGCAGAGGGTCGTACTGATCGATGCCGATATGCGCAAAGGTCACCTGCACAAAACCTTGGCTACACCGATCAGCAACGGCTTATCCGATCTTTTAACCAAACGCTGCAGCATTGAGCAGGCAATCAATAGGCTCGAGGTTGATAACCTGCATTTCATCAGTCGTGGACAGGTACCGCCTAATCCATCAGAGCTGTTGATGCATGCCAACTTCAGAGAACTCCTGGCAGAACTGAGTGAACTCTACGACGTCGTCATCATCGATACGCCACCTCTTCTGGCAGTTACAGATGCTGCAATCGTTGGGCGTGAAGCTGCCATTAATTTGATCGTGACCCGCTTTGGTGTAAATCCGGCCAAAGAGATTGAATTGACAATTCGTCGGTTTGCGCAAAACGGTATCGAGTTGAAGGGCGCTATTTTTAATGGAGTCGAGAAGCGGGCATCCAGTTACTACGGTAATGGCGCTTATTACAACTATGAGTACGCCTCTGACAAGTCCTGATGCGAGTTCTATCTACCAGGTAATCGGTTGGGAGTGAGTGGGTGATAACTCACCACTCTTAATCGTGTTTTGCCTGCGACTAAGTTCATGGAGATAGGTGGATTATGAAAAAAATATTACATGTGGCGGAAACTATCAAGGGTGGCGTTGCGACGGTCATTCGTACGATATCAACCCCCCCTCGGGACCATGCTCTGAAGTATGAACTGGTTTATCTGGTTCCGTACGACCAGAAGAAAGAGTTGCATGGCATTGATGAAAAAAACATCAGAACCTTTTCCCGAAACAAGCGCGATGTCATGTCCCTGTTGCGGTTTGCCTGGCAATTGGCCCGCGTGATCTTCAAGGAAAAACCGGATGTCGTGCACTTGCACAGCACGTTTTCCGGGGTCATTGGCCGATGTGTCTGTCTGCTACTGCGCCCTTGGCGGTCACCTAAAATTGTCTACTGCCCGCACGCATTTTCCTTCTTGATGGAGAGCTCGCCAGTCAAGCAGAAAGTGTATTCGCTGGTGGAGCGACTCTTGCAGAAAGTAACGGACGTCATTATCTGCGTCAGTCAGTATGAAATGGATAAAGCCGCGTCGTTTGGTATTGATCGTCACCGCATGAAGCTGATCTACAACGGGATTCATTATAAAAGTGATGAGAACAAGTCCAGCGAAAGCACGGACATTCAGCTTCTATTTGTAGGTCGACTGGATTACCAAAAAGGCTTCGATCTTTTGCTCAAGGCGTTTGCTGAAGTCGAGCGAACTGACTTGAGACTCACTGTCGTTGGGAGTGCTGTCAATGAAGACTTCGTCGAGTGCCCCGATATTGACGCCGTGGAGTACCTGCCTTGGGTGACTCCGGCTGAAGTCAACGAACTGTACAAAACGGCGGATGCCTTGATTGTTCCAAGTCGCTGGGAAGGCTTTGCCATGGTTCCCCTCGAAGGGATGGCCATGGGCGTGCCGGTGATTGCCAGTGACTGTACATCGCTTCCTGAATTGGTGACGGACAACATCACCGGCTACCTGTTCTCGACCGGCGACTACCAGGCCCTTGCCAGCATATTAGTGAATATCAAAAAACATAAGCTGCTTGAACTCGGTACAGAAAGCCGCAAGAAAGTGCGCGAGCGGTTCAGTGCAACGTTGATGATTCAGCAAACCTATGACGTGTACTCCGCTAAAACTTATTAAGTAGACAATCAGATGATGAACGTAACTATTTTGCATGGCTACAGTGCGTCCAGTTCGGGTGATGGTCTACTCGTGGATTTGGCAATAGCCACGGTGCAACGCAATTTTGGTGCCGGCACTTTAATCAACGTAGTTGCGTCAGACCCTCAATCATTTAGCTATCTTTCCTGTAAGCGATATGAGGCGCCGGTCATGGCGGCTAAGGGATTCGGAAGGGTGAGGGAAGCTATTTTCCTTAAACAGTCTTATGTCCCCCTTGCCGATCTTTTGAATACCAGCGATCTGGTTGTCGGGGTGGGCGGTGGGTACATGCGCTCAAAAAGTACCTTTGAACACTTCAAGCTGAAACTGGGTCATGCCAAACAGCTTGAAACCGCGATTTTGAGCAAGGTACCGACGGTTTACCTCCCACAAAGTATCGGTCCGTTCCATGGCGAGAGCAGCAAAATCGTAGAGCACTACGCCAGCGCCGATGCGGTATTTGTCAGAGACAACCGGTCTTCGGAAATTTTCCAGTCCAATGAGAATGTCTACTGGGCGCCGGACCTGGCGATCCAGGCGTTAGCGAAAAAGATACTGCTGCAGCCCAAGTTTATCCACTGTGCATCATCTCCTGCCGTGGTCTGTGTTGTTCTACGCAAGCCGTCGCACTGGAGCAAAGAGAAGAAAGTCGCCTACGTTGCAAACCTGAAGCTTCTATTGAGGAGATTAAGGGCGAAAAGCCAAGTGGTCTGCGCTGTGCAAAGCACCGTCTGCGGCAATGACGATGGCGCGTTTTATCGCGAACTTGGCATTACCGAAGACCTGCTGCCTTTGAAGGCAACACTTGCGAAATATCAGCCGGATCTGGTTATTTCCGTGAGGTTACACGGGGCTATCGAGGCGCTCCTGGCCGGTGTACCCGCGTTCCATATCAGTTATGAACGCAAAGGTTTTGGGGCGTATCAGGACATGGGAGTGGAAGACTGGGTGATCAACGAAGGCGATATCAATGTCGATACCATCATCGACACTGTTTACGCCCCCAACGCTCTATCGAGGTTTGCCAAGAAACTCACGGATACCTGTAAAGAAATCGAAGCCAAAACAGTGCTGATGGACAATATCATCAAAGGGGTTGTTCGATGATATTTCGGTTGTTGCTTAGGGGGACTGCATTAGGCGCGAAGTTTTTGCTGGTGTTGGCCATCACTCATTACCTGGGTTATGACGCATTAGGCTTCTACGGCGTCGTGGTGATCGCTCCTTTGCTAGCCTCGAAGTTTTACAGCGTCGGGTTCAGCTCTGAAATCAATCGGTTGATCAGCATCGGGGGCAGCTCCCGATTCGTCATCGATAAAGTACTGGTCTTGTACTTGGCCGTCGGATCGTTGTTTTCGGTGGTCACAGTCATACTCTACTCACTCTTCAGCGATGTTCCGGCGAGCACCGCGTTGATCGCCTGCGTCATGCTGCTCCTGATCACGGAGCATCTGTCCTTCGAAATTAACTCCTTTGTTTTTTCTGCGCAAAAAGCCAATTGGGGAGCGTTATTGTTCTTCATAAAAACCGGGCTCTGGGCGCTGATTGCTGTGGGAGGGCTAATGACGGGCGTGGTGTCCAGCATTGCCAGTGTTCTTTGGTTATGGGTGATCAGCAACCTTCTGGTGATCGTGGCCGGATACTTTATTGTGGTGAATGTACATAAGGGGAGGGAGGTCAGTGCCCTCACGACGGCTTCTGTCTGGAAAGCCGGATTGCCCTTTTATCTGGGCGACGGTTTGATGTTATTGAGTCAGTTTGCCGAGCGTTTTCTGATTGTGGACCTTGAGCCGTACGACAGCCTTGGCAAGTACGTGTATGCCTGGTCTGCCGCTAACACCCTGCAAGCGCTGTCTTTTGCCGTTGTTGCCGTCGTTGGCATTCCCGTGCTCGCCAAGCGTTATAAGAATAATCAACAGGCACTGACGGTCCGGCAACTGTTCTTCAATCAATGGGTGTTGCGCTCGCTGGTCGTTTCCTGCGCAGTTGCTGTGCTGATTTATGCCTTCTTTAATGTTGTGCTCGATTATGTGGACGCGGCAGTTCCGCGTCCGGATAACGGGGTTTTGTGCATCCTGATTTTCTCGTTTGCGCTGCGAGCAGTCGGCGACATCGTATGGGGAGGTCTTATTGCGTCGAAGAACAATCGGGTGTCGTTGGCCAGTGCGGTGATTTGCCTGCTGATTTCACTGCCTGTCAGCTATGTCCTTATTAAACACTATTCAATTTATGGGGCGGCCTGGGGGAACGTTTTCTCGATTACGGTGCAGCTGGTCGTTGTTGCTTTGCTGGCCAGGTTTGCCCAGGCGAAGGGGGCGTTGTAATGGCTTTATCTCTGCCTTCCATAGAATTTCGCGGTACAAAGCTGGATTCGTCGATCTCACTCCTGATTTTGATGTGCGGTCTTTTTCTGTCCGTAGCAATGCCGCTGCTGGTTCACCGAGAACCG
Organism: Pseudomonas sp. B21-040; assembly: GCF_024748695.1. Taxonomy (NCBI): domain Bacteria; kingdom Pseudomonadati; phylum Pseudomonadota; class Gammaproteobacteria; order Pseudomonadales; family Pseudomonadaceae; genus Pseudomonas; species Pseudomonas sp. B21-040. Next base: position 2,145,806 of record NZ_CP087176.1, read on the forward strand.
GGCCCGGATGCGATGACGTTGTGGTCGTCATACGCTCGTTCAGACTACTGCAATTTCTGGAATCCCTTTTCGCCAGACCGGTCTTCTTACGATTGCACTGCTTACGTGCTACGTCCCACCGGCATCAATCTGGACAATGCCTGGGCCTACGGGATGATGTGCAACTTGTTTCTCACGTCTATCCCGATCTTTATCTTCAGAAGAATACCGCTGACGATTTTTCTGACCCTGTGTCTGTGGGGGGTGGTCAGGTCGTTCTTTCTCGATAACCTGACCAAGGAAATCATTGTTTCGGTGGCGATGATTACCATCCTGGTTTTTTCATTTTCGAAGCAATACAGAGTGGGCTTTTTTCTCTCTGCGCTGTTTTACGGCATCTTGGTTCGACCCTACTGGATACTGTTTTCGCTGGTCTGGGTTGGCGTGTGTGTCATGAAGAAGCGTGTGTCACGTTTCAGCTTTTTCCTGATGTTGTTCACGTTCTATTTGGCCATCGCGACAGCGATTCAGATGCTCGCCGGCTATTCGGTTTCGTCCATTCGAGCCAATAGTAACGAGCAGCGCACACTGGGCGAAGAGGGCTCAAAGTCATTGATTGTGTCGTGGATTAACGGCGGCGACTTCGTTTCGCAGGCCGTGGATTCGATGAGCATCTTTTTCAGGTTGTCTTTCCCGGTGGAGTTAATCCTTCTTTCCGGCCTGGGGCAGATCATCTTTGTCGTCCTGATGATGATGACCTCGTTGCTGATGTTCAAAATGATGACGTCGAGTCACTACAAGGGCTCAATCATCGAACCCAAAGTCAAAGAGCTTATCGCTATTCCGCTGTCCTTTTTATTGGTGCAGGGCCTGTTTGAACCTGACTTCGGATCGTTTGCCCGACATTTCTCCATGGTGGTTCCGGTTCTGTTTGTGGGGCTGGGGTTGCAGTTGCGCTCAAAAAAACCTGAGTCGCTTGAATCAAGCGTCTTGAACTGAGGTTTGTGGTTTATGCAAAGCAATAAGAAGTCGTTGGAAATAGAAACACTCAGAGGGCTGGCATGCCTGCTGCTGGTGCTCTATCACGTGATAGGGCCATTAGGCGGCGGATTGAAAATCGACCTGGGATCACCTTTTCGAATCCTGGCCGATTCGATGGTGTACGTCCGGATGCCGTTGTTCACTTTTATATCGGGCTACATCTATTCGATTTACAAAATCAGAGGCAACGACTTTTCCGCTTACTGGCGTGGCAAGGTAAGAAGATTGATCGTGCCATTGTTTTTTGTCGGTATACCATTTTCGGTGCTGCAGGTTGTCGGGCCGGGGGTAAACAACGACTTCGGGTTAATAGACGCCTTGTTGTCGTTTTACGTGCCGATTAACCACTTCTGGTTCTTGCAGGCGGTTTTTATCATCTTTATGTTTGTCGGATTTCTTCAGTGGCGCGGCTGGTTGCAGACGGCGACACGGTTGTACCTGTTGTTTTTGTTTTCCGCAGTGGTGTTCTTGATGCCGCTTTTTCCAGTCGATGCCTTTGGCATCAATGGCGCCATCTATTTGCTGCCGTTCTTCGTGACGGGGATGATTTGCCACGAAAAGGGCAATGAATTAAAGCAGTCCCTGAAAGTGATCGGGCCCGTCGTGTTCGTCTTGATATCGGTCGCACTGCTCTACATTGCCGCCGTGGATCGCGAGCTCATTGTCGATCGCAGAAGCCTTGTCGGATTGCTCGTTGGCTGTGCCTCCTGCATCGCGTTGTTGTCGAGTGACATGCGCTCGAAAGCGCTGATCTGGCTCGGTGGATATTCCTACGCGATTTTCCTCTTTCATGTTCTGTTTGCGGGCAGTTCACGGGTCGCGTTACGTCGCTTGGGTGTCACCGATGAAAGCGTTTTGGTTGTTGGCGGTGTGCTGTTCGGATTGTTGGGGCCCGTGGTGCTGTCGAATGTTTTCAGCCGTTTCGCCATCACATCGACTTTGTTTTTGGGCGAACGTGCGATCAGCAAAAAGACCCCGGCGAAAGGTCTGAACGTGTCTCGCACCTGAACACCAAAGCAGGTTTCCTGTTAGATAGATGAGCCAATGGTCTATGTCGATGATGTGCGTCCTGTCCCGGCTCCGGTCATCGAGGTGAGAAGCTCACGCGAACCGCTTGCCGGACTGGGCAAGGGTAAAGCGGGGATGGTGCTGGACATCTCGGTGATTGGCGACAGCTATAGCGCCGGGCAGAACTTTTATCTGAATGGCCTCACTCAACGATTGGCGAAAGACTTTGGTTTCGCCGGGCCTGGTTATGTCGGGTTTAACCACGGCGTAGCGCTCGGCGGTACGAACTTCAAGTACACCCGCAGCAATCAGCAGTACTTCGGTGGTGATTGGAGCGTTTCCAGTCTTGGGCAAGCGAGCCCGGACAGTCGCACTGTTACCGGGAAGGCGGGTGCTTATCTTGAGATCGATTCCAGCCAGACGGCTGCGATTGATACGTCCATTGCCCACGCCAACTTACTCTACTTGGGAAACGGCAAAACCAGCGAGATGAGGTATCGGTGGACACCTTCAGGCCCGTGGCATCCATTGACGATAGCGGGGGCCGGTGTTCAGGAAGTGCAACTAAGTGTCCCCGCCAGTGCTGACTGGGCGCTAAGGCTCGAAGTGGTGAAAGGTGCGCCGACATTATTTGGCTTGTGGCTGGCCAATGACCGGGGCGGCATCAGGGTCTCCAAACTCGCTGCTTCAGGTGCCACCTCCGGTGACTTTTTTAAAAGCGACAACCAATGGCAGACCCAGTGGAAGGCCGTCGTTTCAAAGATACCGGCAGACGTTTACCTGATTATGTTGGGCGGCAATGATCAAGGGTTTGGCGTTAAGCCCAAGGATTATCTTGAGAACATGAAAGGCTTGGTGCAGATGGTTCGCGAGGTTCATCCGGCGGCGAGCATCAATGTGATCTTGCGTCAGGACACAACACGTTCCAGTACCTATCCGATGTCGGACTATGCCCAAGCACTTGAACCGTGGGCGCGTTCGCAGAACGTCGCCTATTGGAGTTTGCAGTGTGCGTTCGGTGCCGACTTCAAACGCTATGCCAGTGACGGGCCGACCCCCATGATCGGCCCGGACAAGATTCACCCCATCCCGGGTTCGGGAGGTCGGCTTATTGCCGATTACTTCTATCGACTGCTTGTCGGTGAATTGCCGTGTGGTGCCGCTTCAAAGTAATCCTTCACCGTTCAAAGTGCTCCAGCTGACTCAGCAGTTCTGCGGTTTTCAGAGGCATGAGTTCGGGATCACACCGCGTTTCAACATTGATGACGATCGCCGGGTCGCTGTAGCGAATGCGAACCCGGAATCGCCAATCGTTGAAAATCACTTTAAGCCCTTCGCGTTCATCGATATCCAGGGCCTTGTCGGCATACAGACTTTTCAGGTGAGCCAGGAGGGAAAGCGGGTCCCTGATCGGGCGATGGATATCGCCCGAAGAGGGGAACACCCCGATACGTTCAACCAGCAGGGTTGTGCCCAGCCAGGCAGCAGTGTCGAAGGATAACGATGGCGCTTTTGACAGCCAGGCCATCATTCCGAAGTTGCTCGCTTTCAGTTCGGTGTCTACCGAGCGTTTTGCAGTGGTCATAGTGGCCTGCCTGGATGAAAGAGTGTGACGGAGGGCTCCGCAAGGTGAGCGGTGAGTGTGCTGAGCCGATTGGTTAAAGGCCCTTGAGATACAGCTGCTCATAACAAAAGTTGGTGGCGTCGATATAGCCTTCTGCACCACCACAATCAAAGCGCAGGCCTTCGAACTTGTAGGCCAGCACGCAGCCATCTTGCGCCTGCTTCATCAGCGCGTCGGTGATCTGGATTTCGCCGCCCTTGCCGGGCTGGGTATCGGCGATCAAATCAAAAATGTCGGGGGTCAGAATGTACCGGCCGATGATTGCCAGATTGGACGGTGCGTCCTCGGGGGCGGGTTTTTCAACCATGCTGTTGACGCGGTAGATCCCTTCGGAAACCAGTTCGCCGGCGATCACCCCGTATTTGTGTGTCTGATCCCGCGGGACTTCTTGAATGGCCACGATCGAGCAGCGAAATTTATTGTAGAGCTTGATCATCTGCGCGAGCACACCGTCACCTTGCAGGTTCAGGCACAGGTCATCCGCCAGCACCACGGCAAAGGGTTCGTCACCGATCAAGGGGCGACCGCTGAGAATCGCGTGCCCCAGGCCTTTCATTTCGACCTGGCGGGTGTAGGCGAAGGTGCAGGTTTCTATCAGCTCTCGTGTGCCGGCCAGAAACTTTTCTTTCTCGGTGCCGCGAATCTGGTGTTCCAGTTCATAGCTGATATCGAAATGGTCTTCCAGTGCGCGCTTGCCCCGACCGGTAACGATGGCCATGTTCTGCAAACCGGCGTCCCGTGCTTCTTCAACGGCGTATTGGATCAAAGGCTTGTTGACGATCGGCAGCATTTCCTTTGGCATTGCTTTTGTTGCAGGCAAGAAACGCGTGCCATAGCCGGCGGCGGGGAACAAGCATTTACGAATCATAGATATTTCCTGGAAAGTCATTGTTCACAGCCACACAGAAGAGGGTGGCCATGAGTTTGGATGTTTTACGATGGTTGTACTTTAATACCTGAGGCGTGGTTTGATGGCAATTAATGGCATGTGCAGAATGGGGTAAATGTTATTAGTTGTCGGGTCTGCCTGTATTTGGTTAGTTTTAGTCGGTGTCTATTAATAGTGTCGGTTCTTGTGAAGTGCTAATAAGTCGTTGGCGTCAATTTCTTGCGTGCGCTAATTGCTTTAAATATGGCATGCAGTTGAATACTTCAATACCCCACTATGGACCGCTCTATGAAGATTCTGGTAACGGGTGGAACCGGTTATATCGGTTCGCACACCACTCTTGCGCTGCTTGAAGCAGGCTTCGAAGTGGTTGTGCTGGACAACCTTTGCAATAGCTCTGATGCCGCCCTTCATGCGGTTGAAGCCATTTGCGGAAAATCCGCCTTAATGATTCACGGGGACGTGTGCGACAGAGCGTTGCTGGACCGGATTTTTCAGCAGCACTCCATTGATGCTGTTCTGCATTTTGCCGGGCTCAAAGCCGTAGGTGAAAGCGTGCGCAAGCCGCTTGAGTATTACGAAACCAACGTTTGCGGAAGCATTACGCTTTGCCAGGCGATGTCTGCGGCCGGTGTATTGCGGTTGGTATTCAGTTCATCGGCCACGGTGTATGGCGCGCCTGAGCAGATGCCGATTCGTGAAGACTTTCCGACGGGCACGCCCACCAATCCCTACGGGCAATCCAAGCTGATCATCGAAAACGTATTGCATGACCTGTGTGCGGCGGACCCGCGCTGGAGCATCGCACTGTTGCGTTATTTCAATCCGATCGGTGCTCACGCAAGTGGGCAAATGGGGGAAGACCCCAACGGTATTCCCAACAATCTGGTGCCGTACATCAGCCAGGTTGCCGTCGGCAGTCTGCAGGAGTTGTCGATATTTGGTGACGATTACCCCACCGTCGATGGCACCGGCGTACGCGATTACATCCACGTCGTGGACTTGGCTGATGGTCATCTCAAAGCGTTGCAGTCGATCTCGGCGCGCACCGGGATCAATATCTGGAACCTGGGCACTGGCGATGGTTACAGCGTTTTTGAAGTACTGCGGGCATTTGAGCAAGCGTCGGGGCGAGCGGTGCCTTATCGGATGATGCCGCGACGCTCGGGCGACGTCGCCGAGTGTTGGGCCGACCCCTCTAAAGCGGCGAAGGAGTTGGGTTGGAAGGCCACACGGAATTTGCAGGAGATGATGACCGATACCTGGCGTTGGCAATCGAATCATCCCGGGGATACGTCGATTGAAACTGATGGGCGGGCCTTCAACGGCCTGTTTTTCTGCTGAACTGTTATATCAGGCTTCGATGTTATTTATGGTCGGGAAAATTGACTGGAAACCCATCCGGCAAGTCCGTAGATATAAAGAACTCGCAGGAAGGAGTTTGATATGAAAAAGATGATGGTAATAGCCTTGTTGTCCATGATGAGCAGCTGGGTACTCGCCGTAGAAGAACCTCTCACTCTGGAAACAAAAGTGTTGGGTGACGTGACCGCTGGACAAGCCGTACTGGCAAGTACCGCACTGGTTGCCGGTGCCGTGGCCGCCTCCAACAGTGGTGGAAGTTCCAATGGCGGCACCACCGGGACAACAGGTACTACCGGGACGACCGGCACCAGTAACTAAGAAATTTCGCAGGTGTAATGCAAGATTGCCCGGCTAACACTGGGCGATCTTGTTTTGTATTTGCCCTTGAATAGCGTAGTGCCTTTATGATTCGTAGTGTTCCTTTTTTAATGCTGGCAAGTATTGCTTTGCAAGGTTGCATGTTTTCGCCGGGTCAACATCTGAGCACCAGTGATATCACTCGCGAAGGGGCCAGCGAAAGCAGTCGGGTCGAGCTGATTCCAATTACCCCCAAGCTCATCGCCATGGACAGGGCCGCACCGATCGATAAGCCACTGCCCGCGGAATTACTGACGGCACCCGCCGAGTACCGCATCGGTAATAACGATGTCTTGTACATCACGGTGTGGGATCACCCCGAGTTGACTGCACCCTCAGGGGCGCAGCAGCAGATCGATGCAAACGGACGACTTGTCCGTTCCGATGGCACGCTCTACTACCCCTATATCAAGGAAGTCCAGGCCGCCGGCAAAACCATCCAGCAACTGCGATCCGATATCGCAGAAAAGTTGTCGACCTTCATCTCTGATCCGCAAGTGGATGTCGCCGTGTTGCGTTTTGCCAGCCAGAAAGTGGTGGTGTCGGGCGCCGTATTGAAAGCAGGTCCTCAAGCGATTTCCACCACCCCGCTCAATGTTGTTGAAGCCTTGGGTTCCGCCGGCATTGACCCGCTGAATGCTGACTTGTCCGGGTTGCTGTTGACGCGAAACGGGCGGGTGTATCCGCTCAACCTTGATGCGCTCAATCAACAGGATGCGGCGTTGCAAAAGGTCTACCTCAAAGGCGGCGATCAGTTGTACCTGCCGTACAACGACAGCAAAAAGATTTATGTAATGGGCGAGGTCAATCAGCCACGCGCGTTGACGTTCAAGACACGCACCATGAATCTTTCTGACGTTATAGGTTCGGTAGGGGGATTGAATCAGGCCACCTCGAACGGCAACGCCGTGTACGTCATCAGGGGCGTAGAAAACCTCGATGTAGAACCCGCCAAAATCTTTCAGCTGCAAGCTGAGTCGCCTGCCGCCATGGCACTCGCCACTCACTTCGATGTTCGCCCCCAGGACATCGTTTATGTGGGACCTGCCAACGTCACCCGCTGGAACCGCTTCATCAGTCAATTGGTGCCTTCGGCCGCGATTCTGGGCATTGGCGCTGCCGCACAAAACAACTTAAGCGAAGCTAACAACCGATAAGGTCTGGTCCAACTGTGAGAGCGTTGAGAGTTAGCGTCTGCTTGATGGCGGCGTTGCTGTTGTGTGGATGTAATCCGCTGATGAAGGCCACGCTGGCGAACTTCAAAGCCGTGGCCGGCGGACCTGATGATCTGGAGTTGACCCCGGCTCAAGTAGCCGAAGTTCACTACCCCCAACTCAAATTGACCACCCCTTCCGGCGTAGGGGTGTTGGCGATGGTGCGTGAACGAGGTGACTTGCAGTACTGGGTCGCGTCCGGCAAGCAGGTGTTGTTGCTGCGCGATGGCCTGGCAATTCGCAGTGTCGGTCTTGGCGTCGGAGGGGATCTGGACGGGACCCGTTTTGAAGCGGTCTCGCCATTCAAACAGGGGCTTCATCGGCTGCCCGATGGGTACACCAGCCAGCGCTGGATCGATCTTTATCATGGCTACGAAGTGGGTGTCGTCGTGAACAGTCGCTTCACGCGACACCCCATGGAAACCATCAGGATTCTGGACAAGGAATACGCTGTGATGCGTGTTGATGAGCATATTGATGCGCCGCTTATTGGACTGCACGCGACCAATCATTATTGGGTCAATCCGGATAACGGTTTCATCCTGCAGAGCGAGCAGCAACTGACAGCGCAACTCAGGGTGACGATCGTTCAACTGACCTCTGAACGCAGGGCTGTCCGTTGAAGTTTCCCAAGGTGTTATGGACGTGCCTGTGGTTGATCTCCGGCGGCGTGAGTGCAGCTGTCACCGTCAGCGGTGACGTGCGCAATCCGGGAGTGGTCGAACTGCAACCCGATGGTCGAGTGCTGGACGTGATCCGCGTCGCGCAACCCAATCCTGAAGGCTACTGGATGGCGGCAGGGTGGCTGCGACGGTCATTGCTCGAAGAGCAGACTCGGCTTAAAGCCGGAGTCTTGTTCGACTTGAAGGTGTTGCAACGTACCGCGTTGCTCCTGGAGCGAACCAGCCGGGCGACGTTGGCGTTGCGGATGTACGAGCAAGTCAGCTACTTGCCCGTCACGGGGCGCCAGGTGGCCGTCCTGGATCCGGTCGCGGTAGAGGTCGGGTTCGCTCGCAATTTCCGCCTCGCTGACGGCGACAGCCTGATCTACCCGATGCGCTCCAGTGTGGTTGAAGTGCTGGGTGCTGTCGCCGAACCGTGCCGGCTCGCGTATCGCGCGATGCAGGAGGCGCGTGACTACCTGCAAGGGTGTGCACCGCTTGCCGATGCTGAAGCCGATTACCTCTGGATCATTCAGCCCGATGGCGTTATCCGCCGGGTCGGCATTGCGCCGTGGAATCGCGAAAGCGGGCAGGTGCCTGCCGCGGGCAGCAAAATCCTGGTCCCTATCAAAAACGATGATCTTAATCCGCCTATACCTGAACTGAATCAGCAGTTGGCCGAATTTCTTGCCACGCAACTGGCTGAGGTGGTTCCTTGAATTTACGTTTTGCAGCGGTATTGTTGTTGCCATGTGGTTTGGTTCATGGAGAACCGCGATTTACTCAGAGTGATTTTGGCGGTGTGGGCTTGATGCAGACACCGACTGCCCGGATGGCTCCGGCCGGCGAGCTGAGCGTGAATGCCAGTCGAACCAGTCCCTATAGTCGTTACAGCGTTTCACTGCAGCCATTTGAATGGCTGGAAGGCTCGTTTCGCTATACCGCGATCACCAACCGTAAATATGGCCCCGAGTCGTTGAGTGGTGACCAGAGCTATAAAGACAAGGCTGTGGACGTCAAGCTGCGCCTTTGGCAAGAAAGCCATTGGGCACCTGAATTGGCCGTGGGTTTTCGCGACGTTGGTGGTACTGGTCTGTTTTCCAGCGAATACGTGGTGGCCAACAAGCGCTATGACGACTTTGATTTCAGCGCGGGTGTTGCCTGGGGTTATCTGGGGAATCGAGGCGATTTTGAAAACCCGCCAGGTTGGGTGGATGACCGCTTCAATACTCGGCCACAAAGCGAAGGCACGGGCGACGTCAATACCAACGCCTACTTCCGTGGTCGACCCTCTTTGTTCGGTGGCGTGACCTACCAGACGCCCTGGGACCCGCTCAGTCTCAAACTCGAGTACGAAGGCAACGACTATAAAAACGAGCCGAAGGACAACCACATCAAGCAAGACTCGCCCATCAACATTGGCGCAGTGTTCAAGCTGACCGATTCGGTTGATCTAAGCGCTGGCTGGGAGCGTGGCAATACGGCCATGTTCGGCATCACCCTGCACACCAACTTCGTCAGCCGCAAGGCGCCGGCCAAGACCTACGATCCGCCAGCGGAGCGCCTGCCGGCGCATGCACCCGCGACTGCGCCGGATCAAGTCAACTGGGCCAACGTGTCCCAACGGCTGCAAAAAAATGCGGGCTACAACGTTGAGCGCATTGCCCAGCGCGGCTCAGAGTTATTGGTGTACGGCGAACAGTCGAATTATTTCTATTCGGCAAAAGCCGTCGGCCGGGCCAGCCGGATTCTGGACAACAGTGTTAACGACGATATCGACTGGTTTACCGTGGTCAACAAGCGCTACGACATGCCGCTGGACGAAACCAGTGTGCCTCGCGAGACCTTTCGCGAGGTGGTCAACAATGAGGAGCCATTGCACAGTCTGCACCGTGCGACTGAGGTCAATAACCCGCTCCCGCGCACGGAGACCACGCTCTATACCGGGGCGCTCGATCCATTCAAATATGGCATCGGGCTGGGCTACAAACAGAACGTGGGCGGCCCTGATGGGTTGCTCTATCAGTTGACTGCCGATGTGGACGCCGAGTACCGCTTCACGCGCAATATCTGGTGGAGTGGCCTGCTCAGTACCAATCTGGCCAACAACTACGATCACTTCACCTACGACGCGCCAAGTGGTTTACCCCGGGTGAGGACGGACCTGCGCAAGTACCTGACGACCTCGGATGTCACCATGCCGACGTTCCAACTCAATCACGCTGAACGGCTGGATAAAGACCTGTATGGCATGGTCTATGGCGGCTACCTGGAGTCGATGTTTGCCGGCGTTGGCGGTGAGGTACTGTTTCGTCCAATGGGGCAGCGCTGGTCTGTCGGCGCGGACCTGAATTTCGTGCGTCAGCGCGAGTTTGACCAAGGCTTCGGCCTGCGGGATTACTCGACCGTTACGGGCCACATCACCGGTTATACCGACTTGCCTTTCGAGGCTCAGGCGGCTGTCAGTGTCGGTCGTTACCTGGCGCGGGATTGGGGCGCTACGGTCGATCTGTCACGGGAGTTCGCCAATGGTGTGCGATTCGGGGCCTGGGCCACGTTGACCACCGCAACGAGTGAGGAATACGGCGAGGGCAGTTTCGACAAGGGCATTTACATCTCCATACCGTTCGACGAAATGATGAGTATGTCGACGATGCGTCGCGCCAATATCGTCTGGTCCCCACTGACCCGGGACGGTGGTGCACGGCTCAATCGCAGTTACTCGTTGCACGCCATGACCGATAGCCGTGACACCGATCTGTTCTACCGCAACTTTGACAAGATCACTGAGTGACTGCGGGCGATCTACAGGGCAATCAGCGCTGTAGATCGCACCCGGATCAACCGCAAGATGTGGCGCAGAGTTCTCTGCGCTATCTCCCCCCAAGACACCAATGCAACACTGAGCCCGGGAATCCCTGAGGTGGTTGGTCGTACTTGAGTGGCCATCAGAGAGCCCAATCGGCGCCCACGAAAAAGGGGACTTGCATCCCCTTGTCGAGCTTGCCTGTGTCCAACTACCAAGCCATCAGTAAATATCTTTAGACAGCAGGGTGAAGGGCGTCTTCACCAGGATCTTCAGGTCCAGCCACAACGACCAATTGTTGATGTACTTGAGGTCGATCTCGACGCGTTTCTGCATCTTGTCGAGGGTGTCGGTCTCGCCGCGGCAACCGTTGATTTGAGCCAGCCCGGTAATCCCCGGTTTGATTCGGTGGCGCGCCATGTAGGCGAGAATTTTCCCTGAGTAGTAATCATTGTGTGCAACGGCGTGCGGACGTGGTCCGACAAGCGCCATTTGGCCTTGCAATACATTGAACAGTTGCGGCAGTTCATCGATCGAGGTGCGGCGGATAAAACGTCCCACTGAAGTAATCCGTGAATCGTTACGACTGGCTTGCTTTACTTCATGATCATCGTGCACGCGCATCGAGCGAAACTTCCAGACCTGGATCACCTTGCCGTTCCAGCCGTGACGGTCCTGCTTGAAGAACACCGGGCCAGGCGAGTTGAATTTCACGGCCAAGGCAATGAGCAACAGTAGTGGGCTCAGCAGAACAATGGCCAAGAGCGCAACGCCCTTTTCCAGCAGGCTTTTACTCAATGCAGCGGTGGGCTGGCTGGTCAACGGGCTTTCATTCAAGTAAATCGCCGGCAAGCCGTCCACGATACTCACAGAATGATTAAGCAGTGTCAGGCTATTCAAGTCCGGCACCCAGACCACGTCTACGTTAGCTCCCAGCAAATCGATATACATGGCTTCGATTTTTGCCGCTTCACTCAGGGGCAGCGTAATGTACAAGCGTCGGATGTCATGGACTTTGATCAATTCCAGCAGTTGCTCTTGCGGACCCACAATACGCGGTGAACCCATTCCCGGCGGGAGCGAGGTATCCGTGCTGACCAGTCCCACGAGTGGGGAGTGTTCCAGGCTACGAAGGTTCCTGGCCAGTCCCAGCGCCAGCTCGCCAGTACCCACGATCAGGGTCTTATGCTCGCGTTGTAGTGACCTTCGATAGTATTGCGAGAATCCGTGCAGTGGGACGTACAGCAGGGCTTGCCCGATGTAGCCGCATGCGGCCCATATCAGGATAAGTTGACGAGAAAACAATTCGTCAGCCTTACAGATAAACGCCACACAGGCTAACGCGGCCAAGGTCATTGACCACCCCATCAGCAATCGTCCCAAGCCTGTCAGGTAGTTATCCTTTTTTGCATAGACACCACACCACGAATAGGCGGGAACCGAGGCAAGCACAGTAAGAATTGCGCACACTCGATAATAAAACTCTACCGTTCCGGTCTTGTAATAAACCAATGAAAATAACAGGGCAATAACAAAGCCCTGACCCAGTGCCCATTGTCCCCAGAAGGTCAATCCTTTGAGGTGGGTATTTCGATTGATACGAAGATTGTTAACCATGCGATATCCCCAAAATACGTCCATTTGCGCGTCGACAGACAACAGCCAAAGTTGATGAAATAGGCGTTATTATTTTTATAAGTTGGCAAAACATTGACGACCGAAACGCCACTGTGCGGCGTACTCGTCAGTGAATAGGTTAAATTATTGGGGAGAGGGCTGTCTGACGACTTCTAACGAGTAGTTAGTTTCTGCGTCCATTAGCCTGGACGGTAAAGTGTTAGAAATAGTCGATAATGTGCGGAGGGCGGCGGAGTATTACTAGAGGAGTTTGTTTTGGCGCCAACGAGGGACTAGTGTGCTTTTTATTTTTGTAATGCACGATCAGTCTGGTTGTTATGTTTACTCAGTTGAGGCCTTTTCCTCGAATGATTTTTTGTATAAGGCAGTAGCCGCGGTTCCTGACCGCGCGGAAAAGACGCTCGCCATTGCTGGCATTTTTAAACTTTTCCTGTAATCGGCTAAGGCACATTTCGAGACCTCGATAATATTCGGGCTCTCTGCCAATGCTCCGAATAAGATCATCCTTGCTGACCACGCGATCGTCATGGTGCAACATTCTTTTGACCAGTGTGGCCTCCAGGCCCGTCAAGACAATCTCGATGTCATCTTTGATTAAGGCGCCGTTGCCATTGCTCAGTCGCCAGGCATCTGCATAGGGGGTGTGCGGTTTGGCCGTTTTGGAGAGGGTGTCTCTGGTTTCAACTGCAAGTGAATGGATGTTGTCAAACCGAGAATCGGAATGAGCCACTAGCCATTCGGATTCAAACATCGAAAGTATGCGTTGCGTATCGTGTTTAATAACAGGTGGGACAATGTTGTCCAAGTGAGGGGGAATGAATTCCATGAGTTTAGGGGCGGAAGAGGGCATGACAACACCTTCGACAAACATTTTTGCCTGTGACGTGCCAAATGAGTTGTATCGCTCGCTTGACAGTAATTCCTCAAGCTCAAGTTGTAATGCCGGGCTATGAGTAACTACGACAAAATATTTTCTGGGGAGGGGTGTGCGGCTTTCCATGTCTTCTCTCCTGAAGTGCACTCTCGGTTTTAATTTAAAAGTATGTCGGCGGGGGAGTAGTGGCTCCCTTGGAAGTAATCAAAGGGCAGTGCACGGGCCAATATATGGCTGGCGGCATGCTCGACTCTGTCAGCTATAAAGACGACTTTTGTAGTGTGAGTCAGCATGGTCATACGTTCATGCAGTCGATTGAATAACTCGGGGTTGCCAGTCAGTTTAAGGCCAGAGTCTAGGGTTGAAAGGGAGATTTTTATATAGTCGAATAGATTCAGGGTTGTAAAGATTTCGATACTTTCGTCGTGGATGTTATAGCCATCGAAAGCGATTTCTATGCCGTGATCTTTCAACAGATATACGTTGTTGAGGATTTTCTTTTTGTCGGTGAAGCTGATCGCCGAAAGAGGCAGCTCATTGAGAGCGATAGCCAATGTCTGACCGAAATTGCGCAGCGCATCGTTGCACTGTATCAACTCTTCGGTGAGGGCCGCACTGGTGAGATCTGATTGTGCTACGCATACAAAACGTCGGCTTAAGTACTTGTTTTCGCTAGTGGCATTTTGATCTTTTAGCGAGAAGGCAATCAGTCGAGTATGCATGAGTACTTCACTGTAGATGCCACTCATCTGATGCAGCGGTGGCGTACAGGATGCACGAGTAGGCGAAACCTGACTGTCGTCAAGTTGTATTCTGATCTCACTGCCAAATGGGCAGTCATCGCGAGCGAGGATCAGTTGTCGAGACAAGTAATGACTTGCACGATTGACGTGAGACACGCTTCCCGTTGCGTTCATACAGCAGTAACTCCCTTGCACATTAATCATCAGGCGGTCGAGATCAGACCCCTGATTAAACGATATCCATGACCACGAATACTTTGAATAGCGTTCGTGCCATACAGGCCTTTTATTTTTCCGCGAAGGCGGCTAATGGACTTTTCCAAGGCCCTTGGATCATAAAAAGTTATATTGAGGCCCATGATTATGGCGATTTCATCATGACTCAATATTTGGTTTTTAGTTTCGGAGAATGCTTCAAGAATCTTCATTTCAGAAAACGAAACATCTAGTTTTTTACAGTCTCCGATCAGACACATGCGAGTCGGATCCAGGAGTAGATTATGCTGCTTTTTCCATTCGGCGCTATTAAAAAACTCGGAAATCACGTCCGGGTTTTCCTCAGTTACAGTGTCAAATTTAATGCAGTGATCGGCTCCGGCAAGATAGTATTTCATCTTGTTGAAGGTGCCTTTTCCGGTGATGGCTACTACAATAATAAGTGCATGGTTACCGGCGCGAATGTTTTCAACCAAGGTGAGGCTTTCAGCAAACGCCTGAGGGATGTCAATGACAATAAAAACTGCGCGATACGAGTGGAGGTCCTTGTTTTGTTTGAAGGGGTTGCTGTAGCACATCGTATCAACGGATATATCATCGGTGACGTGGTGTACTACTAAAGTCTTAAAGCTCTCCACTAACGTATGGGTCCGTCCGATGGTGAGAATACCGGTCATTTCCTTTGTATGGTTGTGACGGGTAGTCGTTATTTTCCTTGTAAGCATCATGCTTTGACTCGGCTGGGTGCTGACATTTGAATGTTAAAGCACCAATTCTCATTTGTGACTGACAATTGGTAACATTTCATTGGTTTTCCTAGCGGACGGCATAGTTTTTTTTAACATTGCTGGTGAGGAAGACGTGAATCTTTGCGCTCGTGTGTGGGAGGTGACGATTGAGGAGGGAGTGTCATTGTGCCATCTTTTGCTGTGATGTCCTGCATTTTCAGATCGATTCGCTATGGGGTCGGTTAATGCTGCTGTTACTTGGATTGTTGTTGGGGTGCTATGAATTACCATTGCGTGATTGCTTAATTGGTTAGTTTGAGTTTTTCTACGGTCATGATCTATCCGCTTTGTGCCGATACATAACATCGAGTATGTTATTTGTGGCGCTGGACAATTATTAACATTGGGTTTTAATTTTGGAGTGGATGCGGTTTACTTTCTCCTTGGCGATACATTAAAAAGCACGTCAGTGTGTGCTTTTGACGATGAGGGGGAGCAATGGATTTTTTGACTACCGTAAAGGTATTGATTTTAGGGGTGGTCGAAGGGCTGACGGAGTTTTTGCCCATATCAAGTACTGGGCACCAAATTATTGTTGCAGACTTGCTCGATTTTGGCGGCGAACGAGCGATGGCTTTCAATATCATTATTCAACTGGGCGCCATACTCGCGGTCGTCTGGGAGTTTCGTCGCAAGATCCTCGAGATCATCACAGGCTTGCCGACTCAACGTAATGCACAACGTTTTACTTTGAACTTATTGATCGGTTTTCTACCGGCCGTTGTCCTGGGCGTGTTGTTCGCCGATAAGATCCATGAATATCTGTTTAATCCAATCACCGTGGCGGTGGCATTGGTAGTGGGCGGCATCATCATGTTGTGGGCTGAGCGACGAGAACATGTGGTGTATGTCGATCACGTTGATGATATGCGCTGGACCGACGCCCTTAAAGTCGGCTTCGCCCAATGCCTGGCGATGATCCCGGGCACCTCACGTTCTGGATCGACCATTATTGGCGGACTGCTGTTTGGGCTGTCACGCAAGGCCGCAACCGAGTTTTCGTTCTTCCTGGCAATGCCAACCATGGTCGGTGCCGCGGTCTACTCAGGCTACAAATATCGGGAACTGTTCCAGGCCGGCGACCTGCCGGTGTTTGCCTTGGGTTTCGTGACCGCGTTCTTTTTCGCCATGATTGCTGTGCGCGGCTTGCTCAAGTTCATCGCCAGCCACAGTTACGCTGTATTTGCCTGGTACCGGATCGCATTCGGTTTGTTGATTCTGGCAACGTGGGTAGTCGGTTGGGTTAACTGGACTGAAGCGGCAGCACTCTGATACGTGCACCAGGCTGAAGACAT
This sequence comes from Pseudomonas sp. B21-040, assembly GCF_024748695.1. NCBI lineage: Bacteria > Pseudomonadati > Pseudomonadota > Gammaproteobacteria > Pseudomonadales > Pseudomonadaceae > Pseudomonas > Pseudomonas sp. B21-040. The sequence continues at coordinate 2,162,305 of NZ_CP087176.1, forward strand.
ACAGCCTGGTTTTCGTAAATCCAGACGGCTAACCGTTAACGTCCCTCAAGTAACTCCGCTGCTTGATCCAGCAACGCCAAAGGCTCTTTGGCCTTGTGAATATCCACCGACAACAGCTGCCGAAACTTGCGCGCCCCCGGAAACCCGGTGCCCAGCCCCAGCACATGCCGAGTGATGTGGTGCATCGAACCGCCCGCATCAATGTGCGCCGCTATATAAGGCCGCAACTGCGCCAGCGCCTCGGCCCGAGTGATCACCGGTGCCGTACTGCCAAACAGTTGCTGATCCACTTCAGCCATCACATAAGGATTGTGATAAGCCTCGCGGCCCAGCATCACGCCGTCGAACGTTTGCAAATGTTCATGGCAGGCTTCCAGCGACTTGATCCCGCCGTTGAGAATAATCTCCAGGTCCGGAAAATCCTTCTTCAACTGCGCTGCCACGTCATAACGCAGGGGCGGAATGTCGCGATTCTCCTTCGGCGACAACCCCTCCAAAATCGCAATTCGCGCATGCACGGTAAAACTCGTGCACCCGGCATCCCGCACTGTGCCGACGAAATCACACAGTTGCTCGTAACTGTCCCGCCCATTGATACCGATGCGGTGCTTCACCGTCACCGGAATCGACACCGCATCACGCATCGCCTTCACACAATCAGCCACTAACTGCGGATGCCCCATGAGCACCGCGCCGATCATATTGTTCTGCACCCGATCACTCGGGCAGCCGACATTCAGATTCACCTCGTCGTAACCGTGCTCCTGTGCCATGCGGGCGCAGGCGGCAAGGTCCAACGGGACACTGCCGCCGAGTTGCAGGGCGAGCGGGTGCTCGGCTTCGTTGTGACGCAGGAAGCGATCGTGATCACCGTTGAGCAGCGCGCCGGTGGTGACCATTTCGGTGTAGAGCAGGGCGTTTTTCGACAATAGGCGTAGGAAAAAACGGCAATGGCGGTCAGTCCAATCCATCATGGGGGCAACGCTAAACCGTCTAGACACCGCAGAGCCTTTGTTTACATGGGGTGTAGCAAGATTCTGTATCATTTTGCTCTACGTGTTTGAGGCCGGTTTTCGGGGGTAAAACGGCGTTTTGTACCAGTGACTGGTACAATGTACCAGTCAATTTTGCAATTGTACCAAGGTGACCATGGCCACGATCAGAGCAAGGAAACGCGCCGACGGCAGCGTCAGCTACACCGCACAGATACGCCTGTCTCGTGATGGTGCGCAAGTTTACCAAGAGAGCCAGACCTTCGCTCGAAAAGAGGCCGCGAAGGCCTGGGTTCGTAATCGCGAGGCCGAGTTGGATCAGCCAGGCGCCATCGAGCGAGCAAACCGCACGGGCGCGACGGTCAAGGAAATGATCGAGCGCTACTTGGCCGAAATGAAGAAAGTTCGACCTCTGGGCAAAACCAAGCTCGCCACGCTCAATGCCATCGGCGAGTCATATTTCGGCGAGCTGAATGACAAAGACATCAACAGCCAGAAGTTGGTGGAGTATGCGCTGTGGCGTATGGGGAAAGAGGGCGGAGACGTCAAACCCCAGACCGTCGGTAACGATCTCTCCCATCTGGGTGCAGTGCTTTCAGTGGCTCGCCCAGCGTGGGCTATGAGGTTGACCCGCAGGCGATGGGTGATGCCCGAAAGGTATTGAAAAAATTGGGCTACAACATGCGCAGCCGCGAGCGCGACCGCCGTCCTACGCTGGATGAACTTGGTCGACTGCTGACGTATTTTCAAGGCATCCAAGCCCGCCGTCCGACGGCTATTAACATGCTTAAAGTAGCTGGGTTCGCGCTGTTCTCAACACGCCGGCAAGAGGAAATCACTCGGATTAAGTGGGCCGATCTGGATGAGGTTGGCCATCGTGTACTGGTTCGCGACATGAAGAACCCTGGTCAGAAGATCGGCAATGACGTCTGGTGCCATTTACCACCAGAAGCCTGGGCCATTCTTCAATCCATGCCCAAAGAGCGGCCCGAGATCTTTCCATACAATGCAGAGTCAGTGTCCATGTCCTGGGCAAGAGCTTGCCAGTTTCTCGAAATAGTAGACCTGCACTTTCATGACCTGCGGCACGAAGGAGTCAGTCGGCTGTTTGAAATGGACTGGGACATTCCCCGAGTGGCGAGTGTTTCGGGGCATCGAGACTGGAACTCAATGCGCCGCTACACGCATTTACGTGGCCGAGGTGATGCCTATGTTAAGTGGGCGTGGAAGGAAAAAATCTTGCAGGCGCCGGTGACACTCGGCGCCCGACTGTTCAAATAATTCTGCTATTGCGCAGTGCGCTGTTTAACTGGTTGCTCTCTTTGATCGCAGCAGCGCGCTGCACATCCAGATAGTCGGCAAGGTCGGTAATGTGGACGCCTTTGGCGCTCTTCTGGCTCGCTTCCATTCGTGTGATCGGAATTCTTATTTGTCCTGCCATCACCTTGCGCTGGAACATGTCAGTGGTGAGGTGGGTGAAGTAGTCCTTGCAGACGCGGTCGAGGGGAATGACGACTTGGCCATTGTATTGAGCCATGAGGACGAACAGAGTTTTCATTGCGTTGTTCCTTCAACTGAGTTGAGCCGTTACGCCTTCTGGAACACCCAGCAGCGCACAGTGGTTGGTTTCTTGGCCATCGAGTTGTTCGACGCTTGGGACGCGCGGACAATGCTGTAAATGGCTTTATTGATGTCCAGTAACTTGTGGCTACGGCTATCGACAAGCAACGCCCGCAGCGTCTTTAGGTCAGCCAAGTTCTGTCGATGCTCACCGGCTTTTTCGGCAAACTCGTTGAGGTTGATGGCGATGAGTTTCGAATCGGTGCTGTGATTGACCTGCGGGCCTTCTCCCAGGCTTTCGAGGTATTCATAGACCTCCCAGAATTCCGCCACCAGCGGATGGTCAGCGCTGATCGCAGATTGTCGCTCCAACGCCATGGCGGTGAGTTGCCGGTAAGTTGTGACCACCTGGTTCTCATCCAGCGGACAAATCAGACGCAGGCAATCAACCAGGGCCATCATCTGGCTGTGGTTCTTGATAATCCGCTCCACGCGGATTTCCTTGATCTGTCGCAGTCGCCCCTCGTGCACGAGCACACGCTCGGCGAATTTCGACAAGACCTGCGGTTCAGCACGCACCGCCAGCACCAGAAAGTGGCTGAGCTGTTCAACCGGAATTACGTTGAGATTGTCGGCGGCTGCGCGGCTCTCAGTGGTAACTTCAGGCCGCGCAAAGTGCGATTTTATAATCCGGGTAAGGATGGCTTCAGACGCGCTGACATCGGCGTTCTGGCTGATGGCGATAGCGCCACGGAACGGCGGTTCATACGTCTCATTGCCGCTGGTCTTCATGCCCTTGGTGCCGAGCGTGCCGCCGCCGAAGAAGTCTTTCAGCTCATCCCAGTCGAAGCTTTTTGCATGGGCTTTGTCTGGCTCATTGCGGTCACCCTCGATCAGCACCACCGGCATGTTCGACACCTGGCCCATGGCGCGCTGGCGGCCGGCGCGAGTTGATTTCGAAGGATCAAATCCTTCGTGTTCGCGGCCCAGCAATTTCCATAGAAAGGTCAGCAGGGTGGTTTTGCCGGCACCGGCTTCGCCCGTGACTTCGAGGAACGGAAAGGATTTGTACTTGGCCCGAATCTGTTCGGCGAACAGCGAACCGAACCAGAACGCCAGGGCGACGATTCCCTTGGCGCCGAAACACAACCACAGCATCGGCAGCCAGTCAGTCCGGTACTGCTTGTGATCCCGCTGAATATGCATCTTGATCGACTTCTGCAGCGTCTTCAGCCGCAGTTTCCCAAACTCGAAAAAGTCCTCCTTGTTCACCTCACACACCAGCCCATTACGCATGGCCACATCACCAAACACGTAAGCGCCGTATTCCTTGCTGTAGCCCACGTAATCAATCGTCTCGACGGTTTTCAATCCGTAGAGCTGGTCTTTGAGGATCTTGTCCAGCTGTTTGCCGCTGCCGGTGAACACTGCACCAGCGGCCATGCTCAGCAGACGCCTCTTAAATTCGCTGGCCGCCGCAACCTGACCACCGGTGAAGGTGTTTTTGACGCTGCCGCCGTCATGAGGGAAATCGATACGGTAGTAGTACCAGGACTCATCGGTGACGTCGTTGCGCTGGAAGTACAAAGCTTGCGGGTAGCAATTCGCGATCTCCACCACGCCGCCACACTGGCGCAACGCTTTGGCCCGGCGCTGCTTGTCGCTGAGCTGCAGGTCTTCATGGCGCTCGGATGTGTCCAGCGCCTGCATGGCCTTGTTGAATTTATCCAGGTCCATCTTGAACCAGTACAAGCGGCTCTCGTACCCGAAGTGAAACTCATGGCTTTCACGCCATTCGTACATCAGCACGCCTTTCTCGGCGGCGCTTTCGGCAATCAGTAGTGCACCGTAGTGGCGGGCGGTCCTCAGGTCTTGTTGAACTTGCTCGGCGCGTTGCTCGATGTCCTCGATGAATTGCCAACGCTGGTGCAGGTCGTTCCAATCGGCCTTGCGGTTGTCGGGTTGCGGGATCTGCGCCGCGTCGCAGGCATAGCCTAAGGCGCGCGCGTCGCGGACCCAGCGTTTGGTGTAGCGATGTGCACCGGGTTCGTTGTCCAGCGCCCAAACCAGTTTGGGCAGCTTGCCACCGCGCTGGCGAGAGAGCTCTTTGAGCGATGTTTCCGGGAACGCGTTGGAGGACATGGCCGACACCGCGGCGATGCCGTGATGGGCCAGGGCAATCGCATCAAAGATGCCTTCGACAATCCACAGCTCTTTGACCTCCAGCAACTCAACGCAGGGTGGGCACCACCAGGTGCCTCGGTAACTCTCCCCGGGCTGAAAACGGGCTTTCATCTTGCCGAAGCGATGCGGTCGATCGATCAGCCGCTCCCAGTAACCGCCTTGATCAAGCGCAAAACGTACCGTCGCGCTGCCGGCGTTCAACTCGCCCGAGAAGTACGTCTCCTGGGTGAACCAGCCTTGAATCAGCTCAAAGCGAAAGCCCCGGGCAAACTCCAGATAGGCGCGGGCGGTCGCGGTGGGGAACTGATCGGAGGAGGGCGCACGCTTGCTCCAGTCGTCGAACAGGTCCTCATAGATCTCCTTCAGGTGCCAACGCTGCCCACACTTACTCTCGCGGCCACAGATGATCAGCCAAGGGTTGGAAGCGCGGGTGTAGAGTTCTTTTTTCCCGCATGCGGGGCATCGGCCACCGCGCAGGTAGTCGGTGCTGAGGCGTTTTTTCAGGCCGTAGTCGTTGGCAAGGCGCTGCAATACTTCCGCGCGAAGCGTGTGTGATAACTCCTTCACGATCAGCACCTTCGGCCGAGGCTGAACGAGAGCGCGCCGATCAATCGCTTCTGCGCCGCCATCTTTGGGAAGGTCGCGATCAGTGCGTCATGCCGTAAATGTTCGGGCACCGCAATGAAGCGCTCTTCATACCAGTGCGCGTTGAACTGGTTGGCATAATCCGCACGCAGCGTCTCAAGCAACATTCCCGCTTGTTCACGGGGCAGGGTGGTGAAGATATTCACGTCGTTTTCCATGCTAGCCTCAAATTTTTGGCGCACCTCACCCAAACCCATTGCGGCATAGGTGTGAGGCTTGTTGAGCTGGGGGTTACACGGTGTTTATCAGGCTGCGGCCTGAATCTCACTCCACGCCAAGTGCACCAGCTTTGTTGCGGTGCTGGTGGGCACTTCAAGGGCCACGATCAGATGGCGAACGCAGCTTTCAAAGAGCTGATCGGAGTCAGACAGGTATTGCGCCTGGTGGCGCAGCAGATACGCACGAGCGGCTTCCTGCATGCTGGTGCGGTAATCCTGAAAAGAATCTTGCGTGAGGGTCATGGTGCGGTCTCCGATCCTTGGTTTGGCAGCAATTCCAGCTGATCGCTGGCGTGTTTCATGGCTTCGCGACGCAACGCCGTGTCAGCCAGTGGGAGCTTGACGGTAGGGTTGGCCATACCGCTTGGGCTCATCTCATGAGTCATCTCGAATTCAGCGCGTACCGACCAGCCGCAGGCTTCATTGGTGCATTGCAGATAAGCGACGCGTAAAAATATATGGGTCCCTTCGCTGGTGCGTATCCGCATTCGGGAGAGGCAATGAGGGCAAACCAGTTTGTAAGTGCTCACTTAATGCATCCTTGCGCTGTTCTGGAAACGTAGTAGAGCCTGTGCCTCATTAATCGATAGTGCCTTCCTTGATGCCCAGCAATACGGCGGCTCGATGTGCCTGCCCGCGGCGCCCTTTTTTCCGTCCATTCAACAAGTCGCTGACCAAGTTGCTGTTTAGCGCATGCTGACGAGAGAACTCAGCGAGGCTAATCCCTTTTCGATCAAGTGCTGCTCGGGCTTGCTCGGTAGTGAGAGGGGCGGGCATAGTGTCCATTCGTGGGCATCCGGGTTGAATTTTTCGCCATTATGCCCAAACATTTTGGCCTGTAAAGGGTGAAAGCTTGAATAGTTGTGCATCTAAAGAACACCTGGACGTTGCCGTAGGTGAGCGCCTGCGTGAAGAAAGGACGCGACTGGGGCTTAATCAAGAAGCCTTTGCGCAACTGGGAGGCATCACCCGCAATACCCAGGGCAGTTACGAAAAAGGCGAGCGAAACGCTGATTCTGTCTACCTCTCTGCCGTAGCCGCAGCCGGTGTCGACGTGCTGTACGTCTTGACGGGCGGGCGTTTGCTACGCGCTGTTGAAGGACTGGACGAGGCCGAAGAGCGGCTAATCCAGCAGTTCAGAACGCTGTCTGATTATGACCAAAAAGCTGTGCATCGCATCGTCGGCGCTATGTCCGAAGTCACCAGTCTTTCAAACGCCAAGAAATAACTCGTCGATATTTAAAACATTCGTTACGACGGATTTCATTTTGATTTTTCACACTCCTAAGTAACGTTGCGCCTGCAATCACTTAACGGAGTAGTGTGCATGTTGGATCAGGATGAAAAAGAGAACATTCGCAGAGATAACACCACTAGCGAAAATTCTGAGCTAACACAAGATGAGTGGAAACTTCTTACATGGTACAGAGAAGTGCCTGAGGCGGATCAGGGCTATATCCTGCATATCGCGCAGACGCTGGCGGCACTCTGACCGGTGTAGAACGATAACAAAGCCAGTTAACTAGTTTTTGACTGCACCCAGTACTCTTCAAAGAACCCGGCTATCCACCGGGTTTTTTATGCGCGACTCATTTAATACTATTTGGCGACTTTCATGCCCGCCCTCACAGGCCGAGGCGTAACGGCTTTTACCACATCATCAATCACGGCCTTTCCCATCGCCGTCAAATAATGCGCGGCCCAAGCAAAGCGGTCGGTTTCTCTGTCATAAGCCGCGTCTTTTGTAAGCGCTTTGGCCAGGAACAGTAGGTCGGAAGCCATGGCCAAGGCAGCGTCGACAGGAACGCCCGCGCTGACGTGGAACAGTGCGTTGTCTTCGCAATAAATGCAGGGGGTGAAGCCGATGGTTTTAGCTGCTGATGACTCGGTCATTTGTCACCTCCATTGATGAAGCAAGGGAGGTTGAGCGAGAGGGTATAACGCAAGTTGACGGGGTGAGAGGAAAGGCTGAGTGTGTACGGATTTACTGTGTGCATTTGTCTAACTCCTTGACGTGAGGAGCTGCCACTTTTCGTTACCAAGCGAATGGGTGGCAGCTGCGCGCAGGTTGGTAAACCGGGAGTCAAGGAGACCGGCACGCCCGAAGGCGTCCCACGCACAGCCGCCATAACATAACCACAGGCTTGAAAAAGCCATGAGCTATGAAGGGGCGCTGTTGCGCAACTCGTCGGGTTACCAAGCCCGATCGCTGAATAGCAGCGACGTCTGGAGAATATCCGCCGAAAGAAAGGCCAGCAAGGCGGTGGCTTGCTGAAAAGCACAGTAACGCGCTTCCTTACGCAACTTTCGGATTTTGCCTACAACTTCGACATGAAGCCACCCAAGATTCTGAAAAGAATGTTGGCCGGAGTGGAAAAGTGAGCTTAGGGGAGTCGGCTGGACGGACCCTATGATTGGAACAAAAATAACCCGTCCACCCATTGCTCCGCGCTAAGAAAGCATCGGCCCAAGCCACACACACACATGACCCTGTCACCACTTGGCTTGGAGGATATAACGTCACCCAGGCCAATAATCGTACCCTCACTCACTCGGCCTGCAAATCGTCGTCCTTAAGGAATTTATGCGCATAAAACCCGGGAACACCACCGACGAGGGTAGCGGCCAGTGCTGAGGTGGCAAAAGCTGCGCCAATGGTAGTACCGTTTTCCGTTTTTCCCTTAGGTTTTGCATCTTCAGATTTAGCGCGTTCAGTATTGATTTTGTCTAGTCCGCGACACTTATAAATGGAAACGGGTTTGGTTTCGATCCTTCTATTAAAGAGTCCATAATAAAAATCAAATTCCTTGATAATTTTTCCGGAGGGGCGAGTGGTTCGGCAGTTGCTGAAAGTGCATTCAGAAAGGTTAACTTTACTGCCCGAGAACTTATTAAAGATACTCGCTGAAATTAGGAAGCAATCGCCGCCGTCATAGCCATCAAACTTACACTTCGTGATCTCGCTCGGCGCGCTATCACCACTACCCAAGAAATGAAGGCTGGTGCCGCTACTTACACTGTATGAATTATCGTTTGGCTTGGTGTTGATGAACTCACAAAAACGAATTTTGTAACCGGAGCCACCTACAAGGCGTTTTCCGCATTCGAAAAACTGAGTGTTTTCGATATTTATATCTATGCCATCTATAACATTATTACAGCGTTTGAACACGCTGTTCAAGATCGTTTTTTGATTGCCATAATCTGACGTATAGACATCTTCACAATTTTCAAAGTAACATTCTTCTATCAAATCAGCGCTAATTACCACATTTTTTATCTGGAAAAAACCGCAAGACTTTAATTTGCCATACTTGACATCCAAAAGCGTGATGCATACAGACTTTTCAAGTATCGATTCGCAACCTTGGAATACGCAGTCGTTGAACTCTATCGCTACCGATGAATGGATGATTGACCCGTATGATTGGTAGTGCGAAAGAAGCTCGGTGGAAATATCCGAAAACTTAACGACGCTCTTCTCTATCCGCGCAGTTGATTCATAGCCATGGGAATGGATGAAAGATTTGCCGGGATTCTTGATGATGCAAGCCTGAATGTCGAGCTGATTATCCGAGCCCCCCACATCAAGGAAGTGATTGCAGCCATCGAACAGCGTATTGGTACACATCACGCTGTTTTTGCCCTTTCCCTGCACGAAATAACCGTTGCCCTCGTCGATGCGCTTGCACTCCACATGGCTGTCGACAAACTTCAATCTGGCCCCTTCGCTTAGGGTAATGCGGTCGGGCAGGTCGCCTACGTTGTACTGGATCCGGCAGTTCTCGAAGATCAATGAGCCTTCGCAATTGACGTAGGACTGGATCAGGATGTCTTTGTTTGTGAACACGCGTTCTTCACCGACCGGGATGTGCAGTACAGTCGAGATGGTGAAGCTCTCCAGCTCCGCGGGCTCGGCGCTGAATGCCGGTTCTTCCACCTCGTCGAAACTGATGAAGAAGTCTTTTTCCAATAAGTCGTTAGTGGCCAGGCCAAACTTGCCGGCTAGCCCTGCATTCCCTCGAAGCATTTGGGCCGCGCGGACTTTGTCCTGGAGGGACTTGACAGTCTTATCACCGAAGTCGAAAGCGTCGATCACCCCTTGGGTGTCGTCGTCGAACTCGAACGAGTTGCTGTGCAGGTAAAGGTATTCCAAGCAGCACACCAGCATCAGCCGCTTGGTCTCGATCTCGCGGATGTGATCCAGGGCGCCGAGCAGGGGCTCACCTATGGCGGGCTCGACCTGGAGAAGCGAAATCAGGCCATTTGCATAGGTTTGCTGATCGACGCCGGTTGCGCTTTGGCTGCCGCTGAACTTCAACAACAAGCCGGCGAGAATCTGTTTCTCGACGTAGGCCAGTTGCTCCAAGGTAGGCAACGTCTCAAGCCCAAGCAACACGCGGTTTTCCAATGCAATGATGCGTTTGGCCAGGGCGACGTCTTGTCGCGCTAGGTACTCGATCGAGGTTTGGCATTGTCCAAATAGTTCGAAGACTTGCTTGTCGCGCTGGGAGAGAAACACCAATATCTCGGACAGGATCTGCTGCGCCTGGGCCAAGTGCTGGATCTGGCTAGCCATGCGGATGTTTTTCTTTTGCGAAAAGGTCGCGATGTCGAAGACCCGGGTATACCAGCGCTCGGCCTTCAGCGCTTCAAACTGGTCTTCGCTTGCATCGAACAGCACTGCGGCCGCCGCTTGCAGGTCGTCAAACTGGCAACTTCCGCTGGAGTAGTATTCACCATCGATCGTGATTACAGCTTCCTGGCTCATGGTTGTTTCCCCATCAAGTCTTTGAATATATCGAATGATTGCGTGGTGGAGGCTTGGGACGAACGGATTGCCCGGACCGTTTGCTCGATGACGATCTGGTCGCGTTTGAGCTGACTCAGGGCGTCCTGGAGACTCATCGAGGCCCCTAAGATGAACCCCGAGGCATCGAGAATCGCAACGTAGGTGCCTTTGCCATAGATCTCATCGAGGATATTGGTCAGCGCAGCGTTCAGATAAATGCCCACCGCCATACCCGCTACAAAGCCTAGGGCGCCGGCGGGCAGGAATAGAGCCGCGACGTTCAAAGCGCCGCCGGTCAAGGCACCCTTGACCGTGGCTTGGGAGACGTTCTGGAAAGCTTGTTCCTTGCTGATGTTGCCTTCCTTGTACTCCAAGTAATTGACGATGGTGCTGACACTTAGGCCGATCACCGCGCCAATCACCGCACCATTAACTGCCTTGCGCGCAATTTCTTCGCCGGTCAGGGCCGGCGTAGCGCTGCTGTTGGTGATTTTGTCTTTTAGCCGAGCGGTAGAAGACCTGACCTTGGTGTCTGTACCGACTTCCTCGACGGTGAGCTTATCGCGGGCTTGCTTCCACATCGCCAGCTTTTCGTTGCCATCACGCTCGGCCTTGGCAAGATTACCCTCTATCGCTTTGCGTACGGCGGACGCGGTACCTCGAACGCCGGCGACATTGTCGATGGGGTCCAGCGTACCGTTTTCCAAGGCTTGAACAACATCTTTTACGTTAGTGCCCAACCCCTTACTAATGTCTTGTGTAGCCTTGACCGTAGTGCGTGAGATCTGTGTGCCAGTGAACCTGTTGATGGTGACCCCGTCCACGCCAGCAGCATTGGTGACTTCCTCACCCAACAGAGTGGAGCGTTGCCACAGCGCTGAGAGCTTACCGTTGCGCATCTGCACCCAATCTATTTCCTGGGCAGTGCCATTGAGTTTTTTTGTCAGCGTAGCCAACTGCCCATCGGTGCCGCTGGCCATATAAGCACGGGCGTTTTCGGCGCTAGAAAAGATTCCGGACTTGCAATAGGCATCAACATTGAGTTGGCGGAAGACCTGTACATCACGTACGTATTGGTGAGCCCCCTCGTAAGACAGGTTCATCCCTGATAGCTGGTTGATACTTTTGGCCACATGATCCAGCCCCTGGCCGGACACCAATTCGTACTGGCCTGCAATGCTAGCGAATTTGGCTGCTTCGGATAGAAGCGTGGGGTCGCCTCGAAGCTTGTTTCTATAGTAGACGCATAGTTCATCGAGGCTGTGTAGCGCTGTGCATCGAGTGCAGTAGTAGTTCATGGGGGTACCAGATATCGGCGAACGAGGGGCTGCGCAGTTAGCGCACGACCGTGCAAGTTGTGTCGGTGGTCAATACAAGAGTGTCGGGCAACGATGCGACAGACAATGTCGCATTCGATGAGTACCAGTCATGAAGTTTCTTCGCCTTGGATGCAAACTCAGCAACCCATACTGATGGTGCGTACACGCGAATCTGATCGTTCAAGCCGAAAAGCCACCACAGTGTTTCTTGGTCCTGAGGAACCGAGGCCCGCAACCTATGCCACTCACTGCCAGGTAAAGGCGTTATTGCTTGCTCTAGGCTGAGTGGAGTTTCATTCAGCAGCCACGCAATTTGCGGATGGATGTCTGCAACCAGTTCTACCTCCTCAAGACTTTGCCGAAAAGAAAAAGCACCCGAAGCAATATAGCGATCCATGTCGAAATCACTGCGGTGAAGTGAGGATTCATCTAGCAGTTCGGCGGTTTGAATGCGGTGCAACGCAAAGTGTCGTAGGCTCTCATAACCATCCACACAGGCGACCAAGTAGTTGACGGAATGGCGTGATACCAAACCCGTTGGATGAAGATCCAACATCTTGGTATTGCCTTTGCTGCGACTTAGATAGCGGACACGAAGTTGTCGTTGTTCCACAAGAGCACAAGAAACGCACTCCCATACGGCGTGAGAGATTTCGGCCGGGAATAATGCCTTTCCATTGGGAATGGCTCTGACGCGGCGCTGCCATTGGGCTAGACCGTTTTTTTCCATGCCCATAAGGTAGTGGGTGGCGGCACGAAACCGAGGTGCAAGTAGCGACATTACGCTTTGCGGCAATAATCGATTTAAATGACCCTCAGCCAGATTTAGCGCCAAGGCTGATGCTGGATCTAGGCCGTCCAGTTTGGAATTGGCCTTGGCGTCCAGACTCCAGCGGTATGGGCGTTCGTCTTCATGACAGATAATAGAAAACGGGATTGAAAGCTTATCGCGTAGATCGCGCTGCAGCGAGCGCACGCCGATCTCAAAACCTCTGTCCTTTAGCTTTTCTTGCAGGGCAGGGGTGGATATACGGCCCGGCAGGCAGGGAATGAGTTGGAGCACTGCGAGATATCTGAACAGCGTATCTTTGACTTCTGACATCTTGATCTTACCTGTTCACGGCCTTGTGACTTGTCGGGCTCTCAGATCTGTTTTCGGGGCTGAAGATACTCCAAACAATGGCCTTTAGCCAGTAAGCTACGCTGGTTTTAAGGACCCATTGAATCGCCCCGAATCCCTTCTTCATACTGCAGGTATCAATGCCTCCAAAATCACCAGCTTTCCTTTGAGTTGTTCGACATGCTCTTTCTCTGCCCGCAGGGCTGAGCGTAGCTCTTTATTTTCCATTTCCCAGATGCTCACCCACCGCACAGCCTTCTGATAACCAAGCATCATCTGCCATATATCGCGCAACCTCAGGGTCTGTATCAATAGCGCCAGCAGGATCAACCCAAGCAATATCAATGCTCCTGTAGAAACAACGTCCAATGTGTTCAAGTCCGCCTCCTTGTTGAGTTCGAGCATGCTCAGTCAGATTTAAACTGTTGGAGAATGGGGGCACGTCAAACCTGGCGATCTCGTTGTTGCTGATAGCGCAACGCAGCACGCAATGCACTGCCATCCATTGCCTGCTTAGTCAGTACGCTACCGATCACCAAACCAATTACAAAAATGCTGAGTTCTTTCATTCAAGTTCCCCTTATGCCCGCGGATGATCTCAGAGGCTAGTGTCAGGCAGGGATGCGACAGGCAACGTCGCATTCGTTGGGCAACCAAACTGGTGATACATCGTCCCCTGTTTTGTAAGCACTTGATGACCGCTTTTGGCCGATTGTGTTGAAAAAGTCGACCCGGCCCAATGGGCAATGCATTGAGCGGTGAAAACGTAATTTTTGTACGCTGCTACGTAAAATCTGAGCCCTGATCCTTCTGCGCGTAGTGCGGATTTCAATCTCAGACGCGTTCTTTCCTGAGCCGAAAACCGCAGCCGACTTTTTCAACAGAATCGGCCATTCTCTGCCGATCATGGTTACAACGCGTGCAGGTCAAATCCGATGCAATTGGAGGTGATCAGAATGAAGGCAAATGACTGTCAGGTTGAACGCACATTTCTTGATGCTCGCTGTTCGATCCCTCGGACTGCGATGCGGTACAACACAAACATGACCAAGACCCCAAGTGACAGGCGAAAAAAAACCGCCTTTGCGGGGCGGTTTTTTTGTAAACCTCAGCTTGCGGCTGGGGCTTGGTGCATCTCACGGGCAACATTAGCGTGGGGGCATAATATTAAGCTTTGCTTTTCCTTGCAACGTTATTTTGCTTTAGTTGACTCACGTCATCTGAAGGCGTCAGTGGTTGGGTTTTGGCGTTCAAGGCGGCTGCGATAACCTGACAGAAATAACGTTTTACAAAAACACCGCGTCGCTTTGCTCTGGTATGTCAAAGATCAGCCATTGCTCTTTTGTTTCTAGGTTAATATGCCGGCGCTCACATGCAGGTGCGACTGCGGGGTTTGGCCAGCGACATAACAGTTTCACGCCCTCTGACACGGTTTTGCACCCGTGCCGGAATGATTGTTCGGGGGGAACTCAGCCGGCCGCCTCATGGGTGACATTAGCGTGTATGCCCGAAGGCACACGTGATCCGGTAAGTGCGCTGGAGGTTTGGCCCCCAACCTGGAGGCCAAAACGTATGAAGCTTTTGCTGCGTACGCTGAGCCTCGTATGGAGATCGTTTCAAGCGTTTCGCTTTTACGAGTTCCTGCGAGATCACTTTGATGACCTGAAGTAACGGTCGTTGATGTGAGGAAACGCCCGTTTCAGTTTCGGCTGAAACGGGCTTTTTTTTGATTTATAAAAGCTGTCGAAAGTATGAATATTCTGATGTTCTTCTCGGGAGTCTGTAGGGCGTTTCGTCGATATCTGTAGGTCTCATCCGAATACTTCAATATACTGGTTATGCATACAGTATTATTCGCCGTGGAATTCGAACCGATGACAGACCCGATCACCGCCGAGCAAATGGATTTGGCACATTGGCAAACCATGCTTGCTGACAAAACTGCGTTACTCGCTCAGCCAGGTGCTCATCACAAGGCGTTGCTGATCTACGCTCACGCGTTGCATAAAAACAAGGTGATTGATCGCGATGACCTCTGCGACCTGCTTGAACTGGCAGACGGGGCGTTGGGCTTTGCCGTCGAGTTAATGCTCGAACTCGACAGTGATGAGTAGGGCTCCTGCATGCATGTACTTGTCACCCCAATGAGGTCTCGTGGTGTCGCTCTCGATGCCCAGGCACGACGCCGCTATCCCGCGATCAAGGGAAATGTGATGGTGAACTCGGCTGTCTGTCAGGAACTAGGGCGGGCCACCAACGTCGCTCGTGTTGAAGTAGGCATGCCACTTGAGCCCGACCCTTTACCGCAGCTGCTCGACGCAACACTGGTAGGGATGGCGGTTACCGGCTTTGTCCTGAGTCGCATTGAATACATCGGTGGCTGCGCCTATGCGCAATCTTGGTGGTGCCGACTGGAGTAGATGAATTTCACCTGGTTATAAGTAAACAAACGCCTCAGCTATCAGCTGGGGCGTTTGTTTTAGCCGTTTAGAATCACCCCGCTTTCAACCCCCGCCCAATCCACTCCGCAACCTGCGTAACAACGGCATTTCCGGCACCAAAAGCCTCTGCAAGGTTGGCCGCATCCAATCCGAGGCAAAACCCATCATCTTCAGACGCTCGCTGCCGCTCAGCCATCTGATCCCATCCGTTCGCGTGAGCGACGAAAGTGGTACAGCCCAGAGAGATTTGGGAGCCGGCCTTGTTTGCCAATAAAGTATTGGCAGCCCAGGCATCCGCGGGCCGTGGCCACTGGATCGATTGAGACGCTGGAGGTATTGCGTCCACTGGCGCGGCGTCAGCCAGGAACTCGAAGGGGGGCATTCGTCGATAACCTGCGACCAGGAATATTCGACGACGTTGCTGGGGGACTCCGAAATATTGAGCATTAAGCACTCGCCAAAATCCCACATACCCGCAGTCCGCAAGGGCCCGGATGACTGTTTCAAAGTCTTGGCTATCGTTGACAGCGAGCAGGTTAACGACGTTCTCAAGGACCACCCAGCGAGGTTGAGTTTCTTTGAGGATTCGTATGACTTCCCAAAACAGGCCGCTGCGTTCACCTCGTAGTCCGCGGGTTTCTTTGTTGCCTGGTCGGGCGCCGGCGATGCTGATGTCCTGGCAGGGGAAACCGGCGGTGATGACGTCGACGGGGCAAAGGTTGTGAGCGCCGCATTGGCGCACGTCTTCAAATTGGCGTGCATGGGGAAATCGATCGGCAAGCACAGCCCGGTTGATAGGGTTGAGTTCAACTTGCCAAGCACTGCGGTAACCGGCGTTTTCAAATCCGACATCAAAGCCTCCTATGCCTGCGAACAGGCTGCCAAGGGTGGGTTGCTGCATTCATGAACTCGTTGTTCTGGATGCTCGCGGCACGCTTGGGGGAGGCTCTGGGCCTTCAAGTGGTTGAGTGTCCGACAACGCGGGCACTTGATCTGTAATTCGATGAAGCCGCTGGCGGCGGCGAGTTTGCGGCAGCAGTGGCCGCAGCGTATGTCCTGCATGGAATCGTCCTTGATGGCCTCAGTAATTGACGCGATTCTGTAACCGGTGGGTTTATGTTTTATCTGCCTGCATCCGTCCCCACTCACGATCAACCGCCCGTTTCGCCGCTTTCTCAGTGGCATACAACCATCGCAACCGTTTCGGCTTGCTCTGATCCCCAGCGGTCACAGTCTTCTGCTTGCCGGTTCTCTTATCGCGGTAGTGAGCAATGACGCCGGTAAAGTCCCCCTTGTTCTCTTCAACCAGTTCCTCGACGGTGTCGTCCGGCACCTTGCTCTCCAGCGCCAGGCTGACGGTGTAGCCGGTGTCCGCGCTGAGGGTGTGTTGCACGTTTCCGCCATACCAGATGATTTCATCGATCTCGTCCTTTACGCCCTGGAGCGTGTAGGTCAGTTCCGGAATCAGGTCCGCTTGCCCCAGCGCGAGCGTGTAACTGAGCGTGGCGCTGCCGCGTTGCAGTCGGTTGAATTCGGCCCGGGCTGCGCGCAGGGCAGACTGGCGGTCGCTGTAGGTGTGGCGCAGGTCCTTGAGGTGTTCGCCGCCGCCTGCAATGGCTTCCTGTTTTTTGGCGCTGTTCACGTCGTAGAAATAGGTGCGCACGCCGTCGTAGCGGTCGCGGTCGGCTTGCAGGTAGCGGTGTTGGTCGCCATCGGTGCGTGTGAGGGTGATGTGAGGCAGTTCGGCGCCGCTGGCGGTCTTGCCGCGGCCCGCAGGCAGGCACAGCAGGCGGCCGGCTTTGATGGTAACCACGGCGTCGAATTCTTCACCGATACGGCTGATCAGGTTGGCATCGGATTCGTTGGCCTGGTCGAGCTGCAGGATGGGCAGACCATGGAGGGCTCCGGCAATGGTCGCGGTCAGGCCGTTGTCCAGGGCGATGTCGCCCAGCACGTCGCCGAGCGTTGTGTTGCTCCAGCTGCGTTCGCGTTTGGTCTTCAGGCTTCTACGAAAGTCCGCCGATCGAGCGCGGATGCTCAGTACGTCCGGGGCGCCGCTGTGTTCGGTTTCATCGACGGTGTAGGTGCCTTTGTCCACCAGGCCGGTATCGCTCCAGCCGAGCCAGAACCGAATGATTGCGCCTTTGGGCGGAATCGCCAGTAGACCGTCGTGGTCGCTGAGGGTGAGGGTCAATTGGTCGGCCTCGATCCCGCGGTTGTCCAACAGATCGAGGCTGATCAGGCGAGGGATGATCGCAGGGGCGATGTCTGTGTCATCGACGGTGATGCGAATGGCCGGGACGGGATAACCGGCGTTGCGCTGGTAGCGCTCGGCAGCGTCGTTCAGGAAACCGGTCACTCGGGAGAGCGCAGCATCAATCACAGCAAGCTCCTCATGATGCTGACGCCCACGCTGGTCCCGGCTCCGATCAGGTCAATGCGGTCGTCGTCGATACGCTTGAGGCTGAGACTGAATTCGATCCGGCGCGGTGTGCCATCGCGAAAAAATACCGTCTTGGTTTCATTCAAACTCTCGATCACCCACAGGCCGTAGATACGGCCGCTGCCTTCCACCATGGGCCAGGCTTTACCGGTGTTGGCCATCAGGCGAAGGGCATCCAGGCTGAGGGCGCTGCCCGCCAGCTCGGGCAGGATGATGCCGGGGAGGGTGATGGCGTCGTCACCACGCCCCACAAACTGCCGTGCCGGGGCTGCGCCGATGCGCGAGTTGCTGACATGGCGCCATTCGGTCTGGCGTTGCAGTGCCTGATAAGCCGCGGTGGAAAGGCTGAAGACGAACATGCCCAAGGCAAGCATCATGGGGATTACTCCAGGTCGGCCAGTCGGCTGCGTTGACGGGCATCTTTCTCGTACTGGACGCGGGTCAGCTCAGCGCGCACTGCGCGGCCAATCGCCAATGGGTCCATGCCCTGTGTGGAATGAATGGTGATTTCGTAAGTGTCGTGACTGTCGTAGGCCGGTCGCTGGACCGGTTTTAGTGGTGCCCGGTTATCGACGGTCAATGAAGACGGTCTGGTGTTCTGCGCGAGCGTGATGGCGCGGGTTGTGGCCATGAGTTGCCCACTGACATCGGCCATCACGCCGATCGGTTCGTTCTGGCTACGCTCCAGCCCTTGGGCGAGACCCGCCATGGTGAAGCCACCCAGTTCGGCAAACACTCGCGACGGACTCTGGATGCCGAGCTTTTCCTTGAACCAGCCAATGGTTGAATCGCTGATCTCGCCCATGACGCCTTTGAGCTTGCCGAAGCCTGCCGACAGTCCACTGACCAGACCGTCGATGATCATTGCGCCGAACTCGGTAAAGCGGCTGGGCAATTCGATGCCCAGGTACTTCATCACCGCCGAGAAGGCTTGGTAGAGCAATCCGATGGGGCTGAAGTTGGCCAAAGTTTTGAGGATGCCGCGGGTGCCGCCATTGAACCCGGCTTTGATTTCTTTCCACGCATCGGTGAAGTAGGCCTTCACCGCATCCCAGTTTTGGTAGATCAGGTAGGCCGCCGCGGCAATAGCGGTGATCGCCAGGCCGATAGGGTTGAGCATCAGCGCACGGCCAAGCATGAGCAGCGCTTTGCCCACGAAGGGCAGGACGAACCGGCCAAGTTTCCACAGCAGGCTGATCAGGCCGGGCAGTCGGATACCCATCAAGGCGAACATCAAACGCAACGCCGCGAACGGCAGCAGTACGCTGGCCGTTGCCATCAACAAACCTCCCAGCACGATGGCCAGAGCCGCGATGATGGCGATGGTTTTCACCAGCCCGGCGGCGAGGTTCGGGTTTTCATTGGCCCAGCTCTTGATCCCTTGAATGACTTCTGTGACGGACTGAATCAGCCCACGCAACGGTCCATCCTGCTGGGTTTGAATCTCGATACCGAGATCCTCCCAGGCACTGCTTAAGGTCTTCAAATCACCCTTGAAGTTGTCGGCCATGACGCTGGCTGTTTGCGACGCTTCGCCCTGACTTTGCCGCAGACTCACGATGAGCTTTTGCAATTCACCTGTGCCCGCTTGCTCCACCAGTTGGGCCATGCCTTTGACCGCTTCTTCGCCGGCTATGGCTTTGAACAGCCCACCTTTTGAGGCGGTGCCCAGGTCTTTGGTTTTGTCGTAGATCTCTTTGAGAATGTCCGGCAGGTTTCGCAAATTGCCGTGGGCATCGGCGGTGGTGATATTCAGTAGTTGCAAGGCTTTTTCCGCGGCCTTAGGCGGGGCGGCCAGGCGATTCATGATTGAACTGAGCGCAGTGCCGCCCATGCTGCCTTGCAACCCCGCATCACCCAGTTTGCCGGCCATGGCGGCGGCCACCTCCAATTCGACACCGTAGGTTTTCGCCATCGGCGCGGCGTACTTCATTGTTTCGCCGAGCATCTGCAGGTTGGTGTTGGAGCGCGTGAAGGTGCCCACCAATACGTCACCCAGTTTGCCCATTTGACCGGCGCTCATGCCAAGCCCGGAGAGGATGTTTGAGGCGATGTCGGCCGTCTGTGCCAGATCAGCGCCGCCGGCGGCCGCGAGGTCGAGCATCCCCGGCATGGCGGCTTTGATCGCCGTAGGCTCGAAGCCGGCCATACCCAGGAAGCCTTGAGCGTCGGCTGCCTGGCCGGCTGTGAATTGGGTTTTACCGCCCAGTTCACGTGCCTGTTTACGCATTGCTCTGAGCGCTTGAGCGTTTTTATCTAGCCGCGTGATCGCCTGCACTTTGCTCATGCTGGCATCGAAGTCGATGCCCGGTGTTAGCAGCTTGGCGCCCGCATATAACGTTGTACCTCCACCGGCGGTGGCGGCAGCACCTTTCCCAGCCATGTCGCTGGCAAGGTGTTTGGATTTATCAAAGGTCGCGCGAGCGGCTGCCAGTCGCCGCTGTTGAGTGCCCAGTGCGGCCAGACGTTTGGTTTGTTCGCTGATGCTGTGGTTGGTCGCGCGGACCTGTTCTCGCAACTGGCGCTCATGGTCGCCGAGGCTTTTGGTGCTGATGCCGGCAGCGTTCAATCGACCGCGCAGGCTTTGAAGCTGTTCGCTGTTGAATTGATGCTGCTGCTTGAGTTTTTGCGCTTCCCGCACTGCTGCACGAAAGTCCTTCGTCATGGCTTTGGTGGGAGCGCCCATGGCCGAGAACTGCTGACTGAGCGCCTTGACCTTGTCCCGCGCGGCACCGAGGGCTTGTTCGGTGTGTTCGGCCGCCGCGCGTTGCGTGCGCCAGGCGCTGATGTCTTTCTGTTGCGCGTTGAGAGCCTTGAGGCTGTCGCGCGCCTCTTTCAAGGCGCGGGCCGCGCCGATACTCCCGTGGTTGATGGCCTTGAGTGGGCGAGTCGCCTTGTCGATGGCGCTCAGCAGCACCCGAAGTTTTAGGTCATTCGCCATCGGCGACGCTCCGCACTCTGGCGCGCTCGCGCCATTCCATGAGTTCTTGCAGGCCCAGCTGATTCATATCAGCCGGTGCCCAGTGAAAGACCACCGCCAAGTCAGCCATGGCGTCCTCTACGCAACGAGGAAGGCGTCCGTCTTCACCGATTTCTGCAACAAAAAACCGGAGATCTTGCTGCCGCAGGCGAGCAGGTCGGCGGGGTCCATGCCGGCGGCTTCCGGGGCGGTGATGCCGGGGCTGGTGATGCGCGGCAGGATTTTCATCAGGGTGGCCACATCCATGTTCAGCAACTCCACCAGTTGCACGCCGCGCAACTCGCCTGAAGAAGGCTTGCGCAACGTGAGGGTGTCGATGGTGGTTTTGCCGCGCTTGATAGGCGCATCTAGGGTGACGGTGTTGTCGTCGGCGAGGGGTTGAATGTCAACGGTCTGCATAGTGTTTTCCAAGGGTTAGAGGCCGATAGCGGCGCGCTGTTTTTCGAGCAGGTCGACGCCGTTGACCTTTTCGATGAAGTTGAGCAAGTCGATTTCGATGATGTCTTCGCTGTCGACGATGAGCTTGTAATAGGTACAGGTGGTGGTGACGCTGTGTTCAGTGTCTTCGCCGGGTTCGTGGTCGCCCATCTCGATGGTTTCGTGGCGACCACGCAGCACGACTTCCACGGCACTGACGTCGCCCGTGTCGTCCTGCTGAAAGGAGCCGGCGAAACGTAGCGCAACGCCCGACGCATTGACGGCGCCGAATTGGCGCAGGGAAATCAGATCGAGGCCGCCGGTCTTCCATTCGAACTGAATGCCGTCGTCGGAAAAGCCCAGGTCGGCCTTGACCGGGCCGTTCATGCCGCCGCCGCGGTAGGCTTCCATCTTGCGGCCCAAGGGCGGCAGGACGACCGACTTCACGACGCCGACGTAGCTGTTGGCATCGTTGAACAGGTTGAGGTTTTTCAGTTTGCGCGGCATGGCCATGGCGCAGCTCTCCGGTTAGCGATTGATCTGGCTGGCGAAGTTGATGAGGTAGCGATCGGTGATGCGCTGGCGCAGGGTCAGGTCTTCCAGCGGCGGGACCGGCGTGTAGTCGTAATCGAGCCAGAGCTTGCCGGCCTTGAGGGTGTCTTTGGTGTTGATGTCTTCCGGATACCAGCAGCTTCCGCCGATCAGGTAGCCGGCCGAAACCTTGCTGCGGAACTCGGCATTCACCCCTTCGATCATGTCGCGCACCAGCGAGGCGTGCAGCGGTTTGTCCATGGCCCACATCTGCGTGCCGGCCATGGTGTCCGCCAGTACCTGCGCGGTGCGGGTGTAACTCTCGAACGCGAACAGTGGATCGTCGCTGCAGGTGCGGCTGCCCCAGAAGCGCAAGCCGCCTTCATTGATCAGCGTGGTGACTTCGTGGCTGTTGAGGTAGTTCGCGTCGGTGGCGGGGTTTTGCAGGTCCCAGAACACGTCGGCGTTGATGCCGGTGACGCCGTTGACGGCGATGTTGGAGAGGGTTTTGTGCCAGCCGGTTTGCTGGTCGATCTTGGCGCGCAGGCCGAGGGCGCGAGCGGTCGCGGTGGCGTTCACGGTTTTGCTCGTGACGGTGTCCCAGCTCAGGAAGTCGGGCCAGATGACCATGACTTCGCGGGCGCCAAAGTTTTTTCGGTAGGCGACGGCTTCTTCCTTGGTGTTGCAGCCCCAGGCGCTGACGTAACTGAACGCTCGTAGTTGTTGGGCGATGGCCACGAGTGCAGTAGCGACGGGTAGGGTGTCCAAGCCTGGGGCACCGAGAATGCGCGGCACCAGGCCGAGTCTCGACTTTGCAGCGAGCAAGGCTTTCAAGCCGGTTTATTTGCCCAACTCGGTGGTGGTGCCGATCAGGGCGCTGGTGGTTTCGGCTTCGTCCTGACCTTCCTTCACACGCACGACGATGACGTAGGGTTTGGTTTGGTCGGCGATGGCTTGGAGGCTGGCGGCGAGGGTGCCTTTTACACCGGCTTTGCCGATGGCTGTCTGGATGCTGGTAATCAGGACGGGTGTGTCAAAGGGGAAGACTGTGGCGTCGGCATCGTCGGCGGTGCACACCATGCCGATGACGGCGGTGGGGATGGTGCGGACGGGGCGAGAGCCATCGTTGAGTTCGATGACTCGCACGCCGTGAAGATAGTCGGACATGGTTGCGGCCTGTGCAGTGAATGTTGAGTCAGTGCACAGGCTGCCGCGCGTACGTCAATTCGTCGCGCATCAGGGGTTGTAGGGGGAACGGTTACAGCACGGGCGTTTAGCGGTGCTGCTGTTGGGGCTGAGTTGGCCAGACAATGGTGTTGGGGAAGTCAGTCTGTTGTTCGATGCGGTTGAGTTCGACGCTGTAGCGCATCCAGTTCAGTAGAGAGGCTTGTTCTTCGGGTGTGGCGGTGCCCAGTTTCTCCGCGTACTGAAGCGGCGCGATACGCAGTTGCGCATCACGCAGCAAATTGTCGCGATGGTCCAAGGCCTGGGCGCTTTGTGCCGCAAGTTGCGCAGAATCGTCGAGGTTCCATTGCTCGTTGATCCATTTGAAATGTTCGCCTGGCCACGGTTGGGTGGTGAGGCCTTCGGGCAGTTCTCCCAGTAGTTGCCATGATTGCTCCAAACCGTCTGTGGTGCGGAATACGGTACCTCGCAGGTCGAGCAGTTGCTGCGTCGCGTCATCGATCAATGCCCAGGTTTTTCCTGGTTCTGGTGGCGCGAGTGCCTTAGGGACCTGCACTGCATTACCCGGCAGTTGCGGACCGAAACCGGGAATGTCCGGGAACGTGACCGGGCCAGAAAGGGCGCCTGCGTCATCAATCAAATAAGTAATCATCAAGACCTCAAATAATTTTCATACGGCCGGGATAGGCAATGTTGCGGGGGCGGGTTTCTTCGTCACCCACGCGACCGATGAAGGGGGGTGAAGTGTTTCTGGCCTCGACATGGTCTAGTCGAGCGTTACCTCCAGCGAGTGAGGAGGGTGCCGAAAGAAGTGCTACACGGTCGCCCGTGCCTGATCCGAAAGAGACGGGGTGGGTGTGACGTTCAAGATTGTCGGGTGTCCACGAGCCGGCTATCCGCCCGACAATTCGCCACTCCCCAGCACCATCCGTTTGCGATGCGTTGGAAGCTGTTATCTCCCCTTCACCGACCGAAATAACGGTTGTGCCACTCGGAAAATCGCCACCCTCCAGCGTCATACCAATCTTTACACGCCCGCGACCGTTGAGGTGGGTGATGACAGGGCTACCGGATTTCGTAACCCCCTTCAGGGTCGATTTGTCGACGCGCCGATCTTCGTCGAGCACCCTGAAAAATTCGCCTCGCGCCTCGGGTATGCGAAACGTCGATTTGTAATCACCGAAGGTCCAGGCACCCTCCATATACGAATACTTTTCCGGGTACAGCATTCCCGACTGTTGGGCGTGATCCCACAGCCATGGCCATTCATCCCTTTGGAGTAATTGCCCATTCATGGCGCCGTACCCTCCGGGGCTGAACACGGTCGTGGTTTCAAAGACCGGGCGACCCAGCGTTGTGCTATCGAAGCGCCCAATCGGCCACCAACTCCCGGCACCATCGCTGCGCAAGTGCCACCAATCGCCCGCGCCCATCAACACCAGAAAGGGGTAGCCCGCCGGGTTCAGATGCGTGTGGAATTTCAGCTTGTCTTTGCCTTTCGCCTTGATGACCAGGCGATGGATGCTGTTGTCTTTGCGGTGAACGATGACATTGCGCCGGCCCACGGTGGCATCGGCTGACGGCAGTTGGATGTTCAACGCCCCCGCGCTGGCATCGATCAGGACGAAGCCCATCTCTGTGGGTTTTAACGTTCGGGATGACGATACGCTGGTGAAGGCAGTCCCTGCATTGACGGATCGATCCACATAGTCACGGGTGGCCAGCACCACGGACGGATCGATCTTGAGCTGAATATTCGCGGTGCCGTTGGTGATGATGTGCATCCGCACCACTTGGTTGCGCCCCGAACCTTGGGCCAGCAGCGGTTTGTAGCTGGGCGCCAGATTCGCGACGGCCGAAAACACACCGTCCTTGTCCTCAAGGGCGAGCTCCCTCATCCACCAGCCGCCCACTTCGGGTGGTAACACGACTTCGGCAATCAACACGTTCGAATCAGTAGGCGAGACGCGCAGTTGATTGAGCTGCGCGCGGTGTACCTGATTGATCAACTTGGTCTGTGAAGGATCAGGTACGGGGTCGGTGCCGTTGGCATCGCCGATCAGCATGTGGCTCGGTTCCCAAGGCATGCCGAGGGCGTCGCAGTTGGTTTTCTTGGCGGCTCCGAGGGTGGTGAGCATGCCGCCGAAAAGGGTGTTCTTATCAACCATGAAGGTACACGTCCAGTTCGTCGAGGGTGTAAATGCGAGTGCCGCCGTAACCTTGGATGAACACGTCGATGTCCGGGTTGACCCACGGGTAGACATCGATTTCGTCGCCGTCATCGACGGCAATTGTGGCGTGGGTATCGACGCGGGTTTCCAGAATGATGTCGAGGCTGGTCAGGTGGCGGGTGAGGGGCTTGGCGTCGTCGATGAGCCAAGTGAGTTCCTGATACATCCGTTCGGTGATGCCGGTTTCGGAGACGCTGATGTTTAAGGCAAAGGTCGCGCGAGGGCCGAGGGGGATGGTCTGCCACCACTCCACGACTTCGATCACAAAGCCCAATGGCTCGACAACGCGGCGCAGTGAGCCGAGGGTGCCTTTGCGCGAGTGGATGTAGTACGCGGAGCGGATAGCGGAGCGCTTGGCTGCTTCGGGCCATTGGCTGTCCCAGCGGTCTACCGAGAAAGCCCAGGCCAGATAAGGCAGCAAGGGCAAAGGGCAAAGGTCTGGGTTGTGGAGTTGGCGCAGCGGGATCGGTACGCGTTGGATCTGGGCCAAGGCTTGAGCGGTTTGGTGTTCCAGTGGTGTGGCGTTGCGCGGCAGCAGTGAAAGGTCAGGCATCATCGAGACCCAGTGACAGGTCGATGTTGGTGCAGTACGGCGCCTGGTAGGGAGTAGCGACAATGTCGTCCCAATCGTCCAGCACCACTTTGCGCACGCCCTCTACATGCAGCGAGGCGTGGAGGATGGATTCGGAGACCTCCAGCCCCAGCCGACGGCGTTGATGCACAAATTTCAGCAGCCGTTCTTTGGCCGCTTTCAGGATCAGCTCTGACTCTGGCCCCGATGTTAAGAGGTAGAGTTCGGCGCTGATTTCATAGTTGATGATCTGCGCGCCTTGAACCCTCAGGCGGTCGCCTAATGGGCGGCGGTCATCGTCGCTCAGGTAGGCTTTCACGGTGGCCAGCAGATCCGCCGAGGCGCTGCCATTGCCCAGTGCCGATTGCACGGTGATGACCGCCTCCGCAGGTTTCGGACTTTCTGCTGTGGCATCCGCCACACGACCGTCGGCGGAACGTGCGTGGAAGATGTAGCTGTTGCGCGGGCCGGCGGTACTGAGACCTTCCCAGGCCATTTGGGCTCGTTCGCGTAGGCTGTCGTCGCTTTCCATCAGCTTTGGAATGGGCGGCATAGCAGAAGGATTGGCGACCTGAATGATCAACCGCTTCACGTTGTAATTCGCGGCCAGGTTCTCCAGGTCTGCGCCCTTGGCCAGGGCGAGCATGTTCGCCACTGATGCCTCATTGACCCGCTGGCGCCAGACCATTTCGCGGTAAGCGTTTTCCTCGAGCAGTTTGGTTAGCGGCTCTGATTCCATGTTCAGGCGAGCCGCGATTTGTGACTGTTCCTCCACTGGCCAGAGGCTGATGGCATAGGCCTTGCGCTCGGCAAGGATCTGCTCGTAATCAATCTGTTCGACGACCTGTGGTGCCGGCAGTTGGCTCAGGTCGATGGCTACGAAGGTATTCATGCGCTGCCCCCCAGGCGCAAGGGAACACTCAGGCTCAGCGGCTCGTTGGTATCGACGATGCTGCCCTCTAGGTCCAGGGTTGCTTGGCCTGCCAATGTGGCTCCTAGTAATTGCACGCGGCTGAGACTGATGCGCGGATCCCAACGCATGAGGGCCATAACGGTGGCGGCGTAGGCTTGCAAGCGGGTGAAGTCGTTGAACGGCTGGTCCACCAGTTCGGGTAGCAAGCTGCCGTACTCTCGGCGCATGACGCGGGTGCCAATGCGGGTGGTGAGGATGTCGGTGATGGACTGGGTGATGTGTTCGACCAGATCGAGGGCGACGCCGGTTTCTCGGTTCATTGCGGCTGGCCTGTGATGCCGTTACCAGACATGACGCCGCCGTGGGGGTGTTTGACCAGGCTGATGTTGGCTGCAACCACATCCTCCGTCACGGTGACCTTACCGGTGATGGTCTGGTTGCCGGTTTGGGTGTAGTCGCCTTTATGGGTGATCGGACCGACGATGTGGATGCCGCCTTGGCTGACCAGGTTCGTGGTGCCGCCATTAGGCAGCGTGGCGTTCAGGTGGTGAGCGATGCTGTCGTATTCGATGACGGCGCCGTCGCGGTAGGTAAAACGGTGCAAGCCTTCGCGGTCGCCGTTGGCGGGGGAGTGGTCGCTGAACAAGCCGGTGAGGACGATGCCGTTGCCAAGTTGGCCGGAGGGGCTGAACAGGATGACCTGTTCTTTCACGGTAGGCGGGCTCCACTCGCGGTCGGCACCTGCTCGCGGGGCAATCCAGGGGAGCCAGCCGGTGGTCAGCGCGCCGGTTTTCACTCGCACTCGTGGGGGCTTCATCTGGGTTTCGGCGATGGTGCCGAGGCGGATGAGGTTTTCGATCAGGCGGGCGAGGGTAGGTAAGTCATTCATGAGAGCAATGGTGCCCGGGCGACTGAGTTAGTGCCGCTCGATTGACTTGTTGCTACCGGATTTACGGGGAATTCTCTGAAATACGAGTGCTGGAAAGCCGGCCTGAGAATCCAGGTTGGACACTCTAGTGGCAAAATAGTAGCCTCTTGAAATGATCTGTGAGACTCAACGGAGAAGTTACATGGCAGTTGATACTGGTTCGAAGCCTCTTTACCGTATTATGGATTTTTCTCGAGTTGTTCAGATTTTCGAAAAGCAAGAACTTTATTTTGCGAAACCTAGCACGTGGGAAGACCCCTATGAGCAACGTATAAAACATCCAAAAGATCATGCGCTTTTTGCTCAGTGCTGGTGTCAGTTAGGTATATCCGATGCAATGTGGAGGATTTACTCCCAGAATGGCATGGGGGTGCGCATATCTACCACTGTTGACAAATTAACAGCTGTATTGAAGGCTGCCTGCAAAGCGAATCAATATAAGTATCGCGTCAGAGAAGTGGTGTATAAGTCTCAGAAGTCTTTGAATTATCAAGCTAAAAAAATAACGGATGAACTGCGCGAGGTTTTTGATGTGAGGCGTGCTGCAGATATGCTTTACATGAAGAGGGACGCGTTTAGTCATGAGAGTGAATGGAGAGCCACTTTGCTAGCGCTTTCTGAAGATCGCGCTAGTGATAAAAAAGGCCTTACGATTCCGGTTGATCCTCATGGTTTTATTGATAGAATTCTTCTAGATCCTCGAGCGCCCGAAGAGTTAGTTAACGCGTTTCAGTATTATTTTAAGAATAAGCTTCAGTTTAAGGGGCCGGTTGTACGATCTGTACTTTATAAGGTTCCAGAATATTTCGATGTTGAAGAGGATGTTCTAAGTATTGAAGATATTTAAATCCTGAGAGTGATTGCTTGTGCGATAAGGGGCGACTTGCTAATTTTGTTCTGAGTTTGATGATGGTTTTATTCCATACTTGATTTTGAAAATTCATCCATCTTATGAGTAGGCTGGTTATGACAGATGAAAGAGTAGGGAGGTTTACCGAAGTCAAAAAAGCGGCCGGGAAATTTCCACTTGCTGATTATGCAGAGGCTTTACTGGACTCTTGTGTTGAAAGTGAGACGCTAAAAGAGATTCCGTTCGTGTCTACAGGCGTAGCGACACTTAAGTTGTTTCTTCAGTATAAGGAGGGGAAATTCAAGAAGAAAGTGAAGTCATTTGTTGATGCTGTTGGAGAGATGTCAAGTGACGAATGGGCCGCGTTTTCAGTTTCGTTAGAAAAGGAAGGCAGAAAAGAACAGTTTATTAATGAGTTGCTTGAAATTATCGAGCAGGTTAGCTCAGAGCAAAAAGCAAAAATTTTGGGTGGTGTCTTTCGGCGCTTAGTTAAAGAAGAGATTGAGTATGCGCAGTTTGAAGATCAAGTGAGGATTACAAATGATATGCTAACTTTGCATATTCATAATTTTATGCATGGTTATCATAATTCTTACATTTTGGAAGAGTCGCTCGGAGATGTTTTGGTTCCATATCGAATGGCAAGGCGTAAAGTTGAAATTGCCACAAAATCAATAAATATGTTGGCTGGTGAGACGGAGCAGTATATAAAAACTAGTTATGAAATAACTGGTATTGGATTTTCTTATCTGGTTTCGTTGCATCAGGTTTATAAAGAAAAAATTGAGCCTCGTCATCTCTATACAGGCCAGCTGGTGACACAATAAATATTCATATGAAAAGTCGGTCAATCAAACTGTCGCGGATCAGAGCAAGGTCCGCTTCGGTTAGCCCCAGCAATTCACGCTGTTCGTAACGTACATAGGGAGCTCCACGGTCCGCGCGGTCCTTCAAACCGTATTGGTGAACCTGTGCAATACGTGCAATTCGGCCTGTGAAACCAATGCTGATTGCATTGCCGTCACCCCGAACTTTTAAAAGGTTCGCTTTGCGTAGCTTCTGGAACATCCTAACCTTCCGCTTCACCCGCCCCTGTTTTCCGCCCAAGTCGCGCTGTTTACGCGGTGCGTATTTGTTGCCGGCCGGATTGCGCTGGGCAATGATTCGTTGCTGCTGACTACGGTGCAGTGTCTGGCCAAGGTAGCGGGCGAGCCGATTTCGCGATGCCGGCTCAAGCTGTCCGAGTAGGCCAGCCGCCCAGTCTTCTAGCGCTTCCAGGCGATTGGCCATTACGGTACTGCCCATTCGCTACCGGTGTTTTGAGTATCTGGTATCCAGTTCGGGTCGAGAAATGCCGCGACTCGCTGTGGTTCACCAGGATGACGGATTGTGGTGTTGCCTTCGTCATCCTGGCCTACCACCACACGTTCAGTCAGCGGCAACGTCAAACTCATGTCCACTTTGCTGCTGTCGAGAACGTCCGCCTCAAACTGGATGCCGTCGACGGACTTGCTCAGGTTCTCCAGCAACTCAGACTGATGCACGCTCAGCCAACCGAGCAGCGGCAACATGACGCTGTCGGGATGACCCGCGAAGTCGGTGAGGATGATCTGCAGATCGAAGCTGTATTCGAACGACAGGCTCGCCGCAGCGGTGCAGCGAACCTTGCCGTTGTCGATGAAGATCAGCAACCGGTCAGGGTTGTGCTTGAGTTCGGCAATGGTGGCCAGCAGATGGGTGCGCAGGCTATCGGGTTTGTTCATGGTCACCTGCGGGGCTGATGTGTAGATAAGCGATGTAAGGACGGATCATGCGGCCACCAACTGACCACAACCGCAGTTCTCATGCCGCTCGTAGGCGCGCTGGAGCTTGATGTCGTACAGGTTTCGTTGGTAGTGCGGTCCGTTGAAGAGCTTGGCGAACTCGGACCATTTGCGTGCCTTCAATGCCTTGTACAAAGCCGGGTCGGTTTCGATGAAGCGTACGAACGCATCGAACTGCTGCGATTCGTTTGTGCTCATGGCTGCGACGAAGTCTTGCGCGCCGGCATAGCCCAGACGTTTCCAGTGAAAGCCCATGATCTGGAAAGCGCCCCAGGAAGCGGATTCCAGGGCGGCAATGTCGTTAAGCACTCGGGCACTCCCCAGCCGTTGATGTTCGGCGCTACCGCCGACGTAGCCACCGGCTTTCGGATTGACGATGGCCGGGTGAGCGGCGGCGAGTTGATCGGCGCGGCGTTTAAGGTCGGCGGGGTTATCGCTTTCGTGTCGTACTTGCGAAAGCCGGCGGTACATGATGTGACGTTCGAACAGGATCACCGGTTTGCCGATGTCGAGAAAACCCATGCCCTTCGACTCGACTTCATTGACTGCGTAGACGGCAGCCAGCGGCACGTCGAGGCGTTGTGCGGCGTTGACCAGGTCGGCGTTTTTCAGCAGTTTCTGGCAGTCATTGCCGGCGAGCGCTGCCTGGGTTTTTGGGCCAGCGATGCCATCGGCCACTAGGCCAATGCTCAACTGATAAGCACGTACGGCCGCTTCAGTGGTTTCGCCGTAGTGGCCGTCAACGACCAGGCGGGCGCCGTTGTTGTTCAGTGTGGTTTGCAGGTGACGCACCGCTTGCGAGCGGTCGCCGTGACGTAATGGAATCATCGTGAGGCTTCCTTGCGAATGAAAAGTTTCCTTGCGGCAGCGCGGGTTCCTTCCACGCCGAGCAGGCCGATGATGCCACCAAAAAAAGGCGCGGTGGACGCGGAAACACCGAGCAACGGTAGGCCGTGGCTGGCGGCCAATGCCAAGGCACCGCAGAGCGGGGCTTCGATGGCGATGCGGCGCCAAGTGCCACCGCCGTACATGATTCGAAGGGCGGCGATGATCAAAGCCAGAAGGCCTGAGTACAGGGTCGGCCAGTGTTGTTCGAGCCAAGCTGCGAGCCAGGCCCAGGTGTCGGGACGTTCAGGCATGTGTTTCCTTCCATGGTTTAGTCGGTGGTTTCAATGGGTCAGTCCCATAGGTTCACCATTTGGCGGCGAGGGGCTGCGCTTTGTGTTTCGGGCATTTGCACGGCCAAGCCCAGTGGCAATGTAGGGCCGTGGTCGGCCAGCCCGGGATTGGCCTGCAGCACGGTTTCGGTCACGCCAGCGGTGCGGCCGTAATGCCGCCAGCAGAGGGCATCGACGGTATCGTTTTGCTGGGCGCGAACGGTGACGGCCATCAGATCAACTCCACGGTGGTGCGACCGAGGCCGAGGAAGTCGCGCACGGCCCAGCGTTGGTCGCGGCGCAGTTCGTCGATGCTGGGGGTGAGGTCGTCGGCGTTCTGGTTGCCGCTGTTGGTGCTGTCGTAGGAACGATAGCGCTCGCAGATTTCTGCACCGGTCGCGGCGTAGATCGCCCGTTGGTACAGGTGGATGAATTGCGACACATCTTTGACTCGATCGGCAGGGACGTCAGTGAGGGTGGCGTAGCCCTCGGCCTGTTGGGTACGGCGCCACTCGGCGAGCTCGCGGTTGACGCTAATGGCGGCGGCGATGGTCGCGGTTTCCAGTCGGATGGCGGTGACGCTGGCGTCGATCCGCAGCGTGCCGCGCACGTTGTCCAGATTGATCGATGGCCAGAAAGGGTCGGTGTTGATGTGGCCGGTGGGGGCCTTACCGCCCGCTATGAATCCGCTCATTACGCTGCACTCTGCAATAGGTCGCCGGTGGTCGAGGCTTCTCGTTCAGGTGCGTGGCCTGGCCGATCCGCCCCGAGCCGGCGGGGTGCGTGGGGACGCTAGGTTAGCTGCCGGTGGCAGCGAGTTTGTTGAGCAGGCGTTCGGCCCGCTCCAGATCTTTTTTGCCACCGCAGGCGTCGTGCAGTTCGATGGCTTTTTTCAGCAGGTCGATGCCGGCCTGAACTTGACCGGGTTGGCCGGGAAGTTCTTCGGTGATGCCTTCCAGGGTGGCGCGACCCATGGCGAGGAACAGCTTGGCGCGGGCCTGGTCGGGCATGTCTTCGGTGTCGGTCAGTTCGGCGGCGCGATGCAGGGTGGCCAGGTCGAACCGTTCGTTGATCTTCTGGGCACTCAAGGCCGCCGTGGCGATGTCTTCGGCGACCAGGCAGCCCAACGTGCGGGCGAAGCGGTCCGGCATGACCATTTTGTGCTTCAGCACGTACTCGGCGATGTCGAGGCCGCCGGTGAAGTCGCCGGCATCGAAGCGCCAGACCATGATGGTGGTCAGCACTTCGTCCTGCGCACCGAGCCCTGCTTCCAATACGCCTTGCACATAGGGCACGTAGTCGGGCAGCAACTGGCGTTTGAGTTCGGCCTTGCCCTGATTCGACTGGATCTGTTTCAGGCGCAGGCGATCTTGCAGCAACTGGTTGAGTTGATGTTCGTAGGCAGTGGCACCGGCCATGGTCTGGTTGGGTTCGACTGCGGCCGCCTCAATGGCGGCCGTGACGCGCAGGAAGTGATGACGGCAGGGGTTGGTCATGGTCATCGGCCTTACGATGCGATTTCGATATTTTCAGCGAGGGCCGCGCATTCCAGGTCCTCGATCACGTAGGCGTCGTTGACCGACTCGTAGTTTTCGATACGGTCGCGTTTGGCGTTGTCGAGGACGGTGCGACGGCGGCTGCCTTCCTGCCAGTAGATCGACAGGTTTTCGAGCTTGGTCACCAGCAACCCGCGCGCCGGGAAGTACGGCACACGGACCGCCGGCAGGTTGCCCAGGCGCTTCTGGCTGGTGACGATGTCGACGGCCAGCATCTCGCTCGGGGCGTTGTCCTTGTTGATGATCGGGAAGTATTTGTCGGCCAGCAGTTGGCGGCCGCAGATCACCACCAGGTCTGGGGCTTCCTGATACCAGGGCGCGATGAATTCTTCGACCATGCTGAACACCAGGGCGTCGAGGTTGGTGAAGTCCTTGCCGGCACCGATGGCGATCTTGCCGGAGCCTTCTGCGATTTCCTTCATCACTCGCGCGGCGTTTTCGGTACGCATCTTTTGCAGCCAACCGACATTGACGTCTTGGCGAAGTGGGTTGGTCGCCGGGTTGGACGTAGCGGCGCGGCTGGTGCCGTTCCAGCCGATCAGGATACGGTCCAGCGCCTGGCGTTTCAGGATCGCGTCTCGGATGCGTGCCTGGAAGTCGGGGAATTTGGCCCAGGCATCCAGTTTGCTGTAACGCAGGTGGGTGTCGAAGTTGGTATGCGAGCAGAAGTAGCCGCGATCATCGAGGGTGGTGATGTCGCTGGTTTCGCGGTCGTGCTGGGTGGTGTCAGTGGTGCCGGCGTTGGGTCCGCCGATGCCCATGCCGATCTTTTCGCCCATCTGCTCAGTGACGCCGTAGATGTTGATCGCGCTGAGGAACTGACTGGATTCCTGCATGCGGGTTTCCAGCGTTTGGGTGACGCTCGGCGAGGTGGCGAATTTGGTGGTGACGTCGGGCACGCCGTGCAGTTTGGTCAACTGGCCTAGGTAGGCGTTGAAGAGGTTGCGGGTGTCGTTGCGCATGGGGGTCGTCCTTGGTATCAGCAGTCGGTCATGACCTGGTTTCCGCCGCCAGTGACGGGAGGGCGTGTCTTTTGGTTGTGGTCCTGGGTGGTCGAAAGCTTGGTTTTCAGTTCGGTGAAGTCCTTGGCCAACTGGTCGAGCTGCGTTTTCAGCGCTCCGGAAAATTGCCTCTCCGCGGCCAGTTGTTCGGGCAGGTCTTTGACGTGTTCGGCGAGGGTTTCGACGGCTTGGCCGATCTGGGCGAACTCGCTGTCGTCCTTGGTCTGTTTGCCTTTGAGCAGGGTCTGTACCTTGCTGAAGAGCTGGGCGCCGAGGCTGGGCTTTTCTTCAAACTCTTCGAACGTCAATTCGGCTTCGACGGCCTCGGTGAACATCGACGTTGCGGAGTAGTGGCGGTCCTTGAAGGGGCTGACGTCGGGTTTCTGCGCCGAGAAGGCGAGTACGTCGGTGCCGAGGCTGGCCGGGGAGTCGGTCACCGCCAGACCGACGATGTAGGCCTCGCCGGTGTCGGCGAAGCTGTCGTCGATTTCGATTGATGTGTAGATCTTCTGCTTGGCCTTGTTCATGGCGATCAGTTCGAGGGTGGGCTCGACCTGGGCGAACAGGGCCAGTTTCTTTTGGCCGTTGATGTCGATTTCTTCGGTCTTTACGGCGAGGACGTCGCCGTAGGCCTTGAACGGACTGTCCGGCAGCAGGCTGCGGAAGTGCTCCAGCCAGATGCGGGCGCCGTAGGTGGACGGGTTGAAGTTCTTCGCGGCCTGTTCCAGCCAGTCGCGTTTGATGGTGCGCTTGTCCGAGGTGGCGCCTTCGACGGCGACGCGGAACCAGTTGCTGCGAAATTTCTTCATGCCGTGGATTCTCAGTGCGTTGCAATGAGGGGCATGTTCGGGACGCGCGCGGGTGGTGGCAACGAGGCGGGACTGTCGGCGGGGAGGGTACAAGGGGCGGTGCTATTGAGTCGCGGGTCTGGGCGGCAGCATCGCAGCCATGACTACGACCGCGCTCTTGCCCATCGATCCGCGCCGCCAATCCAAGTTCTTGTACTGGATGGGGTGGCGTGTCTGTGAGATCGCCGAGGCGACGGGCGAAAAGGAGAAGACGCTACACAGTTGGAAGGCCCGAGACGAGTGGGATCGGGCGGACACGGTCGAGCGTATCGGTGGGGCGCTTGAGGCGCGGTTAGTACAACTGATCCTCAAGGACGGCAAGACCAGCGGCGACTTCAAAGAGATTGACTTGCTGCATCGGCAGTTGGAGCGGCAGGCCCGCATTCAGCGCTTTCAGGGCGGCGGTACTGAAACCGACCTCAACCCGAACCTGGCCAAACGCAACGAAGGGCCGAAGAAGAAAAAGCCGAAGAACGACATCAGTGAAGACCAGGTCGAGCTGCTTCGCGAAGCGTTTATCGATGGCTGTTATGACTACCAGAAAGACTGGTACCGGGCGGGCAATCAGCGCACCCGCGTCATTCTCAAAAGTCGGCAGATCGGCGCGACTTTCTACTTCGCTCGTGAGGCATTGATTGACGCGCTGGAGACCGGGCGCAATCAGATTTTTCTGTCGGCTTCGAAGAATCAGGCCCACCTATTTCGCGGCTACATTCTGGCGTTTGCCCGTGAGGTGATTGGGGTTGACCTGACGGGTGACCCCATCGTTTTGCCCAATGGCGCCGAGATGTATTTTCTCGGGACCAATGCCCGTACCGCTCAGGGGTATCACGGCAATTTCTATTTCGATGAATTCTTCTGGACGTTCAAGTTCGAGGAACTGAACAACGTCGCCTCGGGCATGGCGATGCACAGTAAGTGGCGCAAGACCTATTTCTCGACGCCGTCCAGCATGGCCCATGAAGCGTACAGCTTCTGGACTGGTGAACGCTTTAACAAGGGCCTGCCGGCCGCGCAGCACACGAAAGTGGATGTCTCCCACGGCGTGCTCCAGCAGGGGCGGTTTTGTGAGGACCAGTTATGGCGGCACATCGTCACGATTCTGGATGCGCGGCAGGGCGGCTGCGACAAATTTAACCTTGAGGAACTGCGTCGGGAGTACAGCGCCGAGGCGTTCGCCAATTTGCTGATGTGCGAGTTTATCGACGACGGGGCGAGCATCTTCCCGCTGACGCTTTTGCAGTCGTGCATGGTCGATAGCTGGGTTGAATGGGCTGAGGACTACAAGCCGTTTGCCATGCGCCCGTTTGGCGATCGCCAGGTGTGGGTGGGGTATGACCCTGCTGAGACGGGTGATTGTTCGGGGTTGGTGGTGGTCGCGCCGCCGTTGGTGCCGGGCGGGAAATTTCGGGTGCTGGAACGGCATCAGTTTCGAGGGATGGACTTTGCTGCCCAGGCCGCGTTTATCAAGAGCGTGTGCGACCGTTACTGGGTGACTTACATCGGGATCGATGTCACTGGACTGGGCAGCGGCGTGGCCCAGTTGGTGCGCCAGTTCTTCCCGGCGGTCACCGCCTTCAGCTATTCGCCCGAGGTCAAAACCCGCTTGGTGCTGAAGGCCTATGACGTGATCCACAAGGGACGGCTTGAGTTCGATGCTGGCTGGACCGACATGGCGCAGTCGTTGATGGCGATTCGTAAAACGGTCACGGCTGGTGGGCGCCAGTACACCTATACCGCCGGGCGCAACGACAACACCGGTCATGCCGATCTGGCGTGGGCGCTCTTTCATGCATTGCACAACGAACCGCTTGAGGGGCAGACCGCTGCCAATACTGGGCGGATGGAGATTTATTGATGACTGAACAGCTCGCTAACCAGGCGCTGCTACCCGCGACCGCTTCCACCGGTGCAGGAACTCAGGTTTTTAGCTTCGGGGAGCCGTCGCCAGTGTTGGTTGGTCGGGAGGTTTTCGACTACTTGGAGTGTTGGTTTAACGGGCGTTGGTATGAGCCGCCGCTGTCGCTGGATGGGCTGGCCCGCTCGGTGGGGGCGAGCGTGCATTTGCATTCGGGGTTGATGTTCAAGCGCAACCTGTTGAGCAAGACGTTTATTCCGCATCCGTTGTTGTCGCGGGCTTCGTTTGAGCAGTTCGCCTTGGACTTTCTATGCGTGGGCAACGGTTACCTTGAAGGAAGACGTTCGCGACTCGGAGGCGTTCGAAAGCTGGAAACGCCGTTGGCCAAGTACATGCGGGCCGGGCCGGATGGGCAGTTCTACCAGGTGCGAGGGTGGAAGGATGAACACGCCTTTGAGCCGGATAGCATTTTTCATCTGCGCGAGGCGGACCTACATCAGGAAATTTATGGGCTGCCGGAGTGGATCAGCGCGTTGCAGTCGGCGTTGTTGAATGAGTCGGCGACGCTGTTTCGGCGTAAGTATTACGAGAATGGGAGTCATGCGGGGTTCATTTTGTATATGACGGATGCGGCGCAGACCGAGGCGGACATTGATGCTTTGCGCAAGGCGCTGAAGGATTCGAAGGGGCCGGGCAATTTCCGGAACCTGTTTGTTTACTCGCCGACCGGGAAGAAGGACGGGATTCAGTTGATTCCGGTGAGTGAGGTGGCGGCGAAGGATGAATTCAACTCGATTAAGAATCAGACCAGGGATGACGTACTGGCGAGCCTGCGCATCCCGCCGCAGTTGATGGGTATCGTTCCACAAAATGCGGGGGGATTCGGATCGATCAGAGAAGCGGCGCAGATTTACGCGGCGAATGAACTGGAACCTATCCAGACGCGGATGTTGCAACTGAACGATTGGCTGGGTGAGGAAGTAATTCGGTTTAAGGCTTATGAAATCGGTGGGGAGTGATGAGCTCCCCCTTCCGAAGACAATTTAATCGCCGCTATTTTCATACGTTGCTAAGTAGTTCGCAATGTCGGCAGGGTGGTCGTTGGGTACTCTTCCGAGTTTGTCGCAGGCGTCGTCTAGCAGCCGAATGAACTCCCTTGCATCCGAGAAGTAGTTTCGAAATGCTAATCTTACTTCTTCGCTTGAGTCGGCTCGTACCAAAACGATGTCCTTGTTCGGCATTTGTTTTTCTAAATCGAACAATGCACGTAGTGCGTCTGGCGCGTCTCGATAACTTTTTACTTCAAGCTCACCTGATTCAGAAAAAATCAAGATAGTATTTCGTTTGTCGGAAATCTCCCCTTTGGCTTCGTTTAGGCCGCGCAATGTTTGCAGAAGCGAGAGTTCCTTATCTAAAACAAGAAAGCTTTCAAGCAGTTCTCTGTCGGATAGGTCGGGGAATGGTCCCTTCAGTCCTTCATGCGCCCTAGCTAGTATCTCACTCGCTAGCGCCATGGCTTGTTCATATCTGCGATCACCTTGCTTGAATTTAGGTTGGCTTTCGGTGATGAAACCTATCACTTCGATCGCTGTTGCCCAAGCATGTTGGACTAGTGTTCGATACTGGATTTCAATATATAAGCCGGTCAAGTTCTGGCCTGCAACTGAATTTACATCATATTCATAAACGTCGTGGATACCTCTGTATCCCGTGTCCTTTGGATTGTTTATGTAATGATATTTTTCTTCGTCGTTTCTTCTTTTGTGTTTGAAGCGAGCTTTGTGAAAACTTGCCCGAAAAGCATATAACTCGTCGAGGCTTTGAAATATTAACCTGCATCCTGCTACATCATCCATGCGGGCAAGTTTCATGCCGGGCAGGCGTCGCAACTTATTGAATATCGTGTTTTTCCGTTTGTGCCGCTGGGCAACAATGATGTCAGTGAACTTGGTTCGAGTTCTCAGAATAGCTTGGAAGGTGTTAAGCACCCCTCGATGAGCCGCTCGCCACTCCTCAATAGTATCTAAATCGTCCTTGCCAGCGGCGTCAATTCGAACGTTGTCGCCTGCCCGACTCACTCGTTTTCTTGAGCCACCAGGGTAAATTGCTTCTTCAGCCATTTCCAAATCCTTTTATTGCCCAGTCTTTTTATGTTGTGAATTTGACACCGTCATAGTGCAGCTGTCGGGCATGAAACCGAAGCTACCTTGTAATAGAAAAAAATGATATTGCCATTAGCAAAAATCGCAAAAAGGTGAGCGGTCCTTTGATAAAGCCTTTACCGACACATGTGCGGTAATCATTCCTCATGCCCTCTGGGTTATGTATTCGGTAGTCGTGGTCGTCGAGGGCCGAGCGCCACTGCTTTGAGCCTGATCGCATTGGCCTGGTCGAAGTTCATGAAAATCAATCGCTGTACAAGTGCTGGATGTTTGTACAGTGTTCTGGCTGATGAGGGGACACGAGCACGAATCGCTGAGCTGCTCAGATGTTCGGGCTGTTGGCGCGCCACAAGCGTTCCGGCGATATGGTTCAAACTTGGCGCGCGCTGTCATCCCCCCACCTCGCCTGCGGGCTAAATGGGTCTTTTTTTCCGCACTTCTGCACCTGGCTGAGGACGGCAAAGACTGGGCGCTGGAGAGGGCGTCGCGGGGTGAAAAAAAGCCTGCGAATCCCTGCGAAGGGTAGGCAAAAAACGAGAGTTCGCCACGGTGGTGCTTGGCTGCTCTGTACTGATCGACCAAGCGAGCATGGATTTTCGGAAACGCTGTCGGGAAAAGGTAATGGAGTAATGCTAGGGCGACGGCATCGCTGAAAGCCCCGTATTTATTGGCTTTTCTGGATTACTTCGGAAGGTGATTTTGAGTAATGAGAAAGGTGATGTGAGTTTAAGTGATTGATTTTTAAGGGTTCTGTAAAATAGTAAATTACCTTACTAGAGAGTAATTATCTTACTTCTACATTACTCAAAAATTACCTTGTTCGCAGTCTTCGAAAGCTAATGAAATCAAGGGTTTAAAGCGGGATTGTGGGGCGTCGTACCGATCTTACTCGTTTCGTATGCGATCCATAAACCCCACCTACCGTATGTCCGCGGTATGAAGTCAGATATCCGAGTCGGATACATGCTCCACTTGAGTTCTTACCCCAAACAACCGGTCGGCTATCTGCCGACCTCGCTCCAACCCTTCAGCCGTCAACCAAATCGATTTGTTCTTGTTCACCGGATTACTGATGAAACCATGTTCATGTAATCGGTTCATGGTCTCGAAGTCGAACCCTTTCCAAGCATTGCCGTTATCAAAGCTGAAGGTTGCCAACAGGGCAAGCACGGCTTCTTCAATCAGTTTATCGTCGTATTCCATGATCGTTGCTCCGTTCGTACTCTTTAAGCTCACCGTAAACCCCGCCAGCCATCAAGATAAATAGCGCGTTTAACTACGCGATACCGGCGAGCAGTTCCAGGGCAGTAAAGCTTCGTAATCCTCAACCGAAGAAGCCGTCGGCAGGCGCTCAAGTGCGTGGCGCAGCCACGCATAGGGCTCTTGGCCGTTGGCTTTGGCTGTCTCGACCAGGCTGTAAAGTTGGGCACTGGCCGTCGCGCCTTTGGACGTGTCGCTGAACAACCAGTTCTTCCTTCCGATCACGAAGGGCCTGATGGCGCGTTCGGCAGGGTTGTTGTCGATCGGCAAGTAGCCTTCCTCGACATACCGCGCAAGTTTGTTCCAGTTGTTGGCCAGATAACTGATGGCTTTGCCCAGGGCGTTCTGAGCTGTGACCTGAGGCTGTGTCTTTTCCATCCAGTTTTTCAACTGAGCCAGCACCGGCAGGCTGTGCGCGTGACGACCGGTTTTACGCTCGCCGTCGTTGCCGGCCTGTAGATCGCGTTCGATGCCATAAAGCTTGTTGATCAGGTTCAGCGCGATGTCGGCACGTCCCGTCTTGCCTTTGGGCTGCACTTTTTGCGCTTCGACGAATTTGCGCCGTGCATGCGCCCAGCAACCTAGACGTTCAACCCCGTCCTGCGCGCCCAGCGCGTTGTAACCGGCGTAATCATCGGTCATCACATATCCGCGATAGCCATCAAGCAGGCGCGTCGGCACCTCCTGCGCCCGGCTGGTGGAGTAGTCGAAAAGGATCACTGGCTTGTCGGGCGGGCCACCGGTTTGCACCCACATCCAGGACTGGCTGCTGGGTTCCCGATCCTGCTCTTTCAACACCTGCACGCGGGTTTCATCGCAGTGGATGATTCGGCTTTCCAGCAACTGGTCGCGCATTAAATTCAGCAGTGGCTGCAAGTGTTCGCCGCACTGGATAACCCAGCGGGCCAGGGTCTGGCGCGGGATATCGATGCCATGGCGGCCCAGCACTTTTTCGAAACGGTGAAGCGGTAAACCGTCCACGTATTTGGTGGTCAGCAGCATCGCCAGCACGCTTGGGCTGGCCATACTTTTTTCAATCAACTGAGCGGGCTTGTCCGCAGTGACCGGTGCCGTTTCATAGGCACGGCAACCGTAAACCTTACGGACGTGTTTGATCACGCGGATTTGCATCGGCACGATTTCAAGCTGCTCGCTGACCTCCTCGCCGATGGCGTGTTTGCGGCAGCCGCAGGCACAAGTCAGTTCACGCTCGGGCAGTTCGTGGATGATTTCGATACGGGGGAGATCGGCCGGCAGCGGCTTGCGGTTGCCACGCCGCTGGGTCGGCGCAACAGCCTCTTCTTCTGCGGCTTCATCAATGGGTTCGACGACGCTTTCCGCCTCATTGAACAGGGCCAACTGCGGCGTTGCCGGATCAGCCGTTTGCTCGGACTTGCGTCCGAACAGGCGCTGACGTAACAGCGTATTTTCTTCTTCGAGGAAACCGACTCTGGACTGCATCTTCGCAAGCATCTGCTTGAGCAATTCAGGATCATCGGGGAGGTTTTCGGGCATGGAAATCATGCCCTGGATTATACCGAATCAGGCCACGTATCGAGGCGTCAAAACCTGATGAGGACGGTTGCGCCACAGATCAAAACCATCAAGTAGCCAGTTCAGTTCCTGGACAGTCAGGATGATCGCTTCATCGTTGGCATCGGGCGATGTTTTAAATCGTTCGGATTCGAGGCGCTTGAGCCAAAGGCAGAAGCCGTTGCGTTCCCAATACAAAATCTTCACGCGGTTGCGTGGCTTGTTGAGGAAGACGAAAAGCACAGGGTCGAATACAGCGACTTTGATATCCAGTTCGACCAGCGCGGCAAGGCCATCAATGGATTTTCGAAAGTCCACGGGTTTGGGGTAGAGATAGACTTTTTCGACTTTGGCATCGGGTCGCATCATGGCGGGCTGGCTCCTGAGGGAATCGGGAGCAAAGCATCCGGGATCAACTAAGCGCTTTGAATGTGGGGTTCATGGAGCGCTTACCTCGTTTCCGAGGGCTTTCCAGAAAACTGGCGGGTCTCTGTATGCCTGCGGGAGACTTATGCTCAAACGCACCAACAGACAAACTGTCACCAAAACTGTCACCAGTCTTGAGCAGCCAAGCTTCTTTACCGCTGGAAGCCTTGAAAATAGTGGCGCGGGTGAAGGGAATCGAACCCTCGTTATCAGCTTGGGAAGATGATAACGAGATTGCGTCTGCTTCAAGGGGGGGCAGGGCTGGAGTTTCAGGGCCTATTATTAGCTAGTAATTTATCTTGTTTACATATACATACTTTACAGTTGCGTGACCTTCAAGACATGCGCGACAAATGTACTGGCTGCTATAGCGGCCATTTCTTGTTGTGAGTGCTTATCTTGGCTTTTATTTCCATCAGCCCAGTCGCAAACAGCTTTTATCAATATCCAATCAACACGTTCGTTCTGGCAGGATGTATATAGTCCCGCCCCTTCCATCTCGCCACCAATCGCATCAGGAGCCATATTTTTCAGCTGATTTCTAAAGTCAATGTTGTCAATTAATTTTTCGCCACTCAATACTAGTCCTGTCTTGATTTTTACGTCGCTTAGCTTCTTCCATGAGATGTCTGCGTTTCTAATCCAGTTCAAAAGTCTGGATGAACATGAGACTCTGTCACCACGAGGAGTAATGGAGAAAGGGGTGTTTACTCTTTGGAGATCATACAATAGCAGTTGCTTGGATACCAAAATTTGGCCGACCGGCTGCGAATCTTTATCCATGCCGAAGCCAATTCCGACCATCATAACTGAATCAATATTAAGTGCGCGAATGCTGCGTCTAACAGTTTCTT
The DNA here is from genome assembly GCF_024748695.1 of Pseudomonas sp. B21-040. Lineage (NCBI taxonomy): Bacteria > Pseudomonadati > Pseudomonadota > Gammaproteobacteria > Pseudomonadales > Pseudomonadaceae > Pseudomonas > Pseudomonas sp. B21-040. The sequence continues at coordinate 2,205,103 of NZ_CP087176.1, forward strand.
GAGAGCCTCCAAGACCAGAGCTGCCCATTTCACACATGGATAAAAATACTTCGAAAACACCAAGTATGCCAAGTGACTGGTAACCAAAGTCGTCCACGAATATTGACTTTGCACTTTGGCCAGTTTCTTTTTCGAAGATGTTCAAGACTGCTTGAGTCTCGATGTCGGTTACACAAACAAGCAAAATTCTTTTTTTGGTAACGGTGGTCATTTTTTTAGACTGTCGTTGAAGTTCGGTAATTAAAGAGAATTCTTTGACGATTAAGTTCCACATTCTTTGCGCGGACGTACTGTCGGGGATGGCCGTACCTGGTGATTCAATAATGTATTTAATGTCGTCGCTTTGATTGTATCCATTGCGCAGGTCTTTTTTGATCGCATACGCGAGTTCAATTAGTGCGCTGGCATTGGCTAGGCGTTGAGAATTGGCTGCCTGTTGCGCTTCTATGCAGGATGAAGGTATATAAGAAAAAATCCCTTGGCGATCAATTAGAATGCTGCTTGCATCAACCTGGTGGTGACTGTTCTTGCTAGTAACGTCACAAACAAACTCTTCATTAGGCTCTTTGTGTCGAGTTACTATTGCTACTGCGCGCGCCTTCCAGTCGACAGTGTCGGGGGCAAGGGAGGTCAGCGAAACAATAGGGAAGATTTTTGGGATTTCGGAAAGGAGGTTTTTATGCACGTCATAAGCAGTAGTGATCGCAAGAATCTTTTTGATAATATTATACAGGTCTGAGTGGTGCTCGAGCTTTTGTAGGTTTGATAAATCAATTGTTTCGTCGATGTTAAATGGAGCAATTTTTACCGCAATGCATACAACAGACTGATATCTGCGAATATCAATATTTACCTTCAGTGGTTGCGAAACTCCAGTCAAGCATAATTCAAATGGAAATCTTTTTCCTTTAATTCCCAGTGTTTGCTTTATGTGCTTCAATGCATATTGAAAGTTGACAGTAGGTTCTAAGGTTGAGGGGGTATATTGGATTCGAATATTTCCCCCTAAACTCCGGCGGAATACATTACCACCTTTAACATTGAATAAAGCTCCTGACTTTCGAGTGGCTATCTCTCCCGCGGGTGCGAGAGTGGAGAAGACCTTCCAAGCCAATTCAATACGGTAATTCACAATACCTGCCTCACAATGGGTTGACAGGGGAGGAGTCGAACCTCCTTGCCTTAGATATCCTAAGACCTGTAATGATTCTGGGTTGCCCCATAGCCTCCGACAGCCTGCCTGTCATTATGCTATCACATAGCTTTCAAGAAGCGCTGCTACTCGTGCACTCATGAATGTATTTATCTGTGCGGTTCGATTGTCCCGACTACCGACACCTTTTAAAAAGAATCCAGCCATAGCGCTGCGACAGTGCTCATGATTGGAGCCGAAAACGGTTGCTTAAATTTTGCTACTGCGAGTGAGAGAGGACGGAAGCGAATGTTGATGGTACGAAATTGGTACGGGGGATTCAGAACAGACCTATCGGCCTTTATTTGCGGGGGCGGTTCGCCTAGTGAGTCCAATCCATCATCGGGGCGACGGAGAAGCGGCGGGAAAGTGGGGCGGGTATGGCGGTGATTGGGGGCATTGGCGGTCTGGAATCGGTGGGGCGAAAGACGGGAGTTTATCAGGAATGGATCTGTTGGGTTGAGGCGAGTCCTGCGGCTATATCTCCGGCTGCCATTGGCAAATCTACTGGAGGTAATGGGCGAGACAGCATTTACGCGGACTGATAGCATATGGCTACTAACTACAAAGCCGTTCGAGGAAGGATCCCATGTTGAAGAAAATTGCGTCATTTGCTTTAGTCACCGCCATCATTTTTCTATTTGCGCAAGGCGCAGCTGCCGAAGACAAGCTCTTCAAGAATTACGTCTATCAATCCCCCCTCGCGAACTACACCGAAGCCACTGGTTACTACGACTGCTCCGAAGATGTCGGCGGGACGGCAAGGTGCATCGACGACGTCGATTTCCTGGAAGAGAAATTCACCGTGGCGTTGGTGTTCTCGGGAGACAAGCTGATCATGGTGTCGTTGATCAGCCCGTTCGATCAGGATTTGTATGGCAAAGCCATCGCAGGGCTTTCCAAGACATTCACGTTGGTTTCCATGACCGATGATAAGTCGATGCTGGACGTGGTCGAAGTTGCGAAAAAAGTGAGTAGCAAAGACGAGTTGACAGCGAAGTTAACTAACTTCGAACAGGTCGCGCTGACCTCCGGGAGTCTGACCTATACGTTTTTGGAAGGTGTGAGTGCCAAAGGACAGTCGAATGCGGTTGGCGCGTTGAACGCATCGCCTGAGAATACGAGATCTGCTGAGTTGGTGCTTGCGGGAGAGGGGGCTGACGCGGGGGTGTTGATTCGGTTTTCGTTTCCGCGGTTAGAGGCGAATAAGATTATTCAGGCGGCTAAGAAGCCGGTTGAGGCTTTTTGATTTTTTCCAGCCCTGAAATATTGTTACACCTATTTCAGGGCTGGACACTAGGCATGTACGCAGCTCAAAAAAACCAGCTGCGATCATCCTCAAGTTCCTGGCGACATTGCTTGAGCTGCGAGCTGTAGTTCTGTGATTGTTGTTCTACTTTGCGCGCTACCTGCATTAGCCAGGGCTTGCTGAGATAGGTGCCGTTGCGATATCCCCCGCGTCCTTCGTGGTACGCCAGATACTGGTTATAGGTATCCCATTTGGAGATCCCGAGTTGGCGCTGAGTGCCGGTGGTGTACCAGCCGATGAACATGATTGCGTCATCAAAGTTGTCGCGCGAACCGCCATTGCCGGTGCCGTCTTTGTACTCGCCCCACACGGGGTCTTGCGCTTGCGCATAGCCGTAGGCGGAGCTGACTCGACCCCAAGGGATGACCCACAGCAGGTAGTCGCGAGGGGGGAGCGCATCGGCAACAAAACTGCTTTCCTGCTTCATGATTGCCATCGCCACATGTTGAGGCGTGCCCCACTTTTCCTGCATCTCCAGCGAGTTTTCGTACCAGTCAGGGTATTCACGATAAATATTGCAGAGGTTGTTTTGGTCCTTTGGTGGCGACGTTGTGCAGCCCGTCAAGATCAGCAGCATCAATACAGGTATCCATGTTCGCCATTGCTTCATTCATCGTGTCTCGGAAAAGAGTAAGGGTGACGTCAGCCCAAATAAGTCGCACGTGGCCCGCATGGGCCAAAGCACCGACGGCAACGTGTGATGTCATCTGGCTGGACGAGGTCACCCGTTGGCGAGGCTGCTTTGTAACGTTCTGCTACCGTTGAACGACCCTTTTTCACCTCCCGGGCCGCCGAAGCTGAACCAATGCTGTCGGCGCGCAAAGTTTCATGATGCCCGGCGAAATGGCAGTCTAGGATGACCACTTAAGGTCGTATCACCGCGCTTGCATCCCATCCCATAGAGGGAACTGAAAATGATCTCGAAACTGTTCAAAGTCGTGCTGATCGGTGGTGCGTTGCTGTTGAGCGCCTGTTCGGGTGTGAGCACCCAGAGCAATTATTCGGAAGAATCCGTGCCCTCTGCCGGCTTTGGCCCGGGACCCACCAACAATCCCGGTAAGATGAATTTCCATGGCAGTGCGCTCGGCAACAGCTTTGGCGAGTACAGTTCGGGGTTGTTGCACGATGATTGATTAACGGCGGAAGTGTTTCCGCCGTTTTGCGTTTTACTTGAGGGCTGGCGACTGCTGCGCAGTCGGACGCAGGCTTCGCCAGCTGCTACAGGGGGGGCGTGGCAGGTTGCGGGTTATTTAGCTTCGGGCGTTGCTATCCATTGTCCCAGGACTTTCTGGTAGTTGCCCGTCACCTTGGCCAGGTGCAGCCACTGATCGACATACAACTTCCAGGTGATGTCGTCGCGCGGCAGCAGGTAGGCCTTTTCCCCATACTGCATAAACCGGCTCGGGTTAACCGCGCACAAACCGGGTTTGAGTTTCTGCTGGTAAAGCGCTTCCGACGCATCGGTAATCATCACGTCCGCCTTCTTGTCCAGTAGCTCCTGGAAGATGCTCACGTTGTCGTGAAGGCTCAATTGCGCCTTGGGCAAGAAGGCGTGAACAAAGGCTTCGTTAGTGCCACCGGCCGGTTCAACCAGACGAACTGAAGGCTGGTTGATTTGCTCGACGGTCTGGTACAGCGACTGATCTTCGCAGCGCACCAGCGGGATCTTGCCGTCGACGTCCAGTGTGGTGCTGAAGAAGGCTTTTTTCTGACGCTCCAGGGTGACCGAGATCCCGCCCATGCCGATGTCGCATTTGCCCGCCAGCAAGTCGGGCATCAGGGTTTTCCAAGTGGTCTGCACCCATTCAACCTTGACGCCCAGGCTGTCCGCCAGTGAACGAGCCATGGCAATGTCGATGCCTGAGTATTCACCGGTCTCGGCTTTGTAGGTGTAGGGTTTGTAGTCGCCTGTCGTACAAACCCGTAGTTGGCCTTGTTGAATGACGCTGTCCAGGTGCGAAGGTTCTGCCTGAACGCCAAACGATAGAGCGAGTAAGCCCCCGAGCATGATTGTGCTGCTTATGTGTTTCATTGTTGTCCGGCTTCCATGATGGATTTGGGACTCAGAGTAGAACTTGATTTGCTAAAGATTGCTCGTCTCTACTTCAGGGCTCAACGTCCCCAGCCACGCTACCAATCCCAAAATCAACACGGCGGCTGCCAATTCCAGGATCACGCTGCGCCGCAACGCCTTTGCCGCGACTCGATACTGCCCGTCCCGCAACGACTGCTCCAAAAAAGGCCCCAAGTGAAACCGGTTCAAGGCAGCAAGCACCAGCATCCCGGCAAACAGTGCCACTTTGATAAACAGCAAAATCCCGTAAGTACTGAGTAAAACGTCATCCAGTTTGGGGCCGACGATGAACAGGTAATTCACGACTCCCGTCACCGAAATGACGACGACGATCACCGCACCCACCGTTTCAAATCGTGCAACCGCACGAGCCAGCAGCCTGACGGGCTCTTGCGATTGCAGCGCATTAATCTTCGCCATCATCGCAAACACCACGAGCGCGCCAAGCCAGGCACCTGCCGCCAACAAATGAAGGATGTCGCTGGTGAAATGCCAAATGCGCCGGCTGCCTTCGTCCATTGCTCCGTGTCCGCTCCAGGCCAGGGAAGCGAGGGCGATGCCGCCGGCAATAGAGGCAATCAGCAAGCTCAAGTCGGGTGCGCGAGTGTTGAGCGCCATGGCTAGACCGCAGACAGTCAGCGCAACGATTCGCGCCACCCAGGCCAACCCGACGTCCGTCTCCAGCACCATCATCTCGATGTGCGGGCGCAATTCGGTAAAGTCCGTTTCACCGCTCATGGCGCTCGCCATCACCACCATGCTCGCGACAGACAGCAACACACCCAGCATCGCCGCCCCCGCAAGCATCGACCGAAACGGCAATACCACCCCGGACAACCGTTCCCGTCCGTTCAGGCTGTACAACCCGAATGCCGCTATGCCAAACAACAACATCAAGTCCAGATACAACACAAACCGCAGGGCAACGCTGAACGACTCGCTCATCAATCACTTCACTTTGAACGAAACGTTGCCGGTTATCGGATGCGTGTCCGAAGACACCGCGCGCCATTCGACGTTGTAGCTGCCCGTGGGCAGTGGCGAGAGCGGGGTGATGAGCATGGTTTTCGGGTCGCTGCCAGCGGCGACTTTGGCTTTCATCGGCATCGGTGAGTGGGCCATGCCGGGCATTTCGGTCATGACCAGTTTTGCGCCGGAGAATTGGGTCATGAGGTTTTCGGAGAAGTGCAGTTCGATGGTGTTCGGCGACGTACCGTCGGCACCTTCAGCGGGGGTGGAGGAGAGCAGTTTCGGGTGCGCTTGAGCGAGTGTGCTCATCAGCAGTCCGAGGGTGATAGCGGTGATTTTGATGGTGCGCATGCAAGGCCTCTTTAAGCGGTTGTTTTTTTGATTTTGATTTTGATTTGATGCATTCAGAACCACAGTCGAACGCCGAGGACGAGGCGCGTTTCACTGCGATCTTCGCCTTCATCAGCGGCGTAATCGGCGGTTTTGCCGTACGTGCGGTTCCAGGTCACACCGATGTAAGGCGCGAACTCTCGGCGGATTTCGTAACGCAGGCGCAGGCCGGCTTCGGTGTTGGACAGGCCGGAGCCGATGCCGCGTTGTGGGTCGTTTTTGCCATAGGCATTCAGTTCGGCTGTCGGCTGCAAGATGAGCCGGTTGGTCAGCAGAATGTCGTAGTCGCCTTCCAGCCTCGCGCCGGTTTGACCTGCTTCGCCAATGAACGCAGTGGCCTCGGCTTCGAAGTTGTACAGCGCCATGCCTTGTACGCCGAATGCCGCCCAGGTTTGCGGGGCACCGGGTTTGAAGTCCTGGCGAACGCCGCTCACCACGTCCCACCAGGGGGAAATCGCGTGGCCCCACAGGGCCTGGATTTCGGCGTCTTCGGTCTTGCCGTTGCTGCGCTCGCCTTCGGAGCGCAACCACAGGCGATCGATGTCGCCGCCGACCCAGCCGGAGAGATCCCACGCGAGCGTGCTGGCGTCGTCGGCGTCCTGCCATTCGAGTTTGTCGGCAAGGAAGTAATAGTTGAGCGCGCTGTCATGCACATTGTGGCCGCCGGGGCTGACGAACACGGCGGCGCGGTCGGCATCGGTCAGCACCGGGATCGGCGTGCGACTTTCGGTCGGCGCGGCGGGCTGCATCTGGAAGTCGTCCATGCTTTGCATCTGGCTGGGGTCCATGCCGGTCATTTGGCTGTGGTCCATGCCCTGCATGTCGGGGGTGGCGGCCATGGCCGATGAGAGCGGCAGGCCCGCAGTCATGAGCGCGAAAGAAATCGGGATAAGTCTGGTCATGAGCGCCTCATTCTTCCACGCGAACTTCACGGAACATGCCCATTTCCATGTGGTACAGGAGATGGCAGTGATAGGCCCAGCGACCAAGCGCATCGGCGGTCACCCGGTAGCTGCGCCTGGAACCCGGTGGCATGTCGATCGTGTGTTTGCGCACCATGAACTGGCCGTTCTCGTCTTCCAGATCACTCCACATGCCGTGCAGGTGGATGGGGTGGGTCATCATCGTGTCGTTGACCAGCACTACCCGAACCCGCTCGCCGTACTTGAGGCGCAGCGGTTCGGCATCGGAAAATTTCACGCCGTTGAACGACCAGGCGAACTTCTCCATGTGGCCGGTGAGGTGCAGCTCAAGGGTGCGACCGGGCTCGCGGCCATCCGGGTCTTCGAAAGTGCTGCGCAGGTCGGAATAGGTGAGGACTCGTCGCCCGTTGTTGCGCAGGCCCAATCCCGGGTCGTCGAGTTTTGGCGACGTGGTCATGGCTTGCATGTCCACCAGCGGGTTGTCTTTTTCCGTGTCTGGATGAGATTGCATGCCCGGCATCGCCATGCTGCTGTGATCCATGCCCGCCATATCCCCCATGCTGCCGTGGTCCATCCCGCCCATGCCCATGTCATCCATGGTCACCAGCGGGCGAGGGTCCAGCGCAGGGATTGGTGCGGATAACCCGGCCTTCGCGGTCAGCGTGCCGCGCGCATAACCGCTGCGATCCATTGACTGGGCGAAGAGGGTGTAGGCCTCTTGTGTCGGCTCGATGATCACATCGAACGTCTCCGCCACCGCGATACGAAACTCGTCGACGCTCACCGGTTTGACGTGCAATCCATCTGCTGCCACCACGGTCATTTTCAGGCCGGGAATGCGCACGTCGAAGTAGGTCATGGCGGAACCGTTGATGAAGCGCAGGCGCAGCTTTTCACCAGGCCGGAACACACCGGTCCAGTTCATGTCCGGCGCCTGGCCGTTCATCAAATAGGTATAAGTGGCGCCGCTGACGTCGGCCAGGTCGGTGGGGTTCATCTTCATCTCGGCCCACATCTTTCGATCCGCGACCGTTGCGCCCCAACCTTTCTCGCCGACGTCGTGGATGAAATCCCCCACGGTGGGTTTGTTGTAGTTGTAGTAGTCGGACTGTTTTTTCAGCTTCTTCATCAGACCGGCCGCGTCTTCGTCGGTCCAGTCGGTCAGCATCACCACGTAATCGCGGTCGTACTGGAAGGGTTCCGGCTCTTTGGCGTCGATCACCAACGGGCCGTAGACGCCGGACTGTTCCTGAAGGCCAGAATGGCTGTGGTACCAGTAAGTACCGTTTTGCCGAACCTTGAATTGGTAGACGTACATTCCGCCGGGTTCGATGCCGTGGAAGCTCAACCCCGGCACGCCGTCCATGTTGGCCGGCAGCAAAATGCCGTGCCAGTGAATGGAGGTGTCGTCCTTGAGTGCGTTGCGCACCCGCAAGGTGACGGTGTCGCCTTCACGCCAGCGCAGCAACGGGCCGGGAATGCCGCCGTTGATGGTCATGGCGGTGCGCGGGTTGCCGGTGATGTTGACTGGAGTTTCGCCGATCAACAGGTCGAAATCGGTACCCGCCAGGACCTGAGTTTCGCCGGGGCTGGTGACCGCCCAGACAGGCGTGTGCCATAAACCGAGGCCGCCGAGCAACCCGCCGGCGGCCAGTCCCTTCACGAAGGTGCGTCTTGAAGTAGTGGAATGCATGCCGTTGTTCCCGGTCCGTCAACGTGTAGTTGACGCCGAGACTAACGAGCGCAGCCTTTCAGAAAACTGAGGCGGGGATTACAGATTTGACAGGTTCGCGGGATATTGCTGGCGATGCCTATCGATTATCGAGTGGGGCAATGAGGCGTATGCCCGTGGTTCTGGAGTCAAGTCTCACGACTGCTGAGCGTTTTTGAGATGAACCACGCATCTCCCCCACCGGCTTTAAGTGACACGGAGTAGTTCACGGCGTTCTAGGGCGATACATCATGATGTCAGCTCACTCCGGTCGAGGTGATGCATAGGTGTTAATTCGACATCTGCGCGATCAATTCATTTGCCGCTATCACGGCGACGCTCAACTGGCCTGTAGACATTGCTAGATAAAATGCTCCGCCTAAAGCGATAGCTTTACTCGCGATAGTAATGGCGTCTTTAATGTCTTCTATGGTCTGGGCGGCTTTTTTCATGCCTTTGGTGCATTTTTGTAGAGTTTCTATATCTTCGTGTGTAGCGCTCAACGCTAATAACGCGGATTGGGCGTTCAGGTCGCTGGAGAGGTTAAATAAAGTCCACTGTTTGTCCTCCAGATCTTTACGCTCATCGTCGGACAGAGTCTTCCAGTGGTCAAATCTGTAGTTTCCCAAGCCCGTAGATAAATCATGATATGCCCGGCTCAAAGCGAGAATATTTTCTGAAGATATAGTAATGCTCATTGTGAAGACCTCTATTTTTCAGTATAGGCTGCCTTAACCTGGTTAATGGCTGGTTTGACATCGCTAATAAAGGATCTGACCGATGCATAAACCTCATCGCCGGTAATATGTTCTGCATCTTTTTTTAATTTTGCATGTGTTGAGCCGATTTTTCTGATGCTGTCTGCCAAAGCAGTGGCGGCAGATTGTTTTTTCTCCAGATTCTCTCTCTCCTGCCATTTGCTTGTCGCAAAGGCGTCCCACGCTAAGGGGTGAGCATCACGCTCAACTATTTCTACTTTACGATAGCTGTCACTCCAAGCATCAATTTCTAGAGAAATTGCAAAGGAGTAATTTTGCTCAATGACTGATGCCAATGTGTCGGAAACCGAAACTACTGCATCGTTACTTTCTGATATGTATTTTACAATTTGCTTCTGTCGATAGGCGTTAGTCGTCGCTGATGCAATTTTTGCTGAAAGAGTTTTGATTGCGTCAACTTTTTCCGGAGAGGCGCCCTTGATTTTTTTTTAGTTCGGATGCGACTTCGTTAAGATTGTCGTCATAGCTAACGAGCTCGTCAGAGGCAAGAGCGCCGAGCGAGTCGCTATAAGCGGCCAGTACTTCTGCGATCTCGGAAATCGCATTTGAAGTGGCTCTTTCGCTTTGGCAATTGCTGGCATGGCTATAGGGTTTGTAATTGTTGGTCCTCATGCAGGAATCAAAGTAGTCTTGTGCAATTGGCCTGGTGCTTTCTACAGTTAATTTTGAATAGGAGGCGTAGTTTTTGACCGAGTCCAATGATACGCAGCCAGAAGTTAGCGATATGAGGGCAGGTAGTATTAACAAGCCTGTTTTCATAAGCGTACCTCCAAGTTGTATGCGCGCATAACAGCCCGTGACTTTAGGTTAAGTAAAGACCGGGTTGTTGACTGTGATCACCTTCTGTGACTTCTGTTCGTGATGGAAGCGTAGAACAAAAACGGCTTAAATGTGCTATCCGTCCTCATACGCTAGTACCGTTCGGTGTTTTCTTCCACGGAGTAGCCACAAATGTTTGTTTCTGCGTGAAGCACAGAATTAATTCTTGTGGGACCGATATCACTTTGTGTGATATCGGGGGGAGGGCGGTGATGAAAGGCTGCCCTTTGTTGTCAGCCTTTATTTGGCTTGAATGCCGAAGCAACCGTGCCGCTACCGCAATTGATATAAGAAGACGACTTCAACCAGCGCTGATCCGGATAGTAGGAGAACAACAGTTGCCCATCCTTCATCGAATCAATCAGCCGATGCGCAATCGCCGGCCGAACGGCCGGGCAACCGAGGCTTCTGCCAATCCGGCCATTCACACGGGCCAGCATCGGGCTGACATAGGGGGCGCCATGAATCACGATCGCCCGGTCGTACGCGTTGTCGTTGAAACCCGGCTCCAGGCCTTCCATGCGCAGCGAGTAGCCATTTTGGCCGACATAACTTGACTGTGTACGGTACAAGCCGAGACTGGTGGCGAAGCTTTCGTTTTGATTGGAGAAGTTAACGGCCATGTTCTCGCCGCTGTTTCGACCGTGTGCTACCAGTTCATGGAACAGCAGTTTGCGTTTTTTCAGGTCAAAGACCCACAAACGTTGTTCAGTCGAAGGCAAGGAATAGTCGATAATGGCGAGCCTTTGGACGGGGGCTCTGCCTTGAGCGATGCTGCATTTTGAAGCGCGGACGGCCAGGTCAATGACCTTGGCGTCGGCGCTCGGCGCTGCTTTGACGAGGGCGGCGGCAAGCGAATCGGCGTAGGCTGACGGTACGGACATTGCAGTCAGTAACAGGGCCGCGAATGGAAGGCCAAAACGTAGTAGCGCCATATAGATGTCTCATCATGTTAAGTTCGAGTCTAGCAGTGCATGGGAAGCTAGCGATTGAATGCGGGAGATTAAGGATTATCTATGGTGCAATTAACAAGGTTATTCGTCATAAGCCGCATACTTTTTATGGGCTTTCTGATAAGTGGTGCAGCGATTGCTGAAACTTCGCCGATTGAGTCGGCAATTGCGCCGAGCACCGTTATGGACGCCGCAGCGGACGACATCGTCGCTCAAACGATTCAGGCCTCGCTCGCCCCTCTGAAAACCGCCTTCCCGCCCTTGCTCACCTCAAAGCGCCATCGGCGGGTGGATGTCAGTCGTCTGGTGATGGATTTTTACACCCATCGCGCCTATCGCGCGGCGTGGACGAATGACAGCGATGTCGCGCAGTTGATCAAAAGCCTGAACGACACGCAGGCCGACGGCTTGAACCCGGCGGATTTCCATATCGATGAAATTGTCCGTACGCAGCCCTCAGTACAAACCTTGACGGTCACACCTGAGCAGCGGGCAGCGTTTGATATCGCCACCACCCACACCTTTATTGCTGCGCTGCTGCAATTGCGGCGCGGCAAAGTCGATCCGTCGCGGCTCGATAATCACTGGAATTTTGACGGCAATGGCGTCGATCCCCGTGAGGACGTCAATGCCTTCTTCATCGCACTCGACCATCACGACGTGGCGAGCGCTTTTGCCCAGGCGCCGCCGCAAGCAGCGGTCTACGTTGGTTTGCGCCAGGCGCTTGCGCAATTGCGCGGGATTCGGGACCGGGGCGGCTGGCCGAAAGTAGCTGTAGACCATTCGCTCAAACCCGGCATGGACGAACCTGCTGTCGCCCAACTGCGCGCGAGAATGGTCGCGGCAGGCTTTCTCGATCCGCGATTGATCCGCGGCACGAAGTACGACGGCGCCGTCACCGCAGCGGTGAAGAAGTATCAGACCGAGCAATACCTGGGTGCAGATGGCGTGGCGGGGGCGACGACGCTGGCGGCGCTGAATGTGCCCGTTGATGCGCGCATCGACCAGGTGCGGGTGAACCTGGAACGGGCGCGCTGGCTGCTTTATAAACTTCAGGGCACGTTCGTTATTGTCGATATCGCCGGCTACAAGGTGGCGATGTACCGCGATGGCAAGCCGATCTGGCGTTCCCGGGTACAGGTCGGTAAAGCGGCGCGCAATACACCGATTTTCCAGGCGCAGATCACCTACATCACGTTTAACCCGACCTGGACCGTGCCGCCTACGATCCTCAAGGAAGACGTGCTGCCAAAAATTCAGGCCAATCCCGGTTACCTGGCCGCCAACCGGATGCGAGTACTGGATCGCGAGGGCAATGTGCTCGACCCGTCTTCCGTCGACTGGAGCAACGCACGCGGGCTCACCCTGCGTCAGGACTCCGGGCCCGACAGCTCGTTGGGGCAGGTGGTAATCCGCTTCCCCAACGACTATGCGATTTACCTGCACGACACACCGCATCGCGAACTGTTTGCCAAAACGGTCCGGGCAACCAGTTCGGGCTGCATCCGCGTAGAGAACCCGCTGCAATTGGTGGAGCTGTTGTTCAACGATCCGGTTAAATGGAACAGCGCCGGCATTCAAAAACAACTGGCCAATGGCAAGACCGAGAACGTCATGCTTCCTGTGAAAGTGCCGGTGTTGTTGGCGTACTGGACGGTGGATCTGGAGAGTGACGGGCGGGTGGCGTTCAAGCCGGATGTGTATGGCTACGATGCGCCGGTGTTGCAGGCGCTGAACCGGCCTTCGCCAGTACCGGCGCTGGATTTGCGCGCGGCGACGGGGTCTGTGGTGGCGGTGAGGCCGGATCTGTAACCGCAAAGGGCAGGCTCAATGAACCGAGCCTGCCCGCTATAAATCCCTCGGGTTCAGAGCTCCAGCCCTTCCTGCACCACCGAGAGCAAGGTGTGCTCTGTCAGCGCTACCGCATCCTCCTGTTGACCGGATTGCTCAATCGTTTGCAGCCACCAATGCGTCTCGCCGTGCTCATCCACAGTGCGCAATAGTGCGAGCTCCTTGCCTTTGGAATGGATCTCTACCCGACCCGCGCCATCCGCGGTGAATCGTGCGACCGGGTCGAAAGTCAGCGAGTAGCGGTTGCCCTCGATCACCAGTTGGTCGATGGAATAGTCGAACGTTTCCCCAGTCGGATCGCTCTCGAATATGTGAACAGGATTGCGCCGCAAAACCAGGCCAACCTCCGTCAGCGGCAGCAGCCAATGCTCGATCTGGCGATACAGGTCGTAAACCTGGCCCGGCCAACTATCGATGATCTGATCTGCGTTGGTAGACCCTGTGTGTTTCAACTTCGCGGCGAGTTCGTCTGCCTTACTCATTTCGATTCCCTGTCGTGATGTAAGAGTAATCGTAGCTCCTACAACGTCATCCAGGTCTTGCCTTGGGTCATACCCGCGATACAAGCGTGACAATTCGTTTCCTGGTGAGCGCTCCGGTTTGCGCGACTGCCGACGCTCCACAGGACAATTGTTCCTCACTAAGGCGTAGACTAAGCTCACAAAAAATAAGGGTTTTTGGGTCTTCGCCCGCGCATGCCCTTACAGGACGAGTTTTTGCCTATCCCCATTCACGACCCGCATCACGCCCCCGGTGGCACGTTGAAACGGTTACCGCTGCTTAAAGCCGCGGTGCTGTTTATCGCGGCAGTGTGCCTGTGTCTTTGTGGTTTGCTGTACCTGCAACTACAGCAGTCGCAGCGCCACGACCTGGAAGTGGCGCAAGTGGCGTCGTCGAACCTGACCCGAGCCATGGCGCAGCAAGCTGAAGACACCTTCATGAAGGCCGATCTGGTGCTGACCAGTCTGGTGGACTGGATTCAGGTTGACGGCTATGGCCCTGCGCAACACTCGCGCTTGCAGAAAACCTTTGCCCGCAGGGTGCTGGCGCTGGACCAGTTGCACGGGATTTTCCTGTTCGACAAGCAGGGGCAGTGGGTGGTGACTTCGTTCGAGGACCTGCCTCGGGGCGCTGGAGTGGCCGATCGGGACTACTTCAAGTTTCACCAGCAGAATGTGTCCTCGGTTGCGCACATCGGGCCGGCCATCCGCAGTCGGGAGAATGGCGAGTGGATCCTTCCGGTTTCCAGGCGCATCAATGACAAAAACGGCAACTTCCAAGGGGTATTGCTGGCCGGGATCAAGATGGCGTACTTCGATCAGTTCTTCAAAAGCTTCAGCCTCGATGACCAGGGGTCGATGTTTTTGGCGCTGACCGATGGAACGCTGCTGGCGCGACGGCCGTTTGTGGAGTCGCAGATCAATACGTCATTGGCCCAGGGGGACATTTTCCGGAACCTGCTGCCCAACGCGCCCGCCGGCAACGCGATGATCAGTTCGATGGTGGATGGCATCGTTCGATTGCATGGTTATCGTCAGCTGGAGGGTTATCCACTGGTGGTTTCTGCGGCTTCTTCGCGGGACTCGGTTTTGCAGGGCTGGTACGACACGGCGTTTCAATCCAGCGTCATCGTGGCGTTGGTGATCCTTGGGGTGGGGCTGTTTGGCTGGGTGTTCATCCATCAAGTGCGCGATAGCGAGCGGATCGAGGCCGATTTGCGCAAAGCGCAAGAAGCCCTGGAGCTGATCGCCACCCATGACAGCCTGACCGGGCTGGCCAATCGTCGATTGTTCGAGCGAGCGCTGGACATCGAGTTCGCGCGCGGTGCCAGGCAGTTGAGTTCATTGAGCCTGGTCATGCTCGACATCGATTTCTTCAAACGTTACAACGACGCTTACGGCCATGTCGCCGGCGATCATTGCCTGGCCGAAGTGGCGCGAGCGCTGAAGAGTTGCTGTCATCGCAAAGCTGATCTGGCGGTGCGCTATGGCGGTGAAGAGTTCGCGGTGTTGTTACCCAATACCGATATCCACGGCGCGCTCGCGATTGCCGAACAAATCCGCCGCAGCGTCATGGACAAGAACATCACTCACAGCGGCTCACCCACCGGCTATGTGACGGTCAGTCTTGGCTGTTACGCGTTCATACCGTCAGGGCGCGACAGCATCGAAGTGTTCATCGAGCGTGCCGATGCAGCGCTGTATCAAGCCAAGCATTCGGGGCGCAATCGTTCTGCGGTGTTGTCCATGGAAGGGGGCGTGGAGGCGCTGATGCGCTCGGATCGTTGAGCCGTTCAGTGCTGTTGTTTGAGCCTTGCAACACCCGACAACCGGTCGTCCGCCTGTCAGTTCTTCCTGAATCGATCGTCTAGAGTTCCGTTAGCCCTGCCGAACCCGGCAGCGTTCCCCATAGCACGGACGATCGCCTAGATGTTGATTACTCAAGCATTGACAGCCGTTGCTCTAACCCTTGCGGCCGCCGCCGTTTTTCCACTGGCCAGCCAGGCTCAAACCAAAGTCACCCCTGAAGAAGCACATGCCATCGGCGTTGAGGCCTACCTGTATTTTTATCCGCTATTGACCATGGACATCACCCGCAAGCAGTTCACCAATATCGAACCCGGCAAGGAGTTTGGTAAAGGCCCGATGAACATGTTTGTGAGTGTGCCGCAGTATCCTCCCGCAAGTTTCAAAGGGGTGGTGCGGGCGAACTTCGATACGTTGTATTCCATCGCCTGGCTCGATTTGACCAAGGAGCCGCTGGTGATTTCCGCGCCGGACACCGCGGGGCGTTTTTATCTGTTGCCGATGCTCGACATGTGGAGCGACGTCTTCGCTTCGCCCGGCTGGCGCACTACCGGCACACAGGCCAGTCAGTTTCTGGTGACACCACCGGGCTGGACGGGAACGGTACCTGCCGGATTGAGTCATTTGCCAGCGCCGACGCCTTTCGTCTGGATCATCGGCCGGACCAAGACCGACGGGGAAGCCGACTACGCGGCAGTGCACAGTATTCAGGCGGGCTATACCGTGACGCCGTTGTCGCAGCTGGGTAAAAAAGCTGAACCGGTCACCGTGAAAGTCGACCCGGCGGTGGACATGAAAACGCCGCCGAAGATTCAGGTCGATACGCTGTCGGCGGCAAAATACTTTGCCTACGCCGCCGAATTGCTCAAAGTGCATCCGCCTCACCTCACCGATCAGCCGATCCTGGCGCAGATGCAACGCATCGGTATCGAGGTGGGTAAATCGTTCAACATCGAGACACTGGACCCGGCCGTGAAAGCCGCATTGCAGACCGTGCCTGAAGAAGCGCAAACACTGATGAAGTGGAAGGTTGAAACGCTTGCTCGGGTGGTCAACGGCTGGTCGATGAACACCGACACCATGGGGGTCTACGGCAATTACTACCTTAAACGCGCGATCGTGGCGCAGGTCGGGTTGGGGGCGAACTTGCCCGAGGATGCGATTTATCCGCTGAACATGGGGGACGACAAGGGCAAGCCGCTCGATGGGGCCAACAAGTACGTCCTGCATTTTGATAAAGCTGAAGTACCGCCGGTGAACGCTTTCTGGTCGATCACGTTGTACGATCCGGAAGGATTCCAGGTGGGTAATACGCTAAACCGTTTTGCAGTCAGCAGCTGGATGCCGTTCAAGACTAACGCCGATGGTTCCCTGGACATCTATTTCCAGAACGAAAGCCCCGGCAAAGACCTTGAGGCCAACTGGCTTCCCGCCCCCAAAGGCCCGTTTAACCTGACCATGCGCCTGTACGGCCCAAAACCCGAGGCATTGAACGGCAAATGGAACCCGCCAGCCGTCAAACGACTGTGATGGACTTATAGCGAAAGCAGACCATGAAGTGCTTCATGGCTTGCTTTTATTCGTCCAGCTGCCTGTTCCGCCTCCCGCACCACCGGTTCCGCCGCCAGCCGCCCCGGTGCCGCCGCCTGCGCCAGAGCCCGAGCCGCTGGCCCCGCCATTAGTACCGGTGCCGCTAACCGAGCCTGAGTTGTTGCCGGCCGAAGGCGCGCTGCGGGTGTAGTCGGGGGACAGGGTTGATCCGCGGGCGCCGCCGGGCCGTGTGTCCGCCGGATGGGGGCTGTCGTAGGGCGCTGCAAACGAGGCCGTCGCTGCGACGCATAACAACCCGGTCAGTAAGAGTGAAGTGAGTTTTGTGGTCATCATGGTCCGTCTCCCCAAGGTGAGTCGTTACCTGATGTTGGTCCGAAGGCGGGTCGATGGGTACCGGTTGGATGACGAGCGGTCGGTGGTCGCTATTCAATGTGGGAGCACTATCGAAGGCTGTATTCGGTCATTTTCTGTTCCAGATTGCTGCGCACCGACGGCCACTCATCATCAATGATGCTGAACCGCACCGAGTTGCGCTTGCGACCGTCCGGCATGATCCGTTCGTGGCGCACGATACCTTCCTGTTGCGCACCCAGCCGCAAAATGGCGTGACGTGATTTCTGGTTGTTTTCGTCGGTGGTGAACTGCACCCGTACACAGTCCAGCACGTCGAACGCATGGCGCAGCATCAGGTATTTGGCTTCGGTGTTGACGAAGGTTTTCTGCCAACGGGCGCTGATCCAGCTGCTGCCGATTTCCAGCTTGCGGTTGAGGCGGTCGATTTTCCAGAAGCGCGTTGAGCCGATCACTTCGCCGGTTTCGTTGAGCACGATGACGAAAGGCAGGACGGTGCCGGCATCTCGACCATCGAGCGCCTTTTTCAGGTAGCCATCAATGGTGGTGGGCGAGGGCACGACGGTAACTGTCAGGTTCCATAATTCGCCGTCCTGCGCGGCATTGAGCAGGGGGGTGGCATCACTCAGTTGCAGGGGACGCAGGCTGATTCGGTGACCTTCCAGGGTGTCCATGTTCGAGGCTGTCTCGGAAAAGAATCGCAGAGGGCATTACAAGGGAGCCGCCGTCGATTGGCAAGTCCCGCTGCGACACCTTTAATCGACCGCCGGGTGTGCGAGGGCAACTGTTGCCACGCACTCCGGTCAGAACTGGATACCGCCAATCCGTAGCGAGTGTCCGACCATGAAAAACCTGAAAATCGCCACGTTCAATGTCAACGGCCTGCGCGCACGTCTTCCCAATTTACGGGTATGGCTGGAACGGGAAAAACCGGACATTGCCTGTTTGCAGGAACTGAAATCGGTGGACGCAGCCTTTCCTGCCGCCGAGCTTGAGGCGGCCGGATACGGTGCCATCTGGCAGGGTCAATCTTCATGGAACGGGGTGGCGATTCTGGCGCGAGATGCGCAACCGTTGGAGAGTCGGCGCGGTTTGCCAGGCGATGACACCGATACCCACAGTCGCTATCTGGAAGCGGCGGTGCATGGTGTGCTGGTGGGGTGCCTGTACTTGCCCAACGGCAACCCGCAACCGGGGCCGAAATTCGACTACAAACTGGCGTGGTTTGAGCGGCTGATCGCCTATGCGAAGGAACTGCAAGGCAGTGAACACCCGGTGGTGCTGGCCGGTGACTACAACGTGGTACCCACCGATCTGGACATCTACAACACTCGGTCCTGGCTCAAGGATGCGCTGCTGCAACCGCAAAGCCGCGAGTGTTATCAACGTTTACTGGATCAGGGCTGGACGGATTCCCTGCGACATCTGTATCCGCAGGACCGGCTCTACACCTTCTGGGATTATTTCCGGCAGCACTGGCAGACAAACTCCGGGCTGCGCATCGATCACCTGTTGCTGAACCCGGTGCTGAGTCCTTATTTGCAAGAGGCCGGTGTCGACGCCTGGGTGCGCAACGAGCCGCATGCCAGTGACCATGCGCCGACATGGATTCGTGTGAGTTCGCGCAAGTAACATTGATTTCGGCGGGGATAGTGATTGGCGAAATCAATTGTCAGTCGAAGCGCTTTATCCCTTATACATGGCGGCCATCGGCGGAGCGATCCGCGGCCCCATGCATAAGGACTGAGCAATGAGCGAGCCACGCCTGACCCACCTTGAGTTGTATTTGCAGCGCCTGGGCTTCGATGCGCCCCCGGCACCCACCCTGGAAACCCTGCGCCAGTTGCAGTTGCGCCACACCGGTGCCTTCGCATTTGAAAACCTCACCACATTGTCGGGCGAACCGGTGCGGATAGACCTGCCGTCCATTGAACAGAAAGTCCTGTTCGACGGTCGCGGTGGCTACTGTTATGAGCTCAACCATGTATTCCTGGCTTTGCTTCAGGAGCTGGGCTTCGACGCCCGTGGCATCACCGGACGGGTTGTGATGGGGCAGCCCGAAGGCGCGTGGACCGCTCGCACTCACCGTTTGAGCCTGGTCACTCTGGACGGTGTGCGCTACATCACCGACGTCGGCTTTGGCGGCATGGTCCCCACGGCACCACTGATGCTCGACACCGAAGCCGGGCAACCCACCCCTCATGAGCCGTATCGCATTGAACAACATGCGGATGGCTACACCTTGCGCGCCAACGTCGGCGGCGAGTGGCGGGCGATGTACATCTTCGACCTGCAGCGCCAGGAAGACATCGATTACACCCTCGGCAACTGGTACGTCTCGACCCATCCCGAGTCTTCGTTTGCCAAACAACTGATGGTTGCCCGGACCGGGGAGGGCTGGCGCCGTACGCTCAACAACGGCAACTTTGCAATACATCGGATCGGTCACGAGAGTGAGCGGCGCCAAGTGACGGATGTGGATGAGCTGATCGAGCTGCTGGGCAGCGAGTTCGGAATTCTGGTACCTGAGAGCGCCCGGTTGAGGCAGGTGATCGAGCGTTTGATCGCGCCGAAGGAAGAGGTCTGACCGAGCCTGCGCAAGGCAGATCTGCCGATCTGCCTTGCGCACTAATGCTGATCTTGACTTGCCTTCAGGATCCTATCCCCTATGGCCGAATCCCCGGCTCCATCACACGACGGATTTCGTTAAGGGCCTCTGCGAGTTTCTGTTCGAGGCTCTTGAGGTCGGTGGCCGTTACGCCTTTTTTGAGTTGGCCGGCAGTGGCGCCGCTGGGTTGATCGACCTTCGCGCCTTGTCCTTTATCGCTGAGCAAGCTCTGGCGCAACGTGTTGTTGATGACTGTTTGATAACCAAATCCTTCGTTCTCCGCGAGCGAGCGAGCCGCCTCGATGACGGCATCATCCAGCATGATGGTAATGCGGGTCTTGCCTTTGCTGGAGGCAACGGCCCCGCGCTTGGCGTTACTGAAGTCGTATTCGTCTTTCATGGTCATGCATCCCTGTAGTGGCGACGCTCGTTTTTGGTGGCGACGCGTGCGGAAATAATTCGAACGAAATTCGGTTCGCGCCACGTGTAGGCAACCACCAGTAAACGACCTTTGGCATCCTGCCCCATGATGATCCAGCGCTGTTCGTCGTGATCGTGGTCTTGCAGCGTCAGGGCCCGCTCGTCATCGAACACCGGTTCGGTTTCCGCCAGGCTGATGCCACTATGCTTGAGTTTGTTGGCCGCGTTCTTTGCCTTGTCATACTGAATGTCGAATGGCTTCATTATGCATACTTTATATGTATAAAAAAGAGGGCATCCGTGCCGGCGGTCGCCATGAACGAAAAAGATTAGCGGCAGAAGGGGCGAGTACCTGGAGGGATGTATTTCAAGGTTTTTTGTGCGATCAGGTTCGTCACTCGACGAGCAAAATGGACACCTGTCCATAATCTGACCGATAAGTTGTATACAACTATATAGACATTTGTCCTGTGTCTTGAATACAGTGTGCGCACAACAAAAACCAGGGAACCCCCCAACCATGAAAACGCCCCATGTTTCACACCAACGGCCCGAGGATGAAAATCTCGGGATCGGCGCGAATATGGCTTACGGCCTGCAACATGTTCTGACCATGTACGGAGGCATCGTCGCGGTGCCTTTGATCATCGGTCAGGCGGCCGGACTCTCGCCGGCGGACATCGGTTTGTTGATTGCAGCTTCATTGTTTGCGGGGGGCTTGGCGACATTATTGCAAACCCTCGGTTTACCGTTCTTTGGTTGTCAGTTGCCGCTGGTACAGGGCGTGTCGTTCTCGGGTGTCGCGACCATGGTGGCGATAGTCAGCAGTGGCGGGGAGGGCGGATTCCAGTCGATTCTCGGGGCGGTGATTGCCGCGTCGTTGATTGGTTTGCTGATCACGCCGGTGTTTTCGCGCATCACCAAGTTCTTCCCGCCGCTGGTCACGGGTATTGTGATCACGACCATCGGCCTGACGTTGATGCCGGTGGCTGCGCGTTGGGCCATGGGCGGCAATAGTCACGCGCCGGACTTCGGTAGCGTGGCGAACATTGGCCTGGCGGCGGTGACGCTGGTGCTGGTGTTGCTGCTAAGCAAGATCGGTAGCGCGACCATCTCCCGATTGTCGATTCTGCTGGCGATGGTCATCGGCACGGTCATCGCGGTGTTCCTCGGCATGGCGGACTTTTCGTCCGTCACCCAAGGTCCGATGTTCGGCTTCCCGACGCCGTTTCATTTCGGCATGCCGACCTTCCACTTCGCCGCCATCCTGTCGATGTGCATCGTGGTCATGGTGACCTTGGTGGAAACCTCGGCGGACATCCTCGCCGTCGGTGAAATCATTGGCACCAAAGTCGACTCCAAACGCCTGGGCAACGGTCTGCGCGCCGACATGCTGTCGAGCATGATTGCGCCGATCTTCGGTTCGTTCACCCAAAGTGCCTTCGCCCAGAACGTCGGGCTGGTGGCGGTGACCGGGATCAAGAGCCGCTACGTGGTCGCCACGGGTGGTTTGTTCCTGGTGATTCTCGGCTTGCTGCCGTTCATGGGCCGGGTCATCGCCGCTGTGCCGACGTCTGTTCTGGGTGGTGCCGGTATCGTGCTGTTCGGTACGGTGGCGGCCAGTGGTATCCGGACGCTGTCCAAGGTCGATTACCGCAACAACGTCAACCTGATCATCGTCGCTACCTCTATCGGTTTCGGCATGATCCCCATTGCTGCACCAAACTTCTACGACCATTTTCCTAGCTGGTTCGCGACCATCTTCCACTCGGGCATCAGCTCGTCGGCGATCATGGCCATCGTGTTGAACCTGACATTCAACCACCTCACGGCGGGTAACTCGGATCAGCAGTCGGTGTTCGCGGCCGGTACTGAGCGCGTGTTGCGTTATCAGGACCTGGCGGCGTTGCGCGAAGGGGATTATTTCAGCGAAGGCAAACTGCATGACTGCGACGGAAAAGAAATCCCGGTGGTGGAAACCGACCATGGGCATGGAGAGCCGCGAGCGCTGCATGCGAAAAGCAGTGAGCATGTCTGACAACATTCAAGGCATGGAAATATAAAAAAGGCGTCCTTCGCAGACTGTGTGAAAACCTAGCAATCTGCGCAAAGCTCAAAGAAAATGCTCCGTATCGAAAGATACGGAGCATTTTTCGTTATGGCTTACATCCAAGGTGAGTCCCGTAGCCAGACCAGTCTGTTCCCGGTCTCGCTGGAAGAACTGATCCCCGAGGATCATCTCGTTCGGGTTATTGACCTGTACGTCGCCAAGCTGGATCTGGTGCAACTGGGCTTTGATAAAGCGCTGCCCAAAAGCACAGGTCGTCCTTCTTATGATCCTGCCGATCAGCTCAAGCTCTACCTCTATGGCTATTTTCAGCGGATTCGCTCATCGCGGCGTCTCGAAGCCGAGTGCCAGCGCAACATCGAAGTGATGTGGCTGATCAACCGGCTTAAGCCCGACTTCAAGACCATCGCCGACTTTCGCAAAAACAACAAATCCGCCTTTGTGGCGACGTGCGGTGCCTTCGTCCGGTTTTGCCGCATGGCCGGTCTGATCGCAGGAGACTTGGTGGCCATCGACGGCAGCAAGTTTCAGGCAGTCGCTTCCTCGCGGCGCCATATGAACCTCAAGCAACTCAAGCGTCAGGAAGAAAAACTGGATAAGCGCATCGCTCAGTATCTGGCCGAACTGGATGAGGCTGACAGGCTCGATGCGGGAGAGGTGATTGATCGCGGCGCGATCAAAACAGCACTGGTGCAGCTTAAAGTTCGCCAGCAGGACAATCAGAGCTGCCAAGCGCTGATGAACTCGATGGGCCTGGAGCAGTTCAACACCCACGAAAGCGATGCCCGAATGATGCGCACGCCCAAGGGGCCGCGTGTGTCCTATAACGTGCAGAGCGCCGTGGATGCCAAGCATTGCCTGATTCTGCATCATGAGGTTACCCAGGATGGCGACGACCGCAAGCAACTCGAACCAATGGCTAAAGCCGCCAAAGAACAGCTGGAACAAGATGCCCTGACCGTGACTGCCGATGCCGGCTACTCCAACGGCCAGCAGTTTCAGGCCTGCGAGGAGGCTGCGATTACCGTTTATGTGCCGCCCAACCGCTCGGTCAATCCTGGTGGTGAGGACTTTTTTGAGCGCAAAGACTTTATCTACGAAGCCGAACACGATCGTTATCAGTGCCCGGCAGGCAAGTGGTTAACGCTCAAACAGCGCCACAAGGGCGATCGGATCTATCAGGCAGATGTCAGCGACTGCGCCGCCTGCCCGCTCAAATCCCAATGCACTGGCGCTCAGCGCCGCTACGTCTCACGCCACGCCCATGAAGAAGCCTTTGAGCGAATGGAGCAACGAATGCTGGCCCATCCGCAGATGATGGCCAACCGAAGATCCATTGTTGAGCACCCCTTCGGCAACCTGAAGCAATGGCTGTTTGGCAATGCTCGCTTCCTGTTGCGTCAACTGGAGGGCGCGAGAGCGGAAATGGCCTTGGCAGTGAGTGCCTACAACCTAAAACGCGCAATTAGTGTGCTCGGGGCCCGCCAATTGATGGCGTTAATGGGCTGAAAGGCT